>NZ_JBHIPQ010000049.1:0-1649 GCF_042196125.1 Bartonella sp. AP280QHHD | reverse complement strand
CCGGCAATATTGCCGCGATTATTGACAAGAGCCACAGCGCTTTTGTTAATCAGCGCTTGGACACCAGCCTGTATCGCCGCATTCATGGCGGTGCTCGAGCCAAGCCCCAAAGCACCGGTAATGGCACTGGCAGCGCCCGAGGCTGCTCCACCCGTAACCGCCGTGACAGCCAATGCCACGAGAGCCGCACCGGCTTCTGTCAGCCCTTGGGCTTTATAATCCCAGTCTTTAAATTCAGCCTTAACTGCTTGCCAATCAACTTGCTTGGATAATTCTGGATCATCACGCAGTTGCTTGATCCATGCCATGCCTGGAGAGCGAGACAATTGCTCAAGGGATTTGTCTAAATCACCGGTTGCCTGATACTCAACAACGAAGCCATCACCCGCATCAAGCTTTATGCCACCCTTAGCATCTATGGTGACATGCTCGATGGTCTCCTTAAGGTAACCTTTATCGCTCTCACTCCACCACACAAGGTTTTCATTACGCTGATAAACGTCCTTAAAATCTTGATCCTTGTTGGTCAGAAACTTGATCTTCCCCGTATCTGATGCCAAATGCGTCTGACCACCACTTTTTGCCCCTATGGCATCAAGCGTGAGATCCCCATTTTGCGCATGCATGGAGAGGTTGCCCTCTGTTTCTATCGTGGTTTTGTTTGTAGTAACTTCTGTTGATTGTTGACGAAACTTATTCTTTTGCTTCGATTTGTCGCCTTCTTTGCCCCTCAGATCCAAATCAAAACTGTTAAAATCTTGCTCTGAAACCACGTTGAGAGCGCCACCACTGGTGAAATCCCCATTGCCCTTGGCTTTAAACTTTCCCCCAAGGTTAAGTTCACCACCTGTGACAATGGTCAAATCTCCATCACTGTTGACTTCTGTCAAACGGTGCTCACTGCTTTGGGCGTTATAATGCCCTTTTTCCAATGTCTCCTTATGGTCACTCTCTAGCACTAATGAACCAAACGTAGCAGAACCATCGACAATCACCGTCATCGGACCGCCACTGCTCCATTGGCCACCAGTCATGCTTAAATCGCCAAGGGAGTGAATGTTTAAATCCTGTATAGAAATGATTTGAGCCTGCTGCCCACTGCGATCAACAAAACCATATTCATTCGTGTCACGGATTTTTGCAGTACCATCAATGATTGTCTTCGCATTGAGGGTGATGATATCCCCCAGAATAACACCGGAAGAATTGGCTAAAAGATCGCCACTGCTGAGATCTACAGCACCGCTGCCAAGCAAAAAACCACCATCATTAAACAAAGTTTGCGTAGTCGAAACATGCAATGCACCATTACTTGATATGGTGCCGCTATTGGTAAGACGGTCCGTCTCTATAGTGACGCCATTGCCTTTCAAACGTGCACTGGCAAGGTTTCCTTGCTGCGTTTTTGCCCCATAAACATCTTGTGCTAAAGAAGTGTTTGGTGCCAAATAAACGTGGGGTACCAAGACCTCTTGTCCGTCGACAAGGTGGGTCTCAAGCCAGATCATATCCTTTTTGATCCCAGCAATTTGCTGAGGCGTTAAGGGCTTGCCTAGCACTAACCCCAAGGGATCTTGCTGCTCCACAGCATTGTCATAGAGCCTTTGCATTTGAGCATTGGGATCTTCAACATCAAGAAGAGTGCGATT
>NZ_JBHIPQ010000048.1:0-1070 GCF_042196125.1 Bartonella sp. AP280QHHD | reverse complement strand
GTTGCCTGCAAAAATTTCAATATTGCCACCACTGGCAATCTGACCAACCTTCACCCCTTCTTTTGCTGTAATCAAAAGAAAGCCCTTTTCATCTAAAACAAGATCCCCTGAACCGCCCGTAGAAACGACACCTGTCATCAGTGTGCCTGCATCAAGGCTGCCAACCTTTAAAACAGCTTCTTCACCCGTCATCAGCGAAGAAAAGTCAACCGCCCCACCCTCAATATTTGCCTTGCCATAGGCTAAAAGTTGCCCAAAATGAACGGGAGCATTTGTTGCTGGTTGTGCTTGAATGGCAACATTTTGATGCGATAGAATTGTTTGAGAAACAGATAGCCCGTTATGAGAAACCAGGGTGATATCTCCTGCTCCATAAACACTTTCAGCAACAATCGCACCTTGACTGCTCTGGAGATCAACATCCCCTTGGGTGCCAAGAACAACAACACCAGCAGCACCCGTTGCCGCCATATCAACCCCACCGGCTAAAAAATGAGCTTGTATATCACCACCGGCATGCGCCTTGAGATTCCCTTGTGCTAAAACAATCCCCTCAAGCTTCAAGTCTCCGCCCGATTCAAGAGCCATATCAGCGCCTGACCCTAGCCCTGAAACTTGAAGTGTCTGANGCTAAAACAATCCCCTCAAGCTTCAAGTCTCCGCCCGATTCAAGAGCCATATCAGCACCTGACCCTAGCCCTGAAACTTGAAGTGTCTGGCGCGAAGACAGCTCCATATTGCCCCCAGAGGTTGCCTTACCGGCAATCGATAAAAGCCCATCCTGCGCCTCTATCTTCAAATGACCATCAGCACCAACCGTTTCTAACGTCACATCCTTATGGGCGGCAATATCAATATGCTTTTTCGAGGTGATGTGTTTTGCCAATATGCTCTGGCTTTTCGATTTGAGGACAACACCCCCATGACCAAAAACATTCTTCAACGAGATTTTCCCATCAGCAGAAAGATGCAACTGCCCCGCATTGGCTGCCATATCATGGCGCATGCGAACCCCAACACCTTTTTCTGTTGCCACAAGTTTTATTCTGTCCGCCTGTAGAGCCCCCAAA
>NZ_JBHIPQ010000047.1:0-145831 GCF_042196125.1 Bartonella sp. AP280QHHD | reverse complement strand
TGCCTCGATGCGTAAAGAGCTCAAAGAACAGGTGAGTGAACATTTTGACCACAAAACTGTTGGTGAGATTGTGGAGACACTTGCCAAACGCCATGGCTATCAAGCAAAGGTCAGTCCTCAGTTCACTCAACAAACTTTGCCTTATGTGATTCGTACAGATCAATCGGCTGTTGATTTTTTAACCCGCCTTGCCGATCGCATGCGGGCACGTTTTTTGATCAAGGACAATAAGTTTTTATTTTTAAGCGGTGACAATTTACCAGCATTAGCAATCCATAAGCACGACTGTTCCAACTGGGAATTTACGTTAGAGCCACGTACGCAATATGGCACCATTGAAGCTTCTTATTTTGATCGCTCAAAAGGGCAGCAATGCCAAGTCAAACATCAGACAGGGTTTAGCGGTCCCGTGCGGCGTTTGCGGACTTGTTACACTTGTGAGGAGGAAGCACGAGCTGCTGCTGCTTCCGAGTCGGACAGGTTGTGTCGTGCTGTAGGCAGTGGTTCTTTGACCCTTGAGGGACGCCCTGAAATCATGGCGGATCAACCTCTCATCCTTCAAGGGTTTCGTGGGCAAATCAATGGTCCATGGAAAGCCGCGACCGTCACCCACCGCTATGAAAAACAAAGCGGATACACCACAGAAATCACACTCGAGGCACCAAACAAGGGAAAAGAAAGCAATGAGAACACTGAACATGCTAAAAACAGAAAATCCAAGAGATAATTTTGCTTCTTCTTTTCGTCAACTTCCCCATAATATTGAAGCGGAACAGGCATTGCTTGGAGCAATCCTGATTAATAATAATGCACTCGATCGCGTTTCAGACTTTCTCAAAGCAGAACATTTTTTTGAAACGCTACACCAAAAGATCTTTGAGATTGTCTTACAAATTATTCAAAAGGGTCATCTTGCAAACCCCATTACAATCAAGCCCTATATCCAAATGGAAGAAAAAATTGGAGATATTACTGTATACCAGTATGTTGTTCGCTTAGCCACAGAGGCAGTCACTATTATTAACACTGAAGATTATGGACGCGTCATTTACGATCTTTTTATCCGCCGGTCTTTGATTAATCTTGGCAATGAAGTTGCCAATACAGCTTTTGATGCTCCTGTAGAGCTCACGCCTACCCAACAAATTGAAACGATTGAAAATCAGTTGTTTGAATTGGCAGAAAAAGGCAAATATGGGGGCGGGTTTGAAAACTTTGATACAGCCATTGCAAAAGCACTTAACATGGCAAGCGCTGCAAAAAAGCGTTCTNGCAGGAGAAAAGGAAACCTCTGAGTGACAGAAAATCAAAGGGACAACTTGACCCTTTGATCGGTCGTGATGAGGAATAGGTGCAACTTGCACCAATTGCATGAGTACAGCAATAGGGTATTGTTTACCCAATTCCTCAAAGGAGCAATGGTGCAAACATTGCACAATTGCATACTGAAGAGCAATTTGGTCAAGTTGACCGAATTCCTTAAACGCTTCTCTTATTTAATAATGTCCTGAATAATGTGCTTAGGATACAGAAAAATCATCAGTCAATTTATGCTNAATTGGAGATATTACTGTATACCAGTATGTTGTTCGCTTAGCCACAGAGGCAGTCACTATTATTAACACTGAAGATTATGGACGCGTCATTTACGATCTTTTTATCCGCCGGTCTTTGATTAATCTTGGCAATGAAGTTGCCAATACAGCTTTTGATGCTCCTGTAGAGCTCACGCCTACCCAACAAATTGAAACGATTGAAAATCAGTTGTTTGAATTGGCAGAAAAAGGCAAATATGGGGGCGGGTTTGAAAACTTTGATACAGCCATTGCAAAAGCACTTAACATGGCAAGCGCTGCAAAAAAGCGTTCTTCAAGGCTCTCAGGGATAGCTACCCATATCAAAACACTTGATGAGAAAATGGGAGGGTTACAAGCATCTGATTTGATTATCCTTGCGGGGCGCCCTGGGATGGGGAAAACCTCTCTGGCAACCAATATTGCTTTTAATATTGCCAATGCTTGCAAGCGTCATGATAACAGCCAAGCCAATGAAGGGGGTATAGTAGGATTCTTCTCACTTGAAATGTCATCCGAACAGCTTGCAACTCGCATTATCTCAGAANGATCTTTGAAAGGTCTTTGAAGACCCTTTGAGAACACCTTAAAAACTCTTTGAAAAAAAATAAATTGGTACAAAACCTAGTGTCAAAATATACAAAACCTGCTGGCAAGCTACAGCCACACTGCTGGCAAACTACACACACAATAAAAAAGTAATGGTAGCGGAGGAGGGATTTGAACCCCCGACACAAGGATTATGATTCCTCTGCTCTAACCTACTGAGCTACTCCGCCAAAATAAGCAATCATAATTGTCAATAATTACATCTTTTGCGGATATAAGGGGTAGAATAGTAAGATGTCAAGCATCGTTTTTAAGCTTTTCTCTTGTCATTCTATTTTATCCTCGATATGTAAAAGTGTAATTTTCATATGATAAAGTAAGGTAAGGCATGAAAATGGTGCCACGTGTAGCGGTTTTAGGATGCGGTCATTGGGGTGAAAATCATATACGGACACTCCACTCTCTCGGGGCTTTAGCAGCAGTTTCTGATATTGATAATGATCGTGCTGCTAGTTTTGCAACACTGTATGGTGTAGAGGTTGTTACACCAGATGATCTTTTTACTCATCGAGATATTGATGCGCTGGTATTAGCGTTGCCGCCACAATTGCATACGCAAAATGTGCTCCGTGCTGTTAAAAATGGTAAAGATGTTTTGGTGGAAAAACCAATAGCCTTGAATGTTTCTGATGCTAAACGCCAAGTTCAGGAGGCTGAGGCCTATGAGCGAGTTTTTATGGTGGGCCATATTTTGCGTTTTCATCCAGCTTTTGAAAAAATGTGTGAATTGGTGAAAAACGGAGATGTGGGAGATGTGCGATATATTTATTCTCATAGATTAGGCTTTGGAAAATTTCACACACACAGTGATGCTTTATGGGATCTTGCCCCTCATGATCTTTCAATGATTTTGGCGTTGACAGGATGTGAACCTTCCGAAATTCGCGGTGAGGGGGCTGCTGTCGTTGATCAGATTTCTGATTTTTCTCATATTCATATGATTTTTCCAAATGGTGTGCGTAGTCATCTTTTTACTTCACGCTTGAGTTCTTATCGTGAGAGGCGTTTAACTGTTGTTGGAACAAAGGCTATACTCGTTTTTGATGATATGGAACCGTGGAGTCGTAAATTGGCAATGCACCATTTTGCCGTTTGGAAAGAAAATCAAGAGTGGGCTTTTAGCATGGATGAGCTGAATTACATTGATGTTTGTGAAGATTTGCCGCTTACTTGCGAATTACGGCATTTCCTTCATTGTATTGAAACGCGTCAATCACCTCGTACAAATGGTGATGATGCTGTTGCTGTTTTACGGATTTTAACAGCTGCTGATGTCAATTATGATAGATAAAAGAGATAGGTAGCGCTTTTGCATTCTTGTGATGATCAATGGAGTTAATATGCAATTCATCGACCTTGGGGCGCAGCGTGCGCGTATTGAAGATAAAATTAATTCTGCAATTGCGCATGTAGTCGCTAGTGGTAAGTATATTTTGGGGCCAAAAGTAACAGAATTTGAAGAGAAATTGGCAGAATATCTTGGCGTTAAACATGTGATTGCATGTGCTAATGGAACAGATGCTTTGAAGATGCCTCTTATGGCTAAAAATATTGGTCTAGGGGATGCTGTTTTTTGTCCTAGTTTTACATTTTCAGCAACGGCTGAAGTGGTTGCTTTGGTGGGGGCTGAACCTGTTTTTGTCGATGTTTTACCTGATACATTCAATATTGATGTTGAAAAACTTTCTCACGCTATCGAAATGGTAAAAAAAGAGGGACGTCTAAAGCCAAAGGCTATTATTGCCGTTGATTTATTTGGGCTTTCTGCTGACTATGTGCAAATTGCTCAAGTGGCTGCAAAGGAAAATCTTTTTGTAATTGAAGATGCTGCTCAATCTATGGGGGGGAGAAGCGATAATACTATGTGTGGTGCTTTTGGTGATGTGGCTGCTACAAGTTTTTATCCTGCAAAACCATTAGGATGTTATGGTGATGGAGGCGCTATGATGACCAATGATGATCATTTTGCAGAACTTTTACGCTCTATTTTGTTTCATGGTAAAGGTGAAACGCAATATGACAATGTACGTATTGGTATGAATTCGCGCCTAGATAGCATTCAGGCTGCAATTTTACTAGAAAAGTTTGCGATTTTTGAAGATGAAATGGAAAAGCGTGTAGAAATTGCTCAACGCTATTCCAATGGCTTAAGAGATATTGTTACAGTTCCAGAAATAGGAGAAAATATTCGTTCTGCTTATGCACAATATACGATTAAGGTAAAAGAACGGGATAAATTAAAAGATTTTTTACAAAAAAATTCTATCCCTACAATGATTTATTATAAAACTCCTTTACATCAACAGCCAGCTTATAAACACTTCCCTTATGTAAAAGATTCCCTTTCTGTTTCAGAGTCTTTAGGAGAGTGTGTTTTAAGTTTACCAATGCATCCTTACTTGACACAAACGGATCAGGATATGATTATCAAAAAAATAAGAGATTTTTATCACTCTTGAGAGCGTGTTTTTATCCTTAAAATTATGGTCAAAGCTTTATTGGTGATCCATCTTAGAAGGTATTTTTTGTTAGAGTGTGTGGCCAATGTTTTGGTATTATTTCCTTTCTAGGACCTATGAAATGTTGTCCTTTAGAGCGGTGATATGATTAGAAAGTGAAGCTTCTAGACAAGAAGATATTTTTTAACAGAACGGTATGGGCTAAGAAACTTTGTCCTTTAGCTTAGCAAAAAAGTCACGTTTAGTAAAAGGATTTGGGTTATGAAAGTTACAATGAACCTTTGTTGATTTTACTCTTCATTTAAGGTGTTTTAAAAGATAACTTATTTAACAGGGCTTTTGGAGAGAAAAGTTATTTTTTGGCGAATACGTGATGCTAGGTCATTTTTGCTTTTGGATTTTTGAATCAATGTGTTGATGGGTGATGTATTCCCCTCTTGTAGCGCTATTTGAGCTGCCAATGTTGCTGCAAGTTCTTTTGTTTCTTCTCGGAGTTCTTCTAGCAATTGGTGGTTAGCGGTCGTGTCCAGCTCATGAGTTTGGATTTTTTGTAAGCGTTGCTGATAGTGTGCGACTTTTTCACGCATCATTTGTCTTTCCTTTGGAAGTGTATAGTGTGGCGATATTTTGTTTGATTGCTATCGCTTCTTTGGTGAGAGTATCTTTTGTGGGGAGGCATAGCCGATAAAATTGTTCTGTTACTTGGCTCAGTTGTATTTTTTGTTGGACATATTTTTTTTGCAAAAATTCGTACTTTTGTTGGTTGTTTGCTAATTCTACAGCATGTTGTGCACGAAGAAAATCGTGATTTGCTTCTATTTCCGCGAGTGATAATGGCATTTTCGCACAAACATCTTTATACGCAAAATGAACGGCTTTACGCCAAATAAAAGGAGATAAAAGCACCAGTAACCAGGAAGTGAAAGCAACTCCAAGTATAAAAAAAAGAAATGATTGAATAAGCATAATACCCCTTTTCAAATAAGAAACCGTTTAAAACGGATTCCATGTCGGTCTATGTGTTAATTTTAAATATCCTATATTGATACCAAGGCGTGCGCCGACTCCTGTACGTATTGGGATTAACAAGGTATTGTGGTATTTTAGGACATGAAAACCAACACCTGCAATTAAATAGGCCGAACCTGAAATACCACCATAGCGTCTCCATAAATTATTTATGCCATTAAGATTGTAAACTAAGATCATTAAACGGGAGCCTTGGCCGCCAAAATCCCATCCTACTGAGGGACCTTGCCAAAAAACTTTATGTTGACCATAGCTTTTGGTAAAAACCATTCCTTCGCCATAGGTTAATCCAGCAAAAAAGGCACCAGAAGCTTCTTCTCCTAAAATATAGGCATTGGGATAACCGTATTTTGAAAAAATATTTTGAATTGCAACAGCCAGACCACTGGCTGTTTTTCCAAAAAAAATATGACCAGAATCAATAATTTCTTGGAGTGAATAATGAGGTTCGTTTTGCTCTATTGGTTTTAGTCGAGCTTGTGTAGTGTTTATGGTGATGAATAAAAGGAAGATTAAAGATATAATATTTTTGTACCAGTATTTGAGCAGAGAGAGAGCCATGGAGTTTTCTCCTTTTATTAGTGATAAACAAAAAGATAATATTAGAATTTTCATTCTATTCAAATAAAAAATAAGATATAAGGTTATTTAAATTCTTGAATTTATTTCTGAATTTTTTAGCATGATTGTTAATGTTTCCTATTATGCATCAGATGTTAAGAGTTTTTCTTTAAAATAAAGTTTGTTTTTTTGAATCTAGGAGTTTTCAATCATTATGACGTTAGATATTTCTTTGAAGCCTATGGATCTTGCTGCTTTGCTTTGTAGTCGTATTTGCCATGATTTGATTTCACCTGTGGGGGCTATTCAAAATGCAATGGAGCTTTATGATGAAGGAGGAGCTGAAGAAGATGCTTTACAATTGGTGCGTTTATCCGTTGCGAGTGCTGCTGCACGTCTACAATTTGCGCGATTGGCTTTTGGTTTTGCTGGTGCAAGTGGAGGACAAATAGATACACGGACTGCAGAGCAGGTTGCTCAACAATATATGAAAGAAGAAAAAGCAACTTTAAAATGGCAAGCTTCTTCTTTATTGTTAGAAAAAGATGAAGTTAAACTTTTGCTTAATTTATTATTGATTGCAAACGCAACAGTTTCTCGTGGTGGTGAAATTGTTGTTATGATTTTGCAAGAAGAAAATAAACGTTCTTTTCGATTTGAGGTTTTCGGTAGAACTCTCCGTATACCCCCTCATTTTCTTGCGTTATTTCGTGGAGAAGTTCAAGAAGAGCTTATTGATGCACATGTCATCCAATTTTATTACACAATGTTACTTGCTCAGATGACAGAGATGAAAATAAATATTGATGAAAGTGATGGTTGTATTGTTTTAGAAAGTGTAAAAAAGCTTTGAATAAGAGAGAAGCGCTTAAGCTGTGTTGGGAAAAGTGGCTTCGATTGAACTTATGAGCGATAAGGTTATATGTGTAAATTGGGTGTGGTTACTTCTTAAGCTTTAAGCGCTTTCTATATGAGATTTTTAGTGTGCGAGTTCTCTACTTTTAACAGAGAAAAGATCTCGGGAAAAAATCTCGGCCCGCTACACTCCGAGATTTTACAATGTGCATGTTCACTGCTTAAGCGGTTTTTCGTACGTTCTCTTCAACTGGATCACGTAATACATAACCACGTCCCCAAACTGTATCAATGTAATTTACACTGGAAGAGACTGCTTCCAATTTTTTCCGCAATTTACAAATAAAAACATCGATAATCTTTAGTTCTGGTTCATCCATTCCACCATAGAGATGATTGAGAAACATTTCCTTGGTAAGGGTGGTACCTTTGCGTAAAGAGAGAAGCTCTAACATTTGGTATTCTTTACCGGTTAAGTGAACAGGGCGCCCTGCAACTTCGACAGTTTTTGTGTCAAGGTTAACGGTGAGATCTCCGGTAACAATAACCGATTGTGCATGTCCTTTTGAACGACGAACAACTGCATGGATACGTGCAATGAGCTCATCCTTATGAAAAGGCTTCGTCATATAGTCGTCTGCTCCAAAGCCAAAACCACGAACCTTGTCTTCAATGGCATTCATACCAGAAAGGATTAGGACAGGAGTTTTTATTTTTGCCAACCTTAGAGTCCGCAAGACATCATACCCTGACATGTCAGGCAAATTCAGATCAAGCAAAATGATATCATAATCATAGAGTTTTCCTAAATCGATACCTTCTTCACCCAGATCAGTGATATAAACATTAAAGTTAGCCGACTTTAACATCAACTCAATGCTTTGAGTAACTGCTCTATCATCTTCAATTAATAATACGCGCATTTTAGATCCCTCACTTTGCTCCTTCACGAATCATAAGGAGCATTTCTATTTTATATCAGTTAGCAAAACCACTGTTATAAAAACAATTCATTAAATCAAACACTTATAACAAAGCGTTTATGAACATTTCAGTAGTACGCGTAACAATCACTACTAAATTCCCCACTATCCATGATAGTGGTTAACAAAATATTTTTATTTTTGAAAGAGGCTACAAAATTATTTTAGAAAAATCCTATATTTTTTAACATAATAAAAAAGGAGGGCTTTTTCTATAAACTTTAACTTAAAAAAATTTGTAAAAGAGCTTTATAAATTACTTTTTTACAATTTCAGTGTTTATTTACTGAGCTTTAAACCTCTTCAGTTTATAATGGGGGAAAAGTTAAAGAAATAGTTATTGCTCTTTAAAGCAGATTGTATTTTCAGATGCTTTAATGCAAGGCAAAAATTATTATAATTTCAAGTTAATAGACTGTTTTTGTCGGATAGATATATAACTAAAAGATATTTATTGGGTGTGAATGCGAGTTTTGAGTTGGCGCAATCAAGGAGTAGTGAGTATGAAGCCACGAGAAAATATGGTGCGATTGAGGATGTTTCAAGTGCGTGGAAAGCGCCGTGAAATTGCACAGCTTGAGATGATGATCGCAGAATTTGAACGAATGGTGTTAGAGTTGGAAGCACAGATTACTCATGAAGAACGTAAATCTGGAAACAATGATGTTCACCATTTTGCTTATTCTGCTTTTGCGCGTGCAGCGCGGCAAAGACGTGATAATCTGATCAATTCAATTCGTGATTTAGAACTTCAAAAAACAAATGCTGAAATTGCTCTCCATGAAGCTAATACAGAGCTGCAACGTGCACAGCTTTTGGAAGCACGAGAAAAGAAGATTGCTGCGGATGATAAGGATATTTTGATTCAATCTAATTCAATGGTTGGCTAATTTAATGGCTGGATGATAAAAGCAATTATTGAAAAATCCATTCTTTCAGGTTTATCTTTTGGATATAGTATAAAACAGCCAAACTTTTATCAAGTTTGGCTGTTTTATAGATTGCTTTATGTTATTAATCAATGGCAACTTAATGCCTGTAGTGTTGAATCTTGGTCGTTCGTAATCCCGCTAAACCGTGTTCATCGATTAAACTTTGCCATGAAAGAAATTCTTCTACAGTCAAAGTATAACGGTGGCACGCTTCGTCAAGACTTAACAATCCACCTCTGACAGCCGCAACAACTTCAGCTTTGCGACGAATCACCCAGCGCCGTGTTGTTTGCGGCGGTAGGTCGGCAATTGTAAGCGGACTTCCATCTGGCCCAATAACATATTTCATTTGTGTTTTTATCAAGTTGCTCATTCGTATCCTCTACCTTTAGTCAAGGACTTGATTCGTTTATAGAGCATGAAATTTAAAAAAGAGCTAAAAGCGCTGAAAGAAAAAATTAATAAAGTGATTGGGTATGTAAAAAGAAGCTCAAGTTGAAGTGTGTAGAAGAGATTCTTGCAATATTTTACCGGATTTTTCAAAAGAGAAAAAAGGTTTTCTCCTAAACGATTACCATTATGCCTTATTTCCATCATTCTTTTTTTGTTTGCAGCAGCTTTTAAGAAAGTAATGCCTATGGTTGTGGAAAGGATAAAAAAATAATATAAAGACAATCAATCGTGTAAAAGTGCTAAAGAGCGTGCATCAGAATGTCAACATATGGCTAGCCATTAAACAGAGCATTAAATAGAGAATGAATACATGTTTTTAAACAGTCTTGATTTACCAGGACAACCTGAGGATTCTCGCATTGTTGTTGCAATGTCGGGGGGGGTTGATTCATCGGTTGTTGCAGGTCTTTTGAAAAAGGAAGGGTATAATGTTATTGGCATTACGTTGCAGCTTTATGATCATGGGGAAGCAACGCATCGGGTGGGGGCGTGTTGCGCAGGACAAGATATTGAGGATGCACGCCGCGTTGCAGAAACACTAGGAATACCGCATTATGTTCTTGATTATGAAAAGCGCTTTCGCGAAGCTGTTATTGATCCTTTTGCAGAAAGTTATGCTCATGGAGAGACCCCAGTACCATGTATTGCATGTAATCAAACGGTTAAGTTTGCTGATTTATTAACAACGGCACGCGAATTGGGAGCAGATGCTTTGGCTACGGGACATTATATTCGTTCGCGTTCCCACGGAGCGCATCGAGCACTCTTTCGTCCTCTCGATAATGATCGTGATCAGAGTTATTTTCTCTTTGCAACGACACAAGAACAGATTGATTATTTGCGTTTTCCACTTGGTGACCTTCCAAAAGCCCGCGTTCGTGAAATGGCAGCAGAAATGGGCTTTGTGGTTGCCAATAAGCATGATAGTCAGGATATTTGTTTTGTTCCACAAGGAAAATATTCAGATGTTATCGCAAAACTGCGTCCAGAAGCAGCTAATCCTGGCGTTATTGTCCATATTGATGGAAAGATTTTAGGTAAACATTCGGGAATTGTTAATTATACGGTTGGTCAACGTCGTGGTATTGGGGTATCAACGGGTGAAGCGCTTTATGTGGTTTATCTCGATGTGGAAAATGCACGTGTTATTGTTGGACCGCGTGAAATGTTAGAAACGCATAAGCTTTTTTTACGTGATGTGAATTGGCTTGGTGATGAGTCGTTAGATAATTTCCCTTCTCAAGGTATTGAGGTGGCTGTAAAGGTGCGTTCAACGCGTCCTCCTCACCTTGCGCGCTTACATTATAAAGAAGGTATTTTTTCCGTTGATTTATTGGAATGTGAAAATGGTGTGGCACCAGGGCAAGCTTGCGTTCTTTATGATGGAAATGGTCATGAGGCGCGTATTCTTGGGGGAGGATTTGTAACACATTCAGAACGTGCAGCCGATACTGAAATGATGTTGAAGCGCGTTTTATGTAATCTCGAAACAAAAGATTCTGTTTCCTCAGAACTAAAAACAACAGCTTTATAAAGCATAGTAAATTGATTTATAATGATATTTTTTAATCTTAAACTTGAATGAGAGACTTCCGGAAGATTTTCTCATTGAAAGTTTGTTTTATGATTGAATCCATCAAAATTATATCTTTTACACGTCATAAGCGGGGTTAGGGTGTGGAAAGTGATGATAAAGAAAATGTAAAAATGTTTTTTATCAATGCTTTCAAAGGCTAGGGAACGGCAATATTATTGGAGACTGATAGATAACATACAACATTGGGTATGTTTTATAACTTGAAGTGTTATCATCTTTAGTGGTCAAAGTTGGTAAAATGAGCAAGTGCAATACCTGAGGCTGTGGCAACATTAAGGCTGTCAAAACCGTCAGTCATGGGAATACGTAAGGTGTTTGATTGTTGTAGTATATGGGGTGGTAAGCCATCGCCTTCTGTTCCAAAAATAAGTGCCATTCTTTTGGTTTTGTTGGCTTGCTTGAGAGTGTGTGAGGCAGAAGGGGAGAGTGCATAAAGATGAAAGTTTTCATCGTTTAGAGCAGCTATAATGTCATCTATATCAGCGTTTTGCGTATAGGGTACTTTTAAAGCAGCGCCGGCAGACACTCTTATTGATTTGCGATAAAGTGGATCGCATGAGGTTTTGTCGACAATAATGCCATTACTGGCAAAGGCTGCTGCATTACGAAAAATTGATCCCATATTATCGTGATTCGAGATACCACATAAAACAAGAATCAAAGCTTTTTCTGGAAGATGTTGTAAAAAACTTTGTAAGGGTGGCAGTATTTTGCGTTTACCAATACCCAGAACACCACGATGAACATGGAAGCCGGTGATATTATCCATAACTTTTTGTGGAACGCAATAAATGGGACATAGAGGCTGTGTTTTTTCTAAAAGCGGTAGAAGTCCAGAGAGACGGTTTGCTACGATGAGCAGTGAGATGGCAGAAAACTCTTTCGAATGTAGTAATGCGGACAATGTTACTTTGCCTTCAGCAATAAATTGATGTTGCCGTCCAACAAGATCTTTTTCACGGATATTATGATAGGCTTTTAGGCGTGGATCATCTGTTTCATTGATTGTTATGATATTCAAATGCATGCGAGATTTTTAGTGCTTTTTTCTTATGATTTCCAGATGTTAGAATTTGTTTTATTTAAAAAGAAGAGATAAAAAAATATTTTTTAAAACTTATGGTAGAATTTATGTTGACAATATACAACCATAGGTATAATGTAAAAATACTGATACGGAATCATATATTTTTCTTGTATCGGGTGCAGTGTCTTGGGTCCCCGCTATTTCCCAAGTTCTGTATGCCCTTAATTTCTAAGGGAAAAGAATCTGGGTCCCCAATGCCCAGATTCTTTTTTTTGAGGGTAATCATTGTTATTCTTTTTATATCTAAATTTTTTAGTAAATCATATTTTAAAATCCAGTTGACCTGTAAAGTTACCGTAGAGTGCTAAGATATTTTTTCTAAGGTGCAAAGATGGCTTATAGATGGGTTATAATGCACATCATAAGACTGAAAAATAATGCATGATCATGATAGATTTGAGCAAAAACAAGTTTTTCGTTTATGAGAAGTGAGATGGCTTTAAGTTATTCAGAAAACGATTAATAATGAAGGTTATGTGTTTGATTGCTCTTGGGAAAACTCTTCTTTCTATTATTTTCTCTCTTCTTTATTTATTGGTGCTGTTCGTGTAACTGAGCAGTTTTTACGATAATAATGGTGAGCTGAGGCGTTTATTGTATGATGAAGCTTCTGTAATATTGAGGAAAGATCGTCGTTATGCCAAAAGTATAATGATATGGTTGAAAATATTAATTCCCTATTTCGTGAAGAAAAGGATGAGGTTCATGGATGTAAAAATCAATATACAAAGCTTAACTTTATACTCTATTTTTATTGCGTGTATTGTTTTTGCTTTGAAATATTGGGCATATCACATCACAGGTTCGGTTGCACTTTATTCTGATGCATTGGAATCAATCGTTAATATTCTTGCGTCATTAGCAGCATGGTGGGCTGTTAAAGTGAGTATGAAGCCAGCAGATCATGATCATCCCTTTGGGCATCATAAAGCGGAATATTTTTCCGCAATTCTTGAAGGGGTACTCATTATTATTGCGGCAATTGTTATTTTAAGAGAAGCATGGATAGCTCTTTCTACCGTTAAATTGTTGCAGAAGCCTGGAATATGGCTTGCTATTCATCTTATTGCAACTGTCATAAACTGTATGTGGGGAATGGTTCTTATTGGGCAGGGAAAACTCCATCGCTCACCGGCTCTTAAAGCTGATGGAGTACATTTTATAACTGATGTTTTTACGTCGCTTGCAATTTTAATTGGTTTGATTGCTGGTTTTGTCGGAGGATGGGGAGCTTTAGATCCAATTTTAGCGATAATCGTTGCCGTTAATATTCTCTTACAGGGCTGGAAGGTGATTAGAAGTGCTGTTCAGGGATTAATGGATGTTGGCGTTGAATTGAATGAAAGCATGCGGATTCGGGAGCTGATTTCTGCAAATGCATCGGGTGCGCTTGAGGTCCATGATTTACGGACGCGTGTTGCTGGGAGGGTTACTTTTATAGAGTTTCATTTGGTTGTGCCTGCTATAATGCAGGTAGGAGAAGCACATAAAATTTGTGATAAAATCGAAGCTGTTCTTCAAAAAGAATTTGATAATGTGCGTATTTCTATTCATGTCGAGCCTGAAGATGAGGCAAAATTGCCTCCTGGTACAACGGTGATCCCTTTTATATAAAAAGATTTTTTCAAATTGTCTGTTATGTTATAAGGGCTGTTTTTTTATGATGGAGCGATTCATACCTTTCGAAAATACGATGATGCTCTTTTGTTCATTTTATTTTTGCATCAATCAAGTATACAAGGTTAAACAGAGTATTTAAGGCAAGATTTATTCTATTTCGTTAAAACACTGTCATTTAAGGTGTGGTGAGATAAGGCATATAAAATTGATCTATTAAGTGTTTTTAGAGTATGGAGTAAATATTCAAAATAGGACTTACCGCTGTATTCTTTTGTAAGTGAATCTCATGAAATGGTTAGCAGCTTAAATCCACTTAAGAGAACGGATTGTTTACAGACTTTCAGGAGTAGATGTTTCGTCTCTTAGGGCGAAGAGGAGTGAAGCCTTCGTAATAAGTTTAATGAGATTTAATTATAAATTTTATATAAAAGTTATGAATAGGGTTTTAAAGTTTGTGATCATAGATTAATCATCATTATTGTTGCTAATAAATGTATTGTTTTATCGATACAATGGATTCTGTTTAGAGTGTTCTTTATTGCATGAAGGATGGGGACTCATTAAAGAATGAAAAAAAATAATGCTCATGTCTCTACTCTTTGAAGGATATTATTGTCGTTGCTGTAGAAAATCGCAAAGCTGAACTAAAGAATGATGCTAAAGATAGAAACTGGTTTTAATTGATGCTTTCATATTTTCATTCCAATCTGGCATCAAAATTTTACAAGGACTCGTACAGTATTGGTGCATCCTAATCATAAATATGCTTCTACATTAGAGCTATTTTAATTGATAGACAATAACAAAAAGCAAAGACTTTATAAGGAAAACAATGCTATAAAGTCAAAAATTTATATGCAATAAATTAGAGAGGTAGATTGAATTTTTATAAAATACTTTATGAAACAACACCAAACATATCTGGCTTTACTTTTACTTATTTTTACAAACGTTCGTTTGTGTTTTTTGCGTTATATTCGTAAAGATCAGATTAGCGGTAATCTAAAGATAACTCTTGGTTGAGAATATGAAAGGAAAGCGTGATACTATAATAGAGTCTTTTCTGTCTTTAATCTTTCAACCAGTAAAAGTGATTACAAATCCGTGATTTCTCCAAAAATGATTTTGTCATACCTATAAACAAAGTTAGATCAAAACGACTTTTTTCTCTTAAAACTGTAAACAAATATATTGTATCCGTATAGCTTGAACGAAGTTAGATGTTTACCTGAATAACGACAGTATATATTTTAAGAATAGAGAAGATATTTCATATCGCTATGATGTTATTCAAGAGCTCTTAAAACAATGATTCCTGGTGTTTTTTCAACATAATTCATAAAAGGAGAATCAACGACTTTTTCGTTTTCTTTTCGTGAAGAAGCATTTCTTAACATTGGCCCTTTATCTGTCATGATAAAGAAGCCCACATGTGTTACATCCAATCCAGCAAGTTTCGTATAAATACCAATGAAATCACCAGACTGTAAACGACCTATAACCTCCTCATTAATAAAGTTACTTGGAATATACGTTATCGTGCGTTTCACAACTGGCAACCCAGGTAGATAGCTTTCACCATCAGCTTTTTTGTTGAGATATTTTTCTATTTTTACCGCATGGGGACTTATTTCAGCGGTAATATCAGTGGCGAGTTTATATTCTCTATAAGCCCAATCCGTAAAAAAATGTTTCCGATTTAAAAAATCAACATTACCGTTAATATAACGCGTTTTTATGACGTTATTTATGAATTCTGTTTGGGATGTTGATTTGCGCAATGCTTCAACATAATCCAGATAAGTGAAGCAATCTAAGCCTCTAAAGTCAATAATCAGTTTTTCTGGTGTATTTTCTGAGCCATGTAACATATTTGCTTGGTAAGGTGTCCCTAAAAAAGCTTCAGAAAGAAAGTCAATTAGTGCCCCTTTTTCCTGATAATTTGTTTCTGAACGTTTTTTGAGAAGAGTATTTAATTTATTTAGAGTATAGGGATCTAGGTTTACGTTGGTTGTTTGTTGTGTTTTTATTTTATTTTCTAAAATACTCTCTTGTGAATCAGAATCCTGAACATCACATCCTGTTACCAACATTAATATGAGAATTAATAGGGATATTTTTCGCATTTTATACACCATTTTTGAATTAAAAATTCATGACGAACTATTTCTAAAAGTGCTATTTTTTTAAATGCTTATCATGATCATCGTTAGATTTAATGGTAGCATACAATCATTAAGAGTATCAATGAATATAAAGATAAAATAAAGTTCCACAAATTGCAAGCGATATGAATATTTTCTAAGATTATAGAATTAAAGAACTTTCTCTATAATATACTTATTTTTTAATCAAAATTATTGTCAAATAAATACTTTTAAAAATATGATGAGCTTTTTACGTTGTTAAGCTATTCTGGTGATGCTGCTTTAACCTTATAGCATATTCTGAGGGTAAGAAAATTTTTTAAGAGCTTATCTTTTAAAAGGTTTCAATTACTATAGTATATCTAACGTATCTGATGGAATTGAGATTCCTGAAAACGGTGGGATGAGAGGGGGAAACGATGTCTGATAAAATTCATCATAATGTCTCTAAAACTATTGGAAATACTTTGTGTTTCATGAAATTTTGTTCATGAGTTTGTCGCACAAATATTTTGTTCGTATAATGCAAAAAAAATTTTATTCTTTGACAATGAGATAGCAATTAAATATATACCAATTAAAACGTAATTTTATAGTTTTATCTTGACTCTTACTTAAATTTTTACTTTGTTATTATTTTGTATGTGAAAAGTATACGGTATAGAATACTTTTAAAAGGAAACGGGAGTTAAAAGAGAGCGGGGGAGTCATTGTATGCGTAAAATAGTGTGTATGTTATGCCAGACCAAATGCTCAATCCGAAATTTGTTCAGCGTGGGCTCGTTTTAGTGTTCATCACTTTATTGTTAGATATTCTTTGTATTGCGATCATTTGTCCTGTTTTGCCTGAATATTTTTCTCAATTAACTGGAAAAGAGGTCAGTACATCTTTTGTAGAAAGAGGAAAATTACTTGCAGCTTATTCAGTGATGCAGTTTTTGTTTGCTCCTGTTATTGGCAATCTCTCTGATCGTTATGGTCGTCGTCCTATTTTGCTTCTCTCTATTATTTGCTTTGCTCTTGATAATCTCATATGTGCTATAGCATGGAGCTATTCTATGTTATTTATCGGGCGTCTTTTGTCAGGGATAAGTGGCGCTAGTTTTGCAACTTGTACAGCTTATCTTGCGGATATATCTGATGATAAAACCCGTACACGCAATTTTGGTCTGTTAGGCATTGCATCCGCATTGGGGTTTATTTTAGGATCGTTTATTGGTGGTTTTTTAGGTCAGTTTGGTCCGCGTATTCCGTTTTATTTTGCTGTTGGTTTTTCACTCATTAATTTTATTTTTTCTTGGGTTATGCTTCCAGAAACCCTTTCTTTATGGAATAGGCGCTTTTTTGATATTAAGCGGGCAAATCCCTTAGGTGCTTTTTGGCATCTGAAACAATACCCGATGGTTCTTTGGGTGTTATTGGTCTTTTTTCTTTATTGGTTTGCGGAATCTGTATGGTTAAGCATTTGGGCTTTCATTGCAAAAGAACGCTATGATTGGAGTTCTTTTTCTATTGGACTCTCCTATAGTGTTTTTGGGATAGGCCAATTTATTGTAGTCGCTCTCATTTTGCCTTATTTTTCTAAACGATGGAGTGATTGGCATATTGTTATAGTAGGGCTTTTGTTTGCCTCTGTTGCTATGCTGGGTTATACATTTGCGACGCAGGGGTGGATGGTTTATATGGTTTGTGTGTGTACTATGCTTGAGTATCTTGTTCATGCACCTATACGTGCTATTGCTTCAGCGCAGGTACCGACAAATGTACAAGGAGAACTGCAAGGAGCGATGACATCTGTTATTTCGTTGAGTTTAACATTTGGTTCTGTTTTTTATGTGTTTCTTTTTGAATGTTTTACAGATAAAAATGCACTGTTTTATTTTTCTGGTGCTCCTTTTGTTGGAGGCTTTTTTCTTCTTGTTGTTGCGACAGTTATTTTTGTCTTGCGGGTACGTTAATTTGTTGAGAGGGGCTGGTACGTACTATTTTGCTAGAGAATGCACAAGATAAACAAAATGTATCATTTTATAGGCAGAAAGTTTTTTGTGATATTTGTTTCACAAAGTGTTGTATAGAATATCGATATATCCTTCTCATTTAGTGAAAATAATTTTTTTATTTTGTGATATTGTTTGTATAGGGGAGACCGTATTTTTTCTATTGCTTGCAAATTAATATCCAGTGCTAATGTAGCAGCATATTGAAAAAAAAAGATTAAAACGTATCTGAGTTAGATGTATCAGTATTGTATGAACAATTCCAAATTTTATATGGCAAATTGGAAGTAAAATATTGCTTATATTTGTTGGCATCATTTCTGGAATCGAAAGACAACCTCATTTTGGAAGAATATAACGTTGTAAAATTGAAAAGATGTTTTCTGTTTTGCGATTACTTTTTTATTCGACTTTACAGTTTTCAAAACCATCTACGGCAATATCTTTTAAAAAGTAGAGATTTGTTGCACTGTCTCACACTTTAATTTTTTTATTCTTTAGGAGGGATTATGTTTCTCATGCACAATAGAATGCTTAAAATTGTATTGTGAATCAAATGCTTATTTGAATATTAGGCACTTTACTCTTTTTAAAAATGGTTTTTATCGACCCACTTATCTTGCTTGGGGGGAGAAACCAATGATTTTGATGGATACGACCTTAAGAGGAGAGGAATGAGAAAAATTTAAGCTATTCAGAGCGCTCTTTTTAGTTTTAGAATGATCAATAAGAATATTTATTCAATAAGTTGTAGGTATAAAAATAATATAATTGTGCGTAGGAAGATGATATAATTTAAAGGAGAGAAGTTAAAAGGTGAGGCTTTTTATTTTAAGATATTTTTTTATAATTCATAATGAGATCACTAAAATGCTGAAAGAGGTAGTGGCTATCTTGTGGTCCAGGAGAAGCTTCGGGGTGATATTGAACAGAAAAAACAGGTTTTCCAATGATTCGAATACCACAGTTTGAACCATCAAAGAGAGAAATATGTGTTTCTTGAACATGTTGTGGTAAAGAGGAAGAATCTACGGCAAAACCGTGATTCATCGATACAATCTCAACTTTTCCAGTGTTAAGGTCTTTAACTGGGTGGTTGGCACCATGATGTCCTTGGTGCATTTTCACGGTCTTTGCACCAACCGTAAGAGCGAGAAGTTGATGACCAAGACATATTCCAAAAATTGGTAAATTATGATCAATTAATGTTTTGATTGTTGGAATGGCATATTGAGCCGTAGCTGCGGGGTCTCCTGGTCCATTAGAAAGAAAAACGCCATCAGGGTTTATTGCCAGAATTTCTTTTGCAGTTGTGTGAGCAGGCACAACAGTAATGCGTGCTTTTTGTGTTGCCATAAGGCGAAGAATATTACGTTTAATACCGTAGTCAATTGCAATGATATGAAGATTGTGCACATTGTTTGTACCGTATCCTTTATTCCAACTCCATGGTTTTTCATTCCATTGCATTGATGATTGAGATGTCACGTCTTTCGTAAGGTCAAGATTGACGAGACCTTGCCATTTTTGCGCACGTTTCTTTAAAGAAGGAATATCAAAGTTTCCATTAGCATCGTGTGCAATGACAGCATTTTGTGCACCTTTTTCACGAATAAGAATTGTGAGTGCACGTGTATCAATACCACAAAGTGCAATAATTTTACGCGTTTTAAGCCATTGATGAAGATTTTCATTGGATCGATAATTTGAGGGATGTGTAATGTCTGCTTTGAAAATAGCGCCAACAGCACCATGACAATTGAGAGGAGAGAGATCTTCAATATCTTCGCTATTTGCCCCTACATTTCCTATATGAGGAAAAGTAAAATTAACGATTTGTTGTGTGTATGACGGGTCTGTGAGGATTTCTTCATAGCCTGTGATGGCGGTGTTAAAACACACTTCAGCTTCAGCTATACCTGTAGCACCTGCTCCTTTGCCTTCAATAACGGTTCCATCTGCTAAGACTAAGAGGGCTGTCGGTTTTTTGATACTCCAAGGGTGGCTGGGTGAAGTCGCTTGTATCATAGTATGTATCCACAATTTATTCTCTGAAAGGTATAATGATCAACTTTACACAAAAATCATACCTTTAGCAGATGCTGTGTATATTATTCTGGTAACGTTTCGCTTGAAGTAGGCAGTATAAGTACATTCCATGAAGAGGTAAAGTCTTGTTTTAGCTTTTCGAAGATCGAGTCCTTAATTATTTTTTATTCTCCATTGCAAGATGGATAAAGATTGGTTAAAAGGCATCTTCTTCTTGAACAAAAATTGGATAAATTTATGTTGCGTAACCAGATTGATGGGGCTCTTAGGGCTGCTTTGAAAGCGCAAGATAGTGCGCGTCTTGCTACACTTCGTTTAATGAATGCTGCAGTTAGGGATCGTGATATTCTTTATTATGATGAAGGGAAGCTAGAAGTGGATGATCAGCAGATACAGTCTGTTTTCACTAAAATGCTTCAACAGCGTGAAGAATTGATGCGAGCCTATAAAGAGTCTGGTTGCTTGGAATTGGCAGAGAGAGGACAAGCAGAAATAGAAGTTATTCGTGAATTTCTTCCCTATCAACTTAAGGAGATGGAAGTAGAACAGGTTCTTTGTGAAGCTTTGGCACAAACAAAGGCAGAAAAATTACGCGATATCGGTAAGGTGATGGCATGGCTTAAGGAACGGTATGCGGGGCAAATGAATTTTTCTAAAGTGTGCAATAGTCTTCGTCAAAAATTGCAATAGATCTTGTTAATTCAAGGGGATTGGAAAATATTTTTTATTGTGCGTCGCCTTTGTAAGTCAGTAGGATGTTGATAAATATCATTTATTTTTTATATACATACTATTATCAAAAAAATATTTTTTTGATATCAACGAAATTTTTTTGGCTCTTATAGAGCAATAAACATTCTTTTAAGTATTATATTTTTCTGTTCTTCAAAGCTGTTAGACCATTAAAAAACAAAAAGATTATAGAGTTTTTACTTTTTTAAAAAGATCTATTGTCAGCACTGTTAAAAATTTTAAAACAGAATGATTAAGCTAATTGATACAGATTTCCAATTTTGGGGAGTGTATTATTGTCTTTTTTGCTGTTTCAAAGCATTTGTTTGATAAAGAGTTACCGTATTTTAGAGTAGTGATTATTCAGCAAGAAATTTAAATATAGATGGTTTTATCAATATGGTGTGTATCTTTTTAATTCAAGTGCTGGTTTTAATGATAAGAAAATCAGAATTTTAGAACGTTTTTTCTAGGGAAGAGATTTTTTAAGCTGAGTTGATGAAATAAAAGGATATTTTGAAAAGAAATCTTTGTTTTTAATGTGTTCTTGAGATAATTTTGAAATTCTTTTCTCTGATTAAATCCCTTATAAGCTATATGAAATCTATAAGTTATGCAGAATAAAATGAGTAACCTCTATTTGTGGGGATACAGTGGTGAATCTGTTAAAAATAGTTCAGTTAGCAACAATGGCTTACCCGTTAACCGCAAACGGGAACGGCGTGCCCATAGCGCACCTTGTTGACCAATATGAATGTAATCGCGGGTTAATTTGTCATTGTTAAATAAATAATGTCCTAGAGGTACAGTTCCCAAATGCATCAAGGCTTGATTGTGTAGGAGGGTTTCTTGTGGAATTACAGTGCGTCCAAGGAGCCAAGGTTTATTATCTCCCATTAATATGACTTCGCGTAGCCAATAACGCGCATTTTCGGGGAGATGCTCTGCTTCTTCTGTTAATTTATCTCGCGTAATAAAACATTCGCGTTGTGGTTGAACTTGGAGGCAGGTACAATATTTCTTTAATCGAAGCGTCATTGAGCCCGATTCCATGAGCCAATCGCGAACATTTTCTGGTATTGGAGGATTTTGATCAGAGAACCACTTTAGAGGTGGTAAGATGGAATCTTCAAGATCAGACATCGTTTTACTCCACAGCTAAAGTCTTATTCCATATGTTATGTTGGGTTAAATAGATAGCTCTATTGTAATACAAGGAGTATAAAAGCAGCAAGATTTTAACAGGAAGATATCAAAGGGAAAATCGAAAGCAAAGGTCTTTAAAAGAAGATATGCAGGAAGTATATATTATAGGATTATTTTCATTTAAAAAAGCAAAATAAAGTATTATGTTTTGTTCAAGGCGCTTTCACAATGCATTACGGAAATTTCTTTATCGCATGAGAGCAATGGGAAAAATGTTTCGTGCTTTAAAATTCGTTTGTAACGCATATAAAGAAGAGCTAAAAATTCATCTATGCAAGATGATATAAAGAGGAAATTTTAAGAGGAACAAAACTTTATTTTATACTTTAGAAAGAGAAGAGATATTCAAATCTTTTGAATTGAGATGTAAAGGAGATCGTATTCTTTATAATCAAGAAGTTTATAGTAATGCATATATTTTTGCAAAATATATTATATTATTAAAATTTTGAAATATTACATCACATAATGTGTATTAATTTTATAATAAATTTGCATTAATATTATTAATTTTTACTTATATATTTTTATTATTAAAAATAAATTTAAAAAAACACATTATAATTTAATTTTCATATTTATTTTAGATACTATTTTATTTCATAGATTAGAAAAAATATTTATCATTTTATTCTTGCCGTCTCTCTTTATTTCTTAAGAATGTAAAAAAGCGCTTCGAGTTTTTCGGTAAAAAGGGTATTGTTGATAGAGTGTATAGGTGTTAAGCATTATACGGTAGAATTTTTAATCATCGTTAGTGATTTTTGTAACCTTATGAATTGTTATTACAGTGAGATATGCTGGATTTGCGCACGTGGTACATAAATCAGTTCGTATTTCGTTAAAATAACGCAACATATCTCTCCTGATATGCGTAAGTTTATATAGGTATGAAATGGTGCGTTATAAAGTTCTTTACTGCATTTCGTTTTATAATACGGTGATGGTGTATGCCTAAAATCGCAGCTTAAGCATCTCACCATCATATCAAAATTGGTAACACCAAGTTACAAGAAAATATTTCAAACTCTGCTCGTTGTTTCCTAGTTTTGTATTGAATTCCAAAAGGTGTAAAAAATAAATACTCTATGATCGAATTTTTTGTCCTATCCATATAAGAATACAGGCTCCTATAAAACCTGAAATAAGATAGCCAAGCCAACCAGCAAAACTTACACCTAAAAGACTAAAAAGAAAGCTTGCTAGCGCAGCGCCAATAATTCCTAAGATAATATTTAACAATATTCCTGTTTGGCTTTTCATAATATACTGTGCTGCCCAACCTGCAATCCCGCCGATAATAATAGCAGCAATCCAACCGATGTTTGCATTTTCCATGATACCCTCCTTTGCCTGAATTTAAATTGTAACTAGAGTAAACTTTGTAAAAATCAAGGTTTATTCCTTTTTTAACCAGTGGAAAGGATATTTCTTTTAGATATTTTACTTATTACTTTCCTTTATATAAAAATAATATTCACATTTATATCATAATAATACTTAATAAGTATAAATATACAACATATTTTAATTTATAAATAAATTAATTAATTGATAAATATGAATAAAAGAAGAAAATATTAGTAGAAATGTTCTAAGAACTCATAAAGTGTATTTATAAGCTTTTTAAATCTCTCTCTTACATTAAAAAACAATTGTGATTAAAGCAATAAGTAAAATGGATATTTAAAAGTTTGGAGCTTGCCAATTGATATCAATGATGTTTGAAATGAAAACTGTTTCGTTGATACGTTATAGCATGGCTGTATAGGTTGAACCTCTACCAATCTTGATATAAATGTTGCATTTTTGTGGGGTTTTGTATTTCTTATAGAGTATTTCTGTTTCGCTGCTACTGTGAAGCGGTTCCCTTTTTACAAGGCGGGTTTAGGTTGGAACTATCATACTCTTGACCTACTCTTTATGTGTTTAACAGTCTTGGCTTTGAGATGGTTAGGCATTTTTACGTCTTTCTTCAAGAGTTCTATTCTACATGCTGCTTTGTTTGTAATGTGCAAGCAGATGACTTTGAGCAATTCATCATGTATAGATTTTAAATGAAAGAAACTTACGATGCAGAAAGCTCATTTAAATTGTCGAATAATAAGATATTTTGATTAAATCAATATCTTGACCATATTCAAAATTGAATAATCGATGTGATGTGTGTTTTATTCAAGTTATTTGAAAGGTTTAAGTTTTTTCTGTTTGTTCTTCAGCAGGGTTGCGTAGACGAGAACTTTGAAGAAGTCCCTGTTCTTCTAAAATGGGGTAGATCATTGAGGTCAAAAGAGAGTTGATTTGTTTGAGGTCGCGCACAGTGTCGAGATGAAGACTGGATGATTCTACATTTTTGAGATCCCCTTCACGCAGACGTTTAAAATGTTTTAAACTCATCTCTTTTTCTAAGTTTCGTAGTTGATCTTTTTTTTGTACCAATAGGTGTGCAGTGTGTGTATCACGTGAGACGAGAACGTTAAATGCTATATGCGCGTTGGCTAGTACAATGGCGTGGAAACGAAGGAGGTCACTCCAGCCCTCGCTGCTGAACTGTAAACCTTTTTGTTGTTTCTTTTTAACCAGCATCAACATATTATGAATAATGATATCGCCTGCTTGGTCTAATTTTATACAGGCACCTAGAAGTTCTTGCGTTTGAAGAGCTTCTTCGTCAGATAATTTTTGTCCCGCTAATCGTGCAAGATAAAGTTTGATGGCGATATGTTTTTTGTCCAATATGGTGTTGAGTTGGTTGAGTTCACGAATAATATTGGGATCAGGCTTTTCATAAAGTCCCATAATTTTTTCTAGCATGATGTCTACAAGATCACAAATATGAATGACTTCACGCATGACATTCGAGAGGGCGAGAGTTGGGCGATCAAGAACACTGTCATCAAGAGCTGTTTGATCGGATAAATTGAGCGTTTTGTCGGCTTGCATTTTTTTTGCACTTATATTCACGATCTGAGTGGTTAATTTTAAAACCCATTTTGAAAGCGGTATTCCAGCAAGGAGAATGAAAACATTAAAAATGATATGGGCGTTGATTACTTGAGTAGGGGCGTTATTGCCAAGCCATGTGATGGGAGGGTGAAAGGAGAGAAATAAGATAAGTATAAGGATTGACCCTGCCCCACGCATGAGTAAATTTCCTAAGGGAACGAGGCGGGTATTAGGAGAGGCGTTGCGCGTTAAAAGTGGTGCTATAAGAGAAGAGCCAAAGTTGACACCAAGAACCATGACAACACAGAGTTGCGTATGGATAAGATCGTAGTTGGCAAAATTGACCAGCAAAATGATTCCTGCAATGGATGAATGTAAGAGGTAGGTTAAGCCAGCAGCCAACAAAAAAGTGGAAATAGGATCGGTTGAAAGATAACGAATGATGCTAGGCAAAATTTCGCTTTCACGTAAAGGTTCTGTCGCGGTACTTATCATCTCTAAAGATAAAATCAAAAGACCAATACCGATGACAATACGTCCTATTTGACGCCATTCACGTTTTTCTGTTGTCATGAAGATACAAGTGCCAATTAAAAGACACAAGGGTACAACAAGAGTGAGGTCATAGGTGAGAATTTTTACAACGATTGCTGATCCTAATTCTCCTCCACGTACAGCCATAAGTCCTGCTACTCCAGAGACAAAACCAGATTCAACGAAAGAGCCAACGAGGAGTGTTATTGCTGTAGAGCTTTGTAAAATCATTGCTGTAAAAAGCCCAAAACTTACGGCAAACAATGGTTTTGAAACGACGTGGCACATTTTATATTTAAGTCTGTCACCATAGGCGCGTTCAACTCCTGTGCGCACCATGCGTGTGGCCCAGAGAAGTAAAGAAATAGCGCCGGCAAGATGAAGGAGTACCAATGAACCATTCATGATACTTTATTCTTTCTTTGTTGTTGTGAATGTGGTTGCCTCAAATTAATAAATTGAAGTTTATTGTTTTTATTTCACTTTTGCTTTTAATACTTGATTAAAATCATAACCGCTTGGATTTTGAAAAACCTTTAGACCGAAACAGGGCAGAATGGAATAAAGGTGATCAAAGATATCGCCTTGAATTTGTTCATAGTCGATCCAAACGGTGGTGTTCGTAAAGCAATAGATTTCTAAGGGTAAACCATTTTCTGTAGGAGGTAATTGCCGTGCCATGAGGGTCATATTAGGGTTGATGTTTAGATGCTGTTGTAGATAAGCAAAAACATAAGCACGAAAAGTTCCAATGTTGGTTAAACGGCGCGTATTGGCTAAGACATCATGATTTTTATCTAATTGAGCGTTCCATTGTTCGATTTCTTCTACTTTTTGCGTGAAATAACTTTCTAATAAATTAAATCGGGAAAGATATTTTTGTTCTTCTTTTGTGAGAAAATGGATACTTGATTGATCAATAAAAAGGGAGCGTTTGATGCGTCTGCCACCCGATTCTTGCATTCCACGCCAATTTTTAAAAGGGTCGGTCACAAGTTTACGGATAGGAACTGAGGTGATGGTGTTGTCGAAATTTTGAACTTTAACAGTATGCAAGGCAATTTCAATAACATCACCATCGGCACCGAGATTGGGGATTTCAATCCAATCCCCAACACGAACCATATCAGTGGATGAAATTTGAATACCGGCAACGAGAGAAAGAAGCGTATCTTGAAAAATTAACATGAGAACCGCGGCCATTGCACCAAGACCGGAGAAGAGAATAAGAGGGGAACGGTCAATCAATGTAGCGACCATTAAAATTGTTGCAACAGCAAAAAGTGCAATTTTAGCAATTTGAATATAACCTTTTATTGGTTTTAGTCGTGCTGTTGGTCGTTGTTCGTAAAGGATGTTAATGACATTGAGACAGGAAGAAATTGTCAGGACGACAAAGAAGATAATGAAGGCGTTGGCAACATTACTGATGACAGTGCTAAATGCATCGGGCAATGTTGAGATAAAATTAACACCAATTGAAAGAATAAAAGCTGAAATGATATCCGCTATGTATTGAATAGCATTATTAATATCGATCGTTGTATTTTTGGGGAGAAAAGAAGAGAGTTTTTTTGCTCCGTGAATAAGTAATTTTCGTCCTAGAAAGTTCACTAAAAGGGCAGCTATAGTAAGAATAACAAGCCAAGAAATAGCCTCTAACCACGGATATTGAGCAATAAATTCGATCACTTTTTATTCTCCATTTCTAAAAATATATGCAGTTGAGGGTTTAAAATTTTACAACTGCTTAAGAGGAAGTATTGGAATTATGCTCTAAAGTCGTTAAATATGCAAAAAAGAATTTTCAAACTCTGTGAGAGATAATGCGTTTTCCGCCCGATTTCCTTAATGAATTGCGTACGAGACTCCCAATTTCAACAGTGATTGGGCAACGGGTGGATTTTGATCCTCGAAAAAGTAAGCCTTCACGGGGAGACTTTTGGTGTTGTTGTCCATTTCATGGTGAAAAAACGCCAAGTTTTCATTGTGATGATCATAAAGGGCGCTATTATTGTTTTGGTTGTGGTGTAAGTGGAGATATTTTTACCTTTTTGTGTGAGCTTGATGGATTGCACTTTTCAGAAAGTGTAGAGCGTTTGGCTGATTTTGCGGGAATAAAACTCCCTATTTTGGATTCACAAAGTCATAAACGTCAACTGGAAAAAGCTGACCTTTATGATGTGATGAAAATTGCTACAGATTTTTTTCAATATAATTTACGCGATAAAGAAGGTACGCAAGCACGTCGTTATCTGGATGCACGTGGTGTTACACCAGAGCTTGTAGAGCGTTTCCGCATTGGTTTTGCACCGGTAAGGCGTACAGCTTTGAAAGAAGCTTTGAGTGCACGGGGCATTTCAATAAAGCAAATGGAAGAATGTGGGCTTCTCTCAGTGCATGAGGAGAGCGCAGATTCTTATGACCGATTTAGAAATCGCATTATGTTTCCTATCGAAGATTTGCGCGGACGTGTGGTGGCTTTCGGAGGGCGTGCATTAGAGAAAGAGACACGAGCAAAATATCTCAATAGCCCTGAAACAGTGCTGTTTCATAAAGGAAATATACTTTATAACGCGGCAGCAGCTCGCAAAAATAGTCGCTTTGTTGGCGATGAAAAAATTCATTCACTCCTTGTTGTTGAGGGGTATATGGATGTCATTGCATTGACTAAAGCTGGTTTTGAAGGAGTTGTAGCGCCCTTAGGGACAGCATTAACGGAAGCGCAAATTGAGCTTTTATGGCAGATGGGGAAGGAGCCTATTTTGTGTTTTGATGGTGATGATGCTGGTTTAAAAGCTGCTTTTCGTGTTGCTGATCGTGTGTTGCCTCTTTTAAAGGCTGGGGTTTGTGTACGCTTTGTTTTGTTGCCACAAGGGAAAGATCCTGATGAAATTGTTTGTGCTGGTGGAGCACAGCTTTTTTCTTCTTTTTTGCAAAAAGCTATTCCTTTGAGTGAGCTTTTATGGTGGCGTGCTACCTATGGAAAGCATTTTGAAATTCCAGAGGCACGAGCAGCGCTAGAAAAACAACTAAAACAACAAATTTTTACGATTAAGGATGAAGATGTCCGTCGTTATTATTTGCAAGATGTAAAAAAACGCCTTTTTGATTTTTTTCGTCCCTCTTTTTCGAAAAAAAGGGGGGAAGGGCGATATGGTCAATCTTCACCAAATAGGACCTTTAAAGATCAAACCTTTTCTCTGTTAGCAAATTCTGAAATAGTACGAAATTCTTCGCAATCTATCCCTTTGCGTGAAGCAGTGATTTTACTTACTTTAGCTTACTATCCTGAGTTGTGGTATGAAAATTTTGAAATTCTTTCTGAGTTAGAATTAAAAAATACTCAATTGATAATTTTTCATCAAGCTATGTTGGAAATTCTTGGGGACCAACAGCTTCATGATAAAGAGACGATGGTTGTGTTCTTAGAAAAAAGAGGGCAAAAGGCTCTGTTAGAGCGTATGAAACATCTTGTGCAAAATATTGGTATGCGTATTATTCCTGGTGGAGCCCCTATAGAAGATGCGCGTGCTATATTAAAACAAGCTGTCTACTTGCATCTTCAAGAACACCACCTACATAAGAGGTTACAGGATATTGAAGAGCAACTTGTAGAAAATCCTAAGAGTGAGGTTTTTGATCTGCTTCGTGAGGTAAAAAATGAGCTGGAGCAGATGCAGGCAACAGAAGCGTTAATTGAAGGATTTGGAAGTTGGTTGGATGAAAAAATAGACGGGAATACACAAGATACGATAAAATGATTCGCTTTTTTAATGCGAATCAGTCACTTAAATTTTAGATGAGGAAGTTTATGTGGAGTGACATTTTTATAAAGATGACAATTAAATTTTAGGAAAAGCGGGTAAATTTTAGGAAAAGCGGGAAATTGGTTCTTACGATAGGGTGCAGAGATTATCTCAGAAGGGCTGAGAGGTGTCGGGGAAACTTCTGGAGTTTTCCCGCGTTTTTGTCTGGATGTCAAGTTTGTCTGGATGTCAGGGCGTATACAAAATGTATTCTTTCCAATGGTAATCTCTTAACAGGAAGTATATATGAGTAACTATTGGTAGATTTTAGTGAGAACAAAAAAAACTGGTCACATGGAAACTATGGTTACATGGAAACTATGAAGTGATCGAGTGGAGTTATGGTATGGCAACAAAGGTTAAACAGAAAGATAATGCAGAAGTAACAAACCAAGCGAGTTTGGATAGTCCTCTTCTTGATTTTTCTGATGATGCCATCAAGAAAATGATTAAACTTGCCAAAAAAAATGGTTACGTAACAATGGATGAACTCAATGCTGTTCTTCCTTCTGACGAGGTTACATCCGAACAAATTGAAGATATCTTGGCGATGTTCTCTGAGATGGGGGTTAATGTTGTGGATGATGAGGATGAAGTCGAGTCTGAAAATTATGAAGAAGAAGTTACGGTAGAGGGGGGTGATTTAGTAGAAGCCTCTAGCCACGCAATTGCAACGACAACGAATAAACGCGAAGTAACAGATCGTACGGATGATCCGGTGCGTATGTATTTGCGTGAGATGGGAGCTGTTGAGCTTCTTTCGCGGGAAGGCGAAATTGCCATTGCTAAGCGTATTGAAGCAGGGCGTGAGACAATGATTGCAGGACTTTGTGAGAGTCCTTTGACTTTTCAGGCTCTTATTATCTGGCGTGACGAGTTAAAAGAGCAGCGTATTCTTCTTCGTGAAATTATTGATCTTGAAACGACTTATGCTGGTCCAGAAGCAAAGCAGGCTCCTGTTATTGAGCGAAGTGAAGTTGATAAGACAGTAGAAGAAAAAATGTCTTCTGGTATACGTAATATGGGGGAGAGCGCAGGAGAGAGAAACATTGAAGACGATGATGAAGAGGACGAGGACGATGTTAACTTATCGCTTGCTGCAATGGAAAATGAACTTTGTCCTCAAGTTATGGAAACATTGGATTTTATTGCTCAAACCTATGTGAAATTACGAAAATTACAAGATCAGCATGTTGAAAGCAGTTTGGCAGAGCGTAAAGAGGGGGCTCTTACATCTTCTCAGAAGAAGAAATATATTCAATTAAAGGGTGAGTTGATTCAAGCAGTAAAATCCCTTTCTTTAAACCAAAATCGTATCGAAGCTTTGGTTGAACAGCTTTATGACATTAATAAGAGATTGATTCATAATGAAGGTAAGCTGAAACGGATTGCCAATAGCTATGGCATTGGCCATGAGGACTTTTTAAAAGAATACCAAGGGCGTGAATTGGACGCGGATTGGATGAATTATATTTCTGCTTTGCCTACACCTGGTTGGAAAGAGTTTTCGGTGCGTGAAGCAAAAGAAATCCAAAAACTGCGAAGTGAAATACAAAATCTTGCGCAAGAAACGGCTATTTCGATTGGTGAATTTCGTCGGATTGTTATGCAGGTGCAGAAAGGTGAACGCGAATCAACAATTGCGAAAAAAGAGATGGTAGAATCTAATTTGCGTCTTGTCATTTCAATTGCAAAAAAATACACCAATCGTGGTTTGCAGTTTCTTGATCTTATTCAAGAGGGCAATATCGGTTTGATGAAGGCTGTGGATAAGTTTGAATATCGGCGCGGCTACAAATTTTCAACTTATGCAACATGGTGGATTCGTCAAGCTATTACACGTTCAATTGCTGATCAGGCACGTACAATTCGTATTCCTGTTCATATGATTGAAACAATTAATAAAATCGTTCGTACCTCGCGTCAGATTCTCCATGAAATTGGACGAGAACCAACACCAGAAGAATTATCTAGCAAGCTTTCTATGCCGTTAGAAAAAGTACGAAAAGTTCTTAAAATTGCAAAAGAACCTATTTCTCTCGAAACGCCTGTTGGTGATGAAGATGATTCCCATTTGGGTGATTTTATTGAGGATAGGAATGCGTTATTACCAATTGATGCAGCTATCCAAGCTAATCTGCGAGATACGACAACACGCGTTCTTGCTTCATTAACACCACGAGAAGAACGTGTTTTGCGGATGCGTTTTGGAATAGGGATGAATACCGATCACACATTGGAAGAAGTGGGACAGCAGTTCTCAGTTACAAGAGAGCGTATTCGTCAGATTGAAGCAAAGGCACTTCGTAAATTAAAACATCCTAGCCGTTCACGAAAATTGCGCAGTTTTCTCGATTCTTAAATAAAAGAATTCGTGTGCATTTTAATAACTCCCTCTTTCTTCCTAATGAAGGGGGGAGGTGCTTCATGTTGTACTTGGATACTTTTTTGAGAAAAACATAGGAAGAATTTGAACAATCTAGAAAGTTTTCGATGTTTAATGTTTTTCTTAGCTTTGGGGCTTTATACTTCTCTTTCTCAAAAGAATAGATATAGGGCAAAGGGTGGTTATGGAGTAGAGAGTAGGGGGCTTTCAAGAAATGAACGATAAAAACATTACCTTGCGTATAGCGCGGCTCGTTTTTAAGAAATGAGATCTGTTAGGAGTAAACTTATATTGCAACATACGGACTTTTTGATGAAAAATGTATGTTCTTTGCGGAATTTTTCTATCATTTTAGGTGACGCATTTTATTCTTCGTTAAGTTTACAAAGAGATGTTTCAATAGGTTATGTTCATTTATATGCGCTATTTTTGAATATTCTCTTTTTATTCAGATAGCTTTTAAGAACATGGTTTAAAGTATACATTGAGTTGAATCTTTTTAAGAGACAGAAATAGATAAAATTATAGAAATTAAACGTTTCATTTTTTATAGATCGTCTTAATTAAAAAAGGTGTGTCTGAGTTTATGAGTGGAGAACTTCCCTTTTGGAAAGTAAAAAAATTAGAAGAGATTTCCATTTCTGAGTGGGAGAGCCTTTGTGATGGCTGTGGCTGTTGTTGTCTCCATAAAGTTGAGGACGATGATACGGGTGACCTTTATGCAACCAGTATTGCTTGTCGTCTTTTAGATGGGGAAACCTGCAGGTGTCGAGATTATGCTCATCGTAAATCAATTGTACCAGATTGTATATCGCTAGACATTACGACAGTTAAAACAGCGCGTTGGCTCCCAGAAAGTTGTGCTTATAGATTAATTTATGAGGGAAAAGATCTTCATTGGTGGCATCCATTGGTATCAGGGGATTGTCAGACGGTACATACAGCGCATATTTCTGCACGCGGACAAATAGAGATTTACGAAGACGAATTATTATCTGAGGAAGATTATCTTTATCACATTACTGGTCTTCTACGTGAAGGCCAGTAATGTGATTTTTTATACAACTTGTTTGTGACTTAATCGATCGCAAAGACTACAGTGACGCTCACGTTATAATTTAATTCACCACCTGCAAAATTTGTATTTGCGTAGCTTACATCTGCTGCTCTACTCATGAGACGTGGTGTTGGGTGATAGTAATCATCCTTTTCATTGATTTCAATAATTTTTCCTAATTTTAAATCGGCTGCTTGCGCTATCGTTTGCGCTTTTTCAATGGCTTCAGTAATGGCTTTTTTACGTGCTTCTTGATAAAATGGTTTTGTATCTGCGTTGGTAAAAGTAATGCCGTTAACTGAATTAACACCTAGTGTCATCGCTTGATCAAAGATTTTACCAGCATTGGTAAGATCACGAATGCGCACGGTTAAAGAATTTGAAACATGATAGAGTTTTTCATTATTCTTTTTTTCGTGGCGTTTATCAGAGATCGACTGATAAATGGATAAGCCTGATGTTTGCAAATCATTTGCTTGGATGCCATTGTTTTTAAAAGCGTTTATAATATCATTGATGGATTGATTATTGGAAGCTAATGCCTTTTGGGCAGTTTTGTCATAGGTAACAACGGCTAGATTAATAATGGCCATATCCGGTGCTGCTTGACTTTCTCCGATTGCTGTCACTGTAATCGTTGCATTTTTCATTTTATTTTCTTCAGCATAAGCACGTACAGTCAACGATGTGGCTAAGAGTGTAAATGCTAATATAACTGTTTTAACCAGAGAACTCTTCAGTGGTTGAATTTTCTTTTCTATCATATCTATACCTTTATATTTGTCAGTTAATTATTCTCTCATTTTTAAGAGTTTTTGTAAAGAAATTAGAGCACTGAAAAAAAAACCAATAGAAAAGAGAAAAAGATGGGTTATAATCTTTGTCAGCTCTTGTATCATAGGGCATTTTAGTTTAGAGAGAAACAACCTATTTAGGGCCTGTAGCTCAATTGGTTAGAGCCAGCGGCTCATAACCGCTTGGTTGGGGGTTCGAGTCCCTCCGGGCCCACCAATAGGGAAATGTACAATAGAAAAATGGATCGCTTATATAAAAGTTTTGAGATTCTACCTTTTTCGTTTTTTATTTATTTTCCTGTTTGTTTTAGAAGCTTTTGGTCGTTGTTTGTTGCAGTTTTTTCTCTCAGTCGCTTTAATATGATGGTATGTTTTCTTAGTCTCATCAAAGAAGTTCTCTCATTTGCAACCTTTTAGCATTTGGATTAACTGATATGGGTCGCTATTTACTTTCTTAATTCATATACTGTTTTGTACTTTTCTATATGGTGTTCTTCATAAAATAGAAGGCTAAAAGCTTCATTGGATAAGTTTATTTATACTTGTTCTGCAAATAAACAGACCTCAATAAAACCAATTTTAAAGATTGTACCTGTTCAGAACAAATGGCTCAAAAAACATTTAGTGTAAATTTGCTTTTTTCTAAGTGATGTTAATGTCTTTTAGATGTTCGAATAGCATCATTGTGATGAAAGGTTAGTGTATAAGAGAATGTGATCTATGGGCATTCATATGTATCATGGGGGCAACGATGATAACATTTGTTGATATTTTCTTTTTCCCAAGAAAGGAATTCTATTTAATATCTTGAGAAATATTGCTCATAGTGACGGTGGCGTGTTTTCTGAAAAGAATTTTATTAATTGTTCTTTGAAAAGTCAATTGAGTGATTGTTTCTATCGCTTTGCATCATCCAGATTCTATTGTAATAAGCATTTTATTATTCTGTAAGAAATGTTTTCTATGATATTGGAAAATTTGTTAAAATGCCATTTTCTGTTTTTGTGTATTTTTTGCTTAATGTTTAAATTATAGAGTTTTCATGTGATCCGAATTATTATTGAAGAGCAGATGTCTTTTTTGATTTTACTCTGATAAGGAATTGGCAATATTGCGGTAACCCTAGCACTTTTTTGTATTGCTAACATTTTTCTCGTATTGATCGTATAGAGAGTTTTATCTTTATTATGAGTTTTTTCTCTTATGAAAAATTATTGGCAGGGAGGGTGTTTTTTTGGAAAAGTATACTTCTTCTTCAAAGCCATACTTTTAAAATATAATTCTTCATTTGCATAAGGGAATTTCTCTCTTGTTGTAAATCTGTATAAAATTTACGTACAAAGATTGTGCGTGGTGATTCGTTTTATTTTTTTGATAGTATCATTTTTGCTTATGATAGAGACTTATATTAGTATTTACAAGGTGCGTTTAGAGGGGAGGTTACCTGTAAATGTGTTACAGAGTTTTAGGTAGTGTGGCTCTGTTTATAAGAATTTATTCCTATAACATTGTTATATTCTCGCTTTGCAATATTGTTAAAAAAACATAGATGGTGCTATGTAGAATAAATTGTGATGTATTTTTTTCAAAAAAGCTTTTTCGTGTTCTCTTATATAGAGTTCAGGAGTGTCTTCAGGGATATTTTCACATTAGTTTTTATTGGTCCGAATCGCAAGATCTGCGTAACATTATTCGCGTTTTTGATAGATTATACCAATTTTCATAAGAAGGTCTGGATCGTGTGATGCTTTCTGTTTCACCATGGTACATGACTAATAGAACTTCATCTGATTTTGTAAAATAAGTTTGTACACAATTGCTTCCATACTGCCTATTGCAAATATTTTTTTCTAAGGTATGAGATATATTTTAAACGCTTTAGCGTTATATAGTGTGACTACATGGAGTATGACTATGAAGAATGATAAAAAATTTGAAACAACTTTATCTGATATTATTGTGAAATGGGAGTCTTTATCGACGTCTCAAAAGCAAGCGATATTGGATAAAGTAGAAAATGCTACAGATTCTGCTCATTCAACAGAACATTTAAGGCTTCAATCTTCTTTTTATCTCCAGACGAAATCAAAGTTATGAGTTTTAAGTCTTCATCGGAGATGTTGAAACCAGTTATTACATATATGGCACTAGCATTTCCCAGTGTATTCAAAATAGCCATGAGTTTATCTACAGAAGGCCTCTTGCCTCCATTTATCATTTGTTGGACGTAATTTTGTCCACAGCCTGCAGCTCTGCTTATTTCAATCATTGTTCGTCCGTCACTTTTTATCAATTCAACTAAGCGTTGGAACCAATCTTTTTCAGTCTTTGTCATTTTTAGACCTTTACATATTTACGCTATAGCGTTAATATTGCGTTGCGAATCCAGAATATATGATACAAGGAGCGTGAAAATATCCATGTGTAGCTCTTCGCTAAGGAAGCATATAGAGTTGTTTTTAACTAATAACAAAATGTCCCCATACACTTTCAGATTCGAATCAATAAAAATGGTTGCTTAGTTCCACGGTTGTGAAAAAGTAAATGTGTATACCAGAAAGGGCGATACACACTCGTATGTTTATGAGATTTCACTATGATAGTATACGTAGCAGCATTATAAATCAAGATATACCCCAACATCAGAATTTGTAAAAAAAATTCTGATGTTGGGGTAGTGTGTGAATATAACGAAGCTTTAGAGCCTTAAGAGATAGGATAATGGCTGTAGAAAAAATGTAAATTGCATAGACAAAGAATACTGATTTCTTCTTTATTGTAATAAATTAGATCACTATCAGATGGTATATCGTATATATGCGTAAAAAAATGGGAAATATCAAAAAAGTGATCTTGGATATTTTATTAAACAGGAAGGTAATCTGATCCACAAAGGTGGTTGTTTGGTAGAATTGTACATTCGATCAATGCCCTTATGGGGATGAATGTGTTTTTATGATGCTGCGGTTTATAATGAAGTCTGTGTTTATAATGATATTGTTATTGATAACAATGCATTAACATATGGTTGTTTAGTCGTTCGTAAGAGTTCGCATGTTTATGAAAAATAAGAACTTTATCGTTATTTGAATATGAGTGGAGATGCATATGTTTATGCTAATGCGGTCTTTTTTGATCAAGTTTTGAATGCTCAATGTATTGAATTTTGTGGTGATACTCGTGATTTTAGAAAGGCTCGAGTTTATAATGATGCTTTAGTTTGTGGTGATGTAAAGATTTGTGGGAAGGCAAAATTTTACAGAAATGCTGTGCTTTGTGACACTGAAGATTTTTGTAATAATGAAAAACTTTCATATATAGCCGCATTCCACATGGCGTAAAAAAGGAAGATAGGAACGATTTGGGCAAGGCTTGTATGATTGGATTGCGTCGTTAGTTTTATTTGACGTTCCTTATTTTTTGTATTTTGTGTCAATAAATGTGTCGCAAATAATTGGTGTGAGTGTAGATTTAGCCGCTTTCAGAGATTTGTTTGCGTCATTTATCAATGCTTTAATGGAGAAAATAAGAACGCCGAGAGTGATTGTTCACACTTGGAACATGCAATTTATTGCATTCTTTTTTTGATTGAGGATGAAACAAATTGGTCAAGATCATCACTTGAGCGACAATTAAGGGAGATCCAAATGAGTGTAAACGAAATTTTATTGGGAGCAATGATTGTTGTTTTGTTGTGCAGCGGGGTTATATTTCGATTTTCTTTATATTATCGCAGTCAAGTGAAAATTTTAAAAGAGGAATCTAGAAGAATAAAGCATGAGTTTTTAAGAGATTCTATGAAGATGACTGAAGAACGAGATAGGGCTATTAGAGAGCAAAGTATGGTGATTAAAAGACGCGACCAAGCAATTGAAAAACTGAAAAAACAAATTAAGCAATATGAAAAAAATGAAAAGAAATATAAAAAAATGCTTAAATCTGAAGATGATAAAGAGTGATTGTATTCATATTTTGCATTAAAGGGTTTGGAAATGTGTTAGGAAGATTGGAATGACGAGAGAGATAAACTTTAATGAAGCCAATTATGGTGCTGATGGAGAGATTGTATTGGAAGAGAATATTCAAGTTTACTCTGATTTTATGACAACATTTAAGGTTATAAGACAGAGCGTCGTTGATCATAAAATAAGAGTTTATGATGATAAACCAGTTTATAGGTAGGCTAGTTATTAAAAAGCGCGTCTATACAATCCAGCAATTTTATATTATTGCTGGAAACAGTTTTGCACGTTCTTTTTAGATGTAAGGTATAAATGCTACGATAGTTTCAGCTAATAGGTATAAAAAATTGCATGATAATAGAAAGAAAGAGATATTTGCTTTTTATGAAGATGAAATGGGTAAGTCAGTTATGATTATCAGATACAGAAGAGGAATATGAACGTAAAAGATATTAATATCTTTTAGAGTAAATATATTTCTCATTGATGATTTATCTTCTCTTCATGTGCGTTTATTTTTTATGAAAAATACAACACTTAAGAGATTTTCTTTTTGATAAAGGCTATAGAGATTTGAGTATGATTGAAAATAAACATATAATCTGTAAGAATATGAATGTTCTTTGTGAGTGTCAGAAATAATACAAAAACTTCCTCTCATTGAGGGCAAATCAATCACTTTTCATTTATCACAAAAGTAACTACCATACCATTATACAAAATAAACGCTTGTTTTAATGTTAAAGAACGTTAGGACTGTAGTTCTCTAATAAGAGCCTTATGTGTAATTTCTTTTATTTGCTCAATATTGATTAGGATATCTTGTTTTGTTGGATAACCTTTACTAGAAAAAGCAATTTTTTGTGCATCTCCTGAGATTAAACGCCAGTACCATTGATTGTGAACTCCTTGAAACACCTCAAAATACATGCTTCCCACCTCATAAAATAGCTGATAATTTTCAGGATAAATATTTAACTAATCCGCTTGTAAACATTAATGTATGTCTCTCTAGGAAGTCGTCAATATATTCCCCTTAAATTTTCTGACCTTAAAAAATAATTTCTATGAGAGCTATTATTCTTTTAACAAGAAAAAATTTATTGTCAATAAGATATGAATGAGAATTTTATACTATAAAATTATTTTTTTTAATTTAAAGACACTATACTTTCATTTACAACGCAAATATTTTTCTGTCGTTACAGAAATAAAGTTTATAAATTATATAAAACTTCACCAGCACGGATAAAGTAAAAAAATACTTCTTTCCATACTGGTGTTTAATCATTTCTTGCTTTTTCTTTTGAAATAGACGTTTATTGATTAGCTATAACCTCTTTTTGGGATACGCTTCGAATGAGTAAATCAATGAATAAGCTAAGGGTATAAGAATTGGCCATTTTAGCTTTCATATCGATAAGAGAGGTTGTAGTTTTAGAGTTAAAACCATTTGATAAACCTTGTCTTGACAAATATTGCTGCAATTTTTCATAAGAACTGTCGATTTTTTCTTGATTTAGTTTTTCGTTACGATCACTATCGGCAAGTGTTTCTTCCAGTCCCTCGATTTTTTTAATAAAATAATTCCAGTCAAAATCACCTTTTGTATATTCGGTGTCAAACATTTTTCCTTGTCCAGTTAAAAGCCAATTAATATTGACACCATATAACGTGCGGTATGTTTGTAAGACACTAAGATTGGGTTCTCTCTCTCCACGCTCATAAAAAGCAATGGAATTTTTTGTCATGCTAAAACTTTTAGCTAAGGTTTCACGCGATGGATCGCCTAAAGCAAGACGTACATAACGTAAACGTTTTCCAAATATGGTTTTTGATTCAGTTTCAGGACGTGCCACGAATTATCTCCCTCGGTAAATCATCATGGTATAAATCATTAAATAATAAAAGCACACTATGTATTAATATTCTATGATATAATGTCAATATTATAGCTTTAATTTCTTGTTATTTTTTTATTTGTGTAGATAGAAAGCAATCTTGCACTTATTGTATTGACAATTGATATTCACTTCAAAACAAAATTCCTTGTTGCTACATTTGTCTCTTGCTTTTTTTGAGAGAATTTTCATGTAACTTTACCATATATATTCTATACACCTCTGCATTAATAGATGCAACTTTAAAGAGATGCAAACTTTGGATTGGTACTGGGTGTGCTTAGATGAAGTAGAAAATAAACTTTGAGGAATGATCATGTCCCTATTACGCTATTTTGGGTTTGCTTTTTTTTTCACGATTATTGGTGTCTTTTTAGGAGGGGTTATTGGTTGGTTTGAAACGGAAAGTATTACTGGTTTTCTTAAATATTTTTTTATTTGCTTTGTTTTAGGAATTTTGGAAATTTCTTTATCTTTTGATAATTCTATTATCAATGCGCGTGTTCTTAGTAGAATGAGTCCATTGTGGCGTCGTCGTTTTCTTATATGGGGTATTTTGATAGCTGTATTTGGGATGAGAATTGTTTTTCCATTATTGGTGGTTGTCGTTGCTGTTGGGATTAATCCAATTGCGGCAGTCAAATTAGCGATATGGGAACCACATCGATATGCTGAAGTTTTAACCGATGCGCATATGGGGATTGCTGCTTTTGGAGGAACTTTCCTTATGATGGTTGGCTTAAAATATTTTTTTGATTCTGAAAAAGAAGTGCATTGGCTTAATGTTATAGAGAGATCTGCTCAAAAGTTTGGGGCGCTTGTTGGAATTGATATTGCAATTGTTTTGATTTTGATCTTATTTGTTTCAGCTCAGATTGACGCAGAAAATAAAATAACTTTTTTATTAGCAGCACTTTATGGACTTTTGACCTTTATCGGTGTTGAAGTTGTCGGTCATCTCTTGGATACTCCTCAAAAGACTTTAACAACAGTAGCTCACGGGGGAGTAGGGGCGTTTCTTTATTTAGAAGTTCTTGATGCTAGTTTTTCTTTCGATGGCGTGGTTGGTGCTTTTGCCTTTTCACACAACCTTTTTATTATTGCGATAGGTCTTGGTATCGGAGCATTTTACGTTCGTTCTATGACAATTATGTTGGTTGAATCAGGAACATTATTGCATTATCGTTATTTAGAGCATGGTGCTTTTTATGCAATTCTAGTTCTTGCAGTGATTATGTATCTGCAAACGATTATATCGGTTCCTGAAGTTTTAACAGGACTTGTGGGAGTCTGTATTATTGGAATGGCATTATATTCTTCGATTCGTTTTAAGCATCGTCAATTAGATAAACATGTTGTATCTAAGTAATGGAGATTTCTTCCTTTTTCACACTTTTGTTTATCGCATATCTTTGAATAGAAAGAGGTCTTTTGTGCAAAAAATGCCATGTTATTGCTTATTGATGTTTTTGTTTTAAAGAGGAGATCATTGCACGATTTCCCCTCCATGAGGGAAATAATGTATAATCTTTTGGATAACTTTTGACGTATAGAGGCTTTTTGACTTCAATATAAGGTGCAAGTTTACGCTATACTTTTTACCAGCTTTCAGTATCATAACTGCTCTTGCATTTAATGATTCATAAGAAGCCTTTTGGCTGTTTTTTTTGCAAGATTTTTATTCATACATCAATCCTATTTGTGATGTTTTAAGAGAATGGTGTTGAAATAGGGTTGAAATGAGAGAATTTTACGATATTTTCGTTCCTTACTTAAATAGGTAAAAAAATTTATTCATTATAAATCAGAATGTTATAATGGTAGATGAGAAAAGAATATTTTAGGAGAGCATTAACAGTTCTATCCCTGCTTCGTTCATAGTTTTAAGCATAGTGTTTAGTGATCCGTTTACATCAATACCAGCACAAGCATTTAATGAAACACTGACTTTAAAACCGTATTGTATGGCGTGAAGAGCAGAGAATCCGACACAAAAATCAGTTGCTAAGCCACACATAATGAGCTTGGTAAAACCATGTTCTTTGAGATAAACATGTAAACCTGTTGGTGTTTTTTGATCATTTTCAAGAAAAGCAGAATAGCTATCCATTTTTTGATTATAGCCTTTTCTAAGGATAAGTTGTGCCTTTTCTACTCTAAGAGATGGATGGAATTCTGCTCCTTGTGTTCCTCGTATGCAATGATCAGGCCAAAGTATTTGAGGACCATAGTCAAGAATGACTGTATCATAGGGCTTTTTTTCAGGATAGCAGGAAGCAAAGCTGCAATGGTTTTTGGGATGCCAGTCTTGGGTTAAGATAACGTGGTGAAAATGATTTATGAGATTATTGACGGCGGGTAAAATAGCATCACCTTGAGGTACGGCAAGTGCTCCACCTAGTAAGAAGTCATTTTGAACATCAATGACGATTAAGGCTTTTTTTTCCATAAATATATTCCTATACGAGATGAGCTTTTATCGTATTTTTAAAAAGCTATATGTCGTCTTGAAGTTTTGAAATGATGTGCTGGATATTGATATTATTTTTATAATTATCAAGCCAAAAGAGGGGGATGGATAAGTTTTTACAATTGGCTTTATAGTTTTTTACGAATTGTAACCACGTACCAATGGGAAGGGCACTGTATTCATTTGTTGCTACGTGTTGATGCAAAGCTTTCATGATCATTGGGCTTGGGACGTCAGATCCCATAAGGCGGCGGTCGTTTTGTAAACGTAATTTAAGCCATATCAAGGCAAGGGGTGAAGTCCATTGCTTTCCGTAGCAAAAAATCGATGAAAAAAGAGAAGGATTTTTTACTGCGTAATATAAAGCCCATAAAGCGAGAAAAGAAGGCGCATAGAGAATTGCTTTTCTTTGTGGTACCATATTACATTGATAAGTTGGTTTAATACGATAAAAATACAATGTTATATCTGGTATGGAAAAGAGAGGTAATGTTTGATAACAGGTTTCAGGTACAGCTAAAAAGATTTGCTTTTTGCTTTTTAGGGGGATGTTTTTTTGCATTCAGGACCATACTGGGGCTTGTGAGATTAGAAAAAATGTACCAATATAAAGCGAAAAGCTTTTGATACGATGTAAGTACTATTTACTGTACAGTTTCAAAAAGCAAAAGCAGTTTTTTCAAAATCCTAATCTTTAATATCGCACAGTATAAAGAGAAATTTATGGCACGTCAATTTATCTATCATATGGCTGGGCTTAACAAGTCTTACGGCAATAAAAAAGTTCTAGAAAATATTCATTTGTCTTTTTATCCAGATGCAAAGATCGGTATTTTAGGGCCAAATGGTGCAGGGAAGTCAACTATTTTACGTATTATGGCTGGGCTAGATAAGGAATATACCGGAGAAGCATGGATTTCTGAAGGAGCACGCTGTGGTTATCTACCACAAGAACCTTTGCTTGATGCGAGCAAAGATGTACGTGGTAATGTGATGGAAGGTGTTGCAGATAAACAGGAAGTTCTTGAGCGTTATAACGAATTGATGATGAATTATAGCGAGGAAACGGCTGATGAAAGCGCACAGCTTCAGGACATTATTGACAGTCAGAATCTTTGGGATTTAGAAAGTCAAGTGGAAATGGCTATGGCTGCTCTTGGCTGTCCGCCAGCCGATGGGGATGTAACAAAACTTTCGGGTGGTGAGAAGCGGCGTGTTGCACTTTGTAAATTGCTTTTGTCAAAACCTGATTTATTACTTTTGGATGAACCGACAAACCATTTAGATGCTGAAACGACGGCTTGGCTTGAGAGGCATCTACGTGAATATCCTGGGGCTGTGCTTTTGATAACCCATGATCGTTATTTTCTCGACAATGTAACGGGTTGGATTTTAGAATTAGATCGCGGTAGAGGTATTCCTTATGAGGGGAACTATTCTGCTTATTTGGGGGCTAAAGCCAAGCGTTTGGCTCAGGAAGGCCGTGAAGAGGCAGCGCGTCAACGTGCTTTATCACGTGAGCAAGAATGGATCGCTTCTAGTCCAAAAGGGCGACAAGCAAAGTCAAAAGCTCGGATTAAGGCTTATGATGAGTTGGTTCAAGCAGCACGTGAGCGCCGTCCTGGAGAGGCGCAAATCATTATTCCTATTGGAGAAAGGTTAGGACAAGTTGTTATTGAGGTTGATAATCTCTCTAAAGCTTATGGTGAACGTGTATTGATTGATTCTCTTTCTTTTAAACTTCCTGCTGGTGGCATTGTCGGCGTTATTGGGGCCAATGGTATGGGAAAGTCGACCTTGTTTAAAATGTTGACGGGACAGGAAAAGCCCGATTCAGGTCAGATACGTATCGGTGAAACAGTTCACATGAGTTATGTGGATCAGAGTCGCGATTCCTTGGTGGGGGATAAAACTGTTTGGGAGGAAATTTCTGGTGGAAATGACATTATTAAATTAGGCAAATATGAGATGAATAGCCGCGCTTATTGCGGGGCTTTTAATTTCAAGGGGGCAGATCAGCAGCAGAAGGTGGCAAATTTATCAGGAGGGCAGCGCAATCGCGTACATTTGGCGAAACTTCTAAAAGAGGGGGGGAATGTGCTTCTTCTTGATGAACCGACAAATGATCTTGATACTGAAACATTGGGTGCATTGGAAGATGCATTGGAAAATTTCGCTGGTTGTGCAGTTATCATATCGCATGATCGTATGTTTCTTGATCGATTGGCAACACATATTTTAGCCTTTGAAGGTGATGGTCATGTAGAATGGTTTGAAGGTAATTTTGCTGAATATGAGGCTGATAAAGTTCGTCGTCTTGGGGCGGAATCTCTTAATCCTAAGCATGCAAATTATAAACCTCTTACACGCTAGAATTTTTTATCTTATCGCAACTTTGTTAGAATAATAGTGTATTTTATTGCGTTTGTTATTTCATAAATAAAGTGTGTGTGTACTCTGTGGGAGTTTTTATTCATTGAAAAGAGTAAGAGACACTTTATGAAATTATGACCTAAATAGGGTTATTTTACTCATGATATATAACCGGTTATTTTTTGTAAAACTGCAATGAAAAGGAGGGAATGGAGCGTATAGTATTACTTCTACAAATGCCTTGGTCATTGAGCATTATCATCTTTACTTAATAAAAATGCAAGCTGGCATTATCATGTTATTTTTTCTCAATAGTATGCAGTTTTTGTTTTGAGGTGGGCATAAAAGGTATTTTTATCCATCTGTCCCCTCCGTTTATGAGCTGTAAGAGAATGATTTGGATTGATTTATCATGAATAGATTTGAAATGAGAAAAATCTACGGTATTCCGGTTTTTTATTCAAGTTAAAAATGAATTATTATTATAAATCAATGTATTCTCATTATAACGAGAAGCAGGGAGATAAGATCTGTTCGTTTTTTACATTAGCCTATTTTTTTCATAGTATGATAAAATAGAGAGAACAAAATAGATGAGAATATGCGTTGTATGCTTGACTTTTTTTCCTATAAACAAATGTTTATAGGAATGTTTAGGGGATAATTATGAAAAAAAGTGCAAGTTTAGATGCAATGATTGTGCTGCTGAAAGCGGTCGCAGAAGTAAGCCATTTACGTGTTCTTAGGCTCTTACATCATGAAGATTTAACAATTCCTGATTTTATTTTTATTCTTGATCAGTCGCAAGCGTGTATATCACGATATTTACGTTTATTGTACGAAGCACGATTGATTGAGCGTTATCAGAAGGGGGATAGCCTTTATTTTAAGCTTTGTCATGATTTTTGGGGTAAAGACATTGTGATAGGTATTCTTTCGGCTTTGCCAAAGGATGATGTGTTGTTAGCGCATGATTTAGAACGTTTGAAGGATGTTAAAAAGCAGCGTCAAAAAACGAGGAAGAAGCATTTCTTACAAAATGCGTTGCAACGGGATGTATTACGGTCATCCTATATGGCAGATCATGGTGTAGAAAACTCGTTACTTGAAATCATTGGCGATAAACCATTTCAGACGATGTTGAATATTGGAAGAGGTGGAGACTCTATCTTAAAATTGTTTTCTAATCTTTATACGCATGCGGTTCAAGTTGTGCTTGATAGCAATGTTTTTCACTTGTCTGTTGGAGATACAACTTTTGATTTAGTTATTCTTCATTGGGTTTTACATTTTCTTGAAAATCCTGAAATATTCCTTCATGAGATATCAAGTGTTTTGCGTCCTCATGGCCGTTTATTGATTGTGGATTTTGGTTATCATGAAATTGAGTCTTCATATTCTGATCAAGTGCATATGCGTTTTGGATTTTCGGCTTTACAAATAGAACAATGGCTTAAAAATGCGGGACTTGTTCTAGAACAAACGGTTTGTCTTACTCCTATACAAAATGAAAACAGTGAGGAGGGGATTGCTACGCTTTGGCTTGCTCGTGATCCGCGTTTATTGGTTGACGATATCAAAGATAAACAAGTAGATTTTGCATAAATCGCGTTTGTTAACGTGCTTTATACTCTGATTTTTCTCAAGGAATAGCGTAGAGATAAAACTTTATTCAATCATTGATAAGCTATTGTTTTTTACATTTGTATTATGTTTTTATATGGGAGTATTGGTGTTTTATAGCGGCGTGTAGGCTGTATAATGAAGCACCTTCTATAGAGTTAAGCCTATGAGGATCATTATTTAAGGTGTTCTTGCTATCATATTTATGTTATTAGCCAATATATTGATTTTAAAAGATCATTGATTTTTTTAGACTCAATAAGAGGTTTAAATACAGGAATGTTGTTTCATTTCAAATTTCCTGTTTCAGAATCCGAAAGAGTCTGTTTGTCTGCTACAAAAGAAGGTATTTATCTTAATGATACCGTTTGTAAAAGAAAATACATCTTCTAAATGTGAGGGCGGCTGCAATATGATATAATGCCGCACAATATAATCATAGTGAAGGCTCATACCTTCATAAATGTCAAAGATGGTGGTGCCCAATAGATCTTAAAATATCTCTTTAAAACAGGTTTTTAGATAAGGAGTACGTTGGAACTTTTAGTGAGGGGTGCAAAAAGATGCTCTAAAAAGACGAAAAAGTAAAAGGGTAAGACAATGCATTATATTCATAAAAATAAGATCGGCGATGATCTAGGGATAGTCTGTGGCTGAAAGTAGGAAAGAAAAGTGTGATATTACACTAAAGTTTCGTATCTCTTTATCATGAGAAGTTATGAAGGTTATTAAATAAGTTCATTGTTTTTGCCAAAAGTATTTTCTTTCTTTTTATGTTTGCCGCTCATCTTATGACGCAGTCCGTGGGTATAGCGTAAAATTGATAGGGCACCATCGTCTTTAGTTTAAGTAAAAGTTGTAAGCCGGCATCATCGTTTTATGTTTTTTATCCATATGCTTCTTCTTGTTTGTGATGTGCGATAGTATGGCTATTCATTAATTCAATAGACGAAGATTGAAAATAAGGGAATCTTACGTTCTTGAGGTTTCTCATGTAAATTGTAAAATGATGAGTTATGATTGTAAATCAATGAATTGTTTACGTTAGAAGAACAGATTATAAAAATTTTTGAGCATAGAAACTACTGTGTGTATTATTTTACGGGATCATTTAAATGATAGAGATTAAGAGAAAATGTCTGCATTGATTTCGGTTTGTTATGTTAAAATGCGTTAGAGACTGTTGGTTATTGTAAAATGGTCTATCGTTATTTGGAATGACGATGGGGCGTGATTCGAAACAAATATCTTCAGAGTTCTCATTTTCTCATAAGATTAAGCTGTTTAAGTTTCTCATTGATTGTTACATGAGGGATGTAACAATATTTTAATGATCATTTACAGAAATTTTTTATAAAGGTAGATAAGATTTTATTTTCTCTAATTTATTGTTTTAATTTAAATAATTCATAGCTTTCTTGCAAGAAGATATTTTCCATTTTTTACGGTTATTTGTGTAAGATTTTAAAAATCTACGTTTTTCTTTTTGTGGTGATTGCTGTTGGAAAAGTGATTCTACTTTTACGTAGTTTGATTTTTATAGGGTGGATACGTAGAAATTACTGTTTTTTAATATGATCATCAGAGTTATGAAAGAAACTATTTAAAAGTTATAATGATCGTAGATTCTAATTGATGCTTCTTGAAATAAAATTGCTTCAAATTGGGTCATTTTGAACTTTTTTTGCCTAAATTTAAACATTTTTAAATAATTTATAATTCTTTTATGTTTTTTTGCGTAGAAGATGATAAGAATTTCTTGTTGTTTAAAGAATTTTATTCCATAGCAAGAATATTGCATCGGCTATCTTAGTGGTTGATGTAAGAGGACAATCGGGGAACCTCCTCCCCCCCCCCCCCCCGGGGATCCCCTAGATTGTCTGGCCTGACTGAGGATTTCCTCAGTCAGGCTTTTTGTAATTATTTTAGGAAATATAAGGTGTTATTAGGGGGGAAGTGTAAGATCTGTTATTGTTTCGCCTATAGTACCTAAATACATAGAGGGGCGAGTCTTATTGGGCGGATAGTGTTAGCGTATTCATTTTTAATAATTTGATTTTTCTTTATTGAGGCATTGTTGCATGTTATAAGGAGAATCATAAAAGGAAGCTATGTTTGTATTCTGTGATCTTTAGGTAAGAGATAATGGGATCTTTTTCACATCGTATTATTTTTATTTTATTTGTGTTTTTTATTTCTGGCGCTGTCTTTTTTGCTTCTCAAAGTAGTGCTGTTTATCAGTTTTTTTCCGGTCGCTCTTCTTTTTCTTCTCAGCAGCTTGATGTAACAGAGGAGGAGTTGTTAGAGAGATTGTCCGTATCTTTTCCAGATATTATCAAGCATCTTTCTAAAATGACCCCTCAACAGCAAGAGTTGTTTATTGCGCAGCTGCGTCGTGATGTAATTGCGCTTGCTTCTAAAAGTGGTCAGAGTCGTGAGCAGGCTCAAAAATCTGGTGAAACTGTTGCTATGGCTCTCTCGAAAGCGATTTCTCGTCCTTCCGTTGCTAATGCTTATTTTTAGCTATTTTTTAATTGCGCTTTTGGGTTTTATTTTAAGGAGAAAGAGCTTTTCGTGAAATTTTGAAAAGTGCGAGGAGATAATTAATTTGTAAGGTATTAACAAAATTTATCTCTCAAAAGGTAAGCAATTGGAGTATAAGGGTAATGTTGCAATCATTACAGGAGTGATAGAAAGTCTATCAAGGGTATTGGTCCAAGTTAATTGCATTATCAATCGCTACAATGACAAAAGCAGTATTGACTATAATAAAACACGTTAACTGCATTTTATATACCGGTTATTTTTTTATTTGATATGAGAAAATAAAATTTTTTAAAGGATTTAAGCTTTTTTTGTTCTACGGATTTTAGGATATTTATCCACTTGTATGATTTCTGAAAATGAGGTGCAAGACTGATAAGATGATAGTCTGTGACAAAGAAAAAATATTTGAATGAAGATGAGAGGTCTATTTTTATTTAAAAAGGCTTTGGGGGTATTGAGTTTTCTAACATTTTTCAAAAAAAATAGACACAAGTAATTGTTAAGCTTTGTTGTAGGGATAAAAACGGATATAACTTTTTTAGTATATTGTTTTATAATGATAATTTATCATTTTATGTTGAATGAGAATCTTAAGAATTGTAAAATCCTCTCATTTTAAATTTATCCATGGTGAAAAAATTAAAATCAGTTTCTTGTATACCACAAGTAGAGGCTTGTGTGGATAAAAACTCTTTATAAAAAGGAATTAAAAAGCTTCTTTGAGACATCTTGAGAGCTAAAAGTCTGTTCCAATATTTTGAATTGGTAAAGAGTATGATGGTTTTAGTATATTTATGAATTTTTTATGCGCAATGATGGGGGGATTTGTTTTGTGATTTTTTGAGGTTTTATCGGACATAAAGAGTGCAGTGGGTGTTTATTAATCAGAGAGAAGCGTTGATAACGGTTTATATTTTTTGTGAACCTTTTTTGATATCGAGCATCTTCGGTAAAAAGATGCTCTTGTCTCTCTTTCTTTGAGGGATTGATCTCAATAAAAAAATTAATAATCTTATGTAAAAAATATTACATCTAGTTCAGATGCTATTTTTTAATATAAAAATTGATTGATACAACAGAGATAGCCGCAAGTTATAGATTATATCATTTTATTTGATACGCTATAAGATTGATTATAGTCTTTTTATTTTTTTATTTTATGATATAGAGAAATCTGAGACTTGTGCATAAAGATATATTCTTTTATTTCATAATTTTAGCTTGAAATTGTCTTACTATTTCCTTTTTAAAGACGTTCTTTTGCTTTCTTTTTTGTATAATACATTTGCAAATTACTTGCGGCTAGAATTTGAGAATGTTTGAGTGAAGAGAAAGAAAATGCAATTTTTGAAAATCTTGTTAAATACAGCATGTGCTGTATTTTTTGTATTTGATATAAGTTGGACTCATAGTGTCTTAAATGTTGCGGAATCAGGAGAAACCTCAGTGATTGTTGCTTCTAAGATTTCTGCTCGTCCTTATGAGTTTCTTATTCAGAAACTTGCGAATAAATATAATGTTCCCGTTAATTTAGCACATGCTGTTGTAAAAGTTGAAAGTAATTATAAGGCAGGTATAAAGGGGGCTGCTGGCGAAATAGGTTTGATGCAAATTAAACCCTCTACGGCACGAGGGTTGGGCTTTAGTGGTTCTGTACAGGATTTGTACGATCCTGCGACCAATCTTGAATATGGTATGCGTTATTTGGCAAGGGCCTATAAACTCAGTGGTGGAAGTACGTGTGGTACAATCCTTAAATATAACGCAGGTCATGCTGCAAAAAAAATGAATTCCATTTCAGCGAAATATTGCGCAAAAGTAAAGACTTATCTGGCTTCATTAAAATAAAAACATCTGTTGAGAGAGGTTTGTCATAAAATATTTTAAGATGCTATTTTCACGGAGCAGAAAATGTTTTATAAATCAGTATGTCAGTCGGCTGGGCAGCCGCGCTTGTCTGATACTGAAATACGGCAGGTGAGGAAAGTCCGGGCTCCATGGAAAGACGGTGCCGGGTAACACCCGGCAGGGGTGACCCTAGGGAAAGTGCCACAGAAAGTAAACCGCCTATTTTTATAGGTAAGGGTGAAAGGGTGGAGTAAGAGCCCACCGCGCATTCAGTAATGAATGTGGCAAGGTAAACCCCACCGGGAGCAAGACCAAATAGAAATGACGTGCAAAATTTAATTTGCAGCCGATTTCCGGGCGAGTCATTCGGGTAGGTTGCACGAGGCGGATGGTAACATCCGTCCCAGATGAATGGTTGCCATGTAAAGTGTAAGCTTTACTCTACAGAACCCGGCTTATAGGCCGACTGATATTTCATGATGATAGGCGATATTTTATAAGATCAATTATATATGGTCTTTTATGGAGTCTATGTGTTTGAAATGGACACTTGAGCAAAGGGTGTTTAAAAAAATTATAACATTTCTTTAAGTATAATGCGTTAGGATCTGTTTTGGGATAACTTTAGTTTTTTCGTTCATTGTGATTAATGTGAAAGTTGAAGGCCAGGTTATTCTAAGATCAGTTGCCATGAGAGAGCTGTTGATTTAAGACAGCATAACTTCAAGACGGATTATTTTGATAAAGCAGGATCAAAGAGCTGAACGCCATATTCCAGTGTTGTTACAGCCAGTTTTGGCTGGGCTTATGCCATTGGTTGGAGCAAAAGTGATTGATGGCACCTTTGGTGCTGGTGGGTATACGCGCGCTTTATTAAAGGCAGGAGCACAGGTGATTGCTCTTGATCGTGATCCTCATGCTATCAGCGCGGGACAATCGCTTGTTGATGAATTTTTTCCACGCCTTCGTTTGGTCCATATGGCGTTTTCACAGCTCGATCGTGTCGTTGAAGAGAAGGTGGATGCAGTTATTTTGGATATTGGTGTCTCTTCAATGCAGCTTGATGAAGCAGAAAGAGGTTTTTCTTTTCAAAAAGATGGTCCATTGGATATGCGAATGGCTCAGACTGGTTTTACAGCCAGCGATGTTGTCAATCATTTAAAAGCAAGGGATTTGGCACGTATTTTTAAGATATTAGGGGAAGAGCGTTATGCGGGGCGAATTGCACGGATGATTGAAAAGCGTCGTGTTGTGCAGCCTTTTTTGCGTACAGGTGATTTGGCGTATGCTATCGAAACGTTGATAGGACGTAAGCCGGGAGATCGTATTCATCCGGCAACACGTGTATTTCAGGCTCTTCGTATCTATGTTAATGATGAAATTGGTGAATTGGCATGTGGTTTATTTGCTGCTGAACGCGTTTTAAAAGCTGGAGGCCGTTTGGGGGTTGTCAGTTTTCATTCTCTTGAAGATCGTATGGTCAAAAGATTTTTTTCGGCTCGTTCTGGAGAATGTATGAGATCACGCTATCTGCCAGAAATAAAGGCTGCTCCAGCAACATTTTTTCCTTTGTTTCGAGGTGGGATCACGGCAACTAAAGAGGAGTTACAGAAAAATCCTCGTTCACGTTCTGCGAGGTTGCGTATTGGTGTACGGACTGAAGCAGAGGCTTTTGCAGCAGATATGAAATTATTTGGTTTAGCAGAGATTGCCAGTTTTGAAGGCAGCAAAAAATGACAGTTTTTCGTACATTTGATATGATTTTAGTGTTGATTATGATTTGTATGGCAGGACTTACTTATAAGGTAAAATATGATGTTCAAAAGCGAATGAACGAAGTTCTTCATCTTGAGCATGAAATTGCTGCAGCAAAAAATACGGTAAGTTTGCTTCATGCTGAGTGGGCTGTGATGATAAGGCCTTCACGCATGCAAAAACTTGCGAAACGTTATCAGAAAGAACTTGGGTTAGAGGTTATACAGCCGCGTCAAATCGTGGAGTTTAAAGACATTCCGGTACGGGTACATGATCAAATTGAAGAAGTGATTAAACAAAATATCTTGGAAGATAATCAAGATATTTTGACAAATAATCGGGTTTCTCAGATCAATAGTGTTGTCCAAAAAGGCGCGCAGTAATGAAATCGACTTTTTTATTCTCACAGAAGAAAAAGCGCTTAAAGAATTCGTTGAATAATCATAATGTTTCTGTTCGTCGTCCCTATTCTAGTCGTCCACGTTTGCTTTTTTCGTTGTTCTGCTTTTTAATTTTATATGGCATCATGGGGGCTTGCCTTATTTCTTATGGGTTGGAAGGTGGACAGATTGAAGAAGCAAAAGGGCCTGGAGTTCTTCAATTGATGGCACGGCCTGATATCGTTGATCGTAATGGTCGTTTATTGGCAACAGATATTAAAACTTATTCACTTTTTGCTGAGCCACGACGTATTATTGATGTGGATGAAACAATTGAATTGCTCTCAACAGTTTTGCCTGATCTTAATTGGCAGGAAACCTATAAGCGCTTAAAAAGAAAATCTAGTTTTTCTTGGATACAGCGGGGGTTAACACCAATGCAGAAGACGCAAATTATGGCTCTTGGTATACCAGGAATTGGTTTTCGGACTGAAATTCGTCGTTTTTATCCTGATGGACCTGTAACTTCCCATATTCTCGGTATGGTGAATGTTGATAATCAGGGCATTGCAGGTATGGAAAAATATATTGATGATGCGGGGTTGAGTGCTTTGCGTGCCGCTGGTCTTGCCATGGAAGAATCGTTAAAACAAGTTCAGCTTTCGATTGATGTGCGTGTTCAGGCAATTATTCATGATGAACTTATTCAGGCTATGAAGCGTTATAAGGCAATTGCTGCAGGAGCTGTTATTTTAAATATACATACGGGGGAAGTTTTGGCTTTGGCATCACTACCAGATTTTGATCCTGGAAATCCTATCGAAGCTTTAAAAAGTGATCGTCTCAATCGGATGACGGCAGGAGCTTTTGAAATGGGATCAATTATTAAAAGTTTTACGACCGCCATGGCACTTGATTCCAATATTTTTCATTTAAACAGTATTATTGATGCTTCAAAGCCAATAAAAGCAAGTAGTGGGTATACTATTCATGATTTTCATGGAAAAAATCGACCCTTAACGTTATGGGAGGTTTTTATTTATTCTTCTAATATTGGTTCTGCTAAAGAGGCATTGGCGATAGGGATTGATAAACATCGTGGTTTTTTACAAAAACTTGGATTACTGGATCGTCTCACAACAGAGTTGCCTGAAGTTGCCCACCCTATTGTGCCACATCATTGGAAGGATATACATTCTATGACGATTTCTTTTGGGCATGGTATGGCAACAACACCCTTGCAAACAGCTGTCGGGGCTGCTGCTTTAATGAATGGTGGTTGGTTAATTGCTCCGACATTTTTAAAACGCACAAAAGAACAAACTCTGCACCATGCAAAACGGGTTTTGCAGGCTAAAACAAGTCAAAATATGCGTTACCTTTATCAATTAAATAGTGATATTGGTTCTGGACGTAATGCAAAAGTAGAAGGCTATCGTGTAGGTGGTAAGACAGGAACAGCTGAAAAAGTTGAAAATGGAAAATATTCTAAAACAAAAAATTTCAATAGTTTTCTTGCTGCTTTTCCTATTGAAGATCCTGCTTATGTTGTTTTAACAATTATCGATGAACCAAAGCCAGAGGAGGGACAGCGTTCAGCAACAGCGGGAATGAATGCTGGACCAATGCTTGCTAATATTGTTCGTCGCACAGCTAGTTTTCTTGGTGTAAAACCCGATTTTAAAAAAGAATATGAGCCTCTTTTAAGTAAAAAGAGCAATTCAAGTTTCGTTAAACAACGGTAAAATGAATATAAAGGTGCGTTATCATGTTGTTGGGAACAGTTTTTACAGAATGTGTTGAAGATGAAAGTCTTTCTTCAATAGAAATAACAGGAATCAGTGTGGATTCTCGGCAAGTTTTGCCAGGCTATGTTTTTGTCGCTGTTCAAGGAAAAAAAAGTGATGGAAGGCACTATATAGATGATGCGATAAAGCGTGGCGCACGAGCAATCGTTACAGATTATCATGCTGTTCTTGAGGATTTATCTGTTCCCATTTTACGTGTTTCTAATGTTCGTCATAGTTTAGCGTTGGCAGCTGCACGTTTTTACGGTTCTCAGCCTGAAACGGTCGTTGCTGTGACTGGTACAAGTGGTAAAACATCTGTTGTCTCTTTTCTTCGGCAAATTTGGACTTATGCTGGATTTTGTGCTGCGAGTATAGGAACGGTTGGTGTTGTTTCTCCTAAACGGAATGTTTATGGTTCTCTCACAACACCTGATCCGGTCGTCTTGCACCGTCTTCTTTATGAAATTTCTCATGAAGGTGTGACTCATGCAGCTCTTGAAGCTTCTTCGCATGGGCTTGACCAAGGACGACTTGATGGAGTCCGTTTAACGGCTGGTGCCTTTACCAATTTAGGGCGAGATCACATGGATTATCACACGGGGGTAGAGGATTATTTGCGGGCTAAAATGAGGTTGTTTGATACACTTTTGCCTGTATCTGCTCCTGCTTTGATTTTTGCTGATGATGTTTATTCACAAAAGGTTATTGATGTTGTTACACAAGCGCGCCGCCGTGTCTTGACAATTGGTCGTAAGGGGCAATTTATCACGATTAATCGTGTCGAACATCAACGCTCAAAACAGTGTATTGAGTGTCGTGTGGAAAACAATATTTATACATTTGATTTGCCTTTAGCTGGAGATTTTCAGGTCGCCAATGCGCTTATGGCAGCGGGGTTAGCAATTGCAACGGGCGTTTCACCTCGTAAGGTTTTTTCTGCGCTTGAAACTTTGCAGGGAGCACCTGGGCGGTTAGAGTTTGTGGGAAAGACAGAAAATAATGCGCTTGTTTACATTGATTATGCCCATAAACCAGAAGCTTTGGAGCAGGTTTTGCTTTCTGTTCGTCCCTTTACGCAAGGGCGCTTGATCGTTGTTTTTGGTTGTGGAGGAGATCGTGATCAAGGGAAAAGACCTTTGATGGGAAAAATTGCGGCGGATAAAGCGGACATTGTTATTGTAACGGATGATAATCCTCGCACAGAAATGCCAGAAAAAATACGCAAGGATATTTTACAGGCGGTGCCAACAGCAATAGAGATAGCAGATCGTGGAGAGGCTATTTCTTACGCGGTGGAGCTTTTGAAAGTTGGTGATACATTAATCATTGCTGGAAAAGGTCATGAGGATGGCCAAATTATAGGGCAGACAACTTATCCTTTTTCAGATCGTCTGAAAGCGATAGAAGCTTTAGAGGACCGAAAAAAATGACAGCTTTATGGGATAAGCAAGCACTTGTTGCTGCAGTTAATGGTGTTGTAATGGGAAGCCTGCCAGAAACTTTTTCTGGGGTTTCCATTGATAGCCGTACTCTTGCGGAAGGGGATGTTTTTTTCTGCATTAAAGGGCATCATCTTGATGGTCATGATTTTGCTGCGCAAGCTTATGAACGAGGTGCAGGCGTTCTTATCGTTGCGGAACACCGTTTGAGGGATATGAAAAAGATATCGGCTCCACTCATTGTCGTTCCTGATGTTTTGAAAGCCTTAGAACAACTTGCACAAGCTGCACGCAAACGTTCAAGAGCTAAGATTATCGCGATAACAGGATCGGTGGGAAAAACAACGACAAAAGAAGCTTTGAAACAAGCACTTGCAACGGCTGGGAATGTTCATGCGAATCTCGCTTCTTTAAACAATTGCTGGGGGGTTCCACTCACTTTAGCGCGGATGCCTGTGGAGAGTGATTATGGTATCTTTGAAATTGGCATGAATCACAGAGATGAAATTCGCCCTCTGGTCAAACTGGTTTGTCCGCATGTTGCTCTCATTACGCATATTTGTGCAGGACATATGGGTTTTTTCAAGGATCTTGAAGAAATAGCAAAGGCAAAAGCTGAAATTTTTGAAGGATTGGATGAGGAAGGCATTGCCATTTTAAATGCGGATAGTGATTTTTTTTCTTATCTCGTTCAAAAAGCAAAGAAATGCGGTGTAAAAAAGATCTTAAGCTTTGGTGAGACTAAAGATGCTGATTATCAAGCGCATGATATACGTCTTCTAACCGATAGTTCTTCTATGATTGTGCGTATGGGGGGGCGGGATAGGGAGGTCCAAATTGGTGCTCCTGGGCGCCATATTGTGCAAAATAGTTTAGGGGTTATTGCTGCTTGTGATGCTATGGGGGTTGAGCTAGAGCCTGTTTTTCTTTCTTTTCGCCATTTTTCTTCTCAAAAGGGGCGAGGTGTTCGTTATCGACTGTCTTTATCAAATGGGGGTGAATTTTATCTCATTGATGAAAGCTATAATGCAAATCCTGCTTCTATGCGTGCTGCACTTGAGCTTCTTGCTACAGGGCCTGTAGGGAAAGGGGGGCGGCGAATTGCTATTTTAGGAGATATGCTAGAGTTAGGGGAGTATAGTGAAAAGCTTCATCGTGATTTAATAAAACCAATACGTCTTTCTGGTGCTAATCCGGTTTTTCTATTTGGTGAGGCGATGAAATCTTTAGTCAGTGATTTGTCTGCTGGTGTTAAGGTTCATTATGCTGAAAATATTGAGAAAATTTTATCGCTTCTTTTAGCAGAAATTTCTTCTGGGGATCTGCTTATGGTTAAATCATCCAATAGCCTTTGTTCATCAAATATTGTGACTGCATTGCTTGATCGCTATAAAGCGGTTTCTTCATAGTTTTAAGAGGTTTTTTTATTCCATGATGCTATTTTTTTCTTCGTTTAGTGATTGGCTTCCAGGTGTGAATGTATTTCGTTATATTACTTTTCGCACGATAGCGGCTATGCTTACTTCGGGGCTTATCGTCTTTTTGTTTGGACCTAGCATCATTGCTTCTCTTAAATTGCGGCAGGGTAAGGGGCAACCGATTCGTGCTGATGGTCCTCAAACACATTTTAAAAAGGCTGGAACACCTACAATGGGTGGATTGATGATTTTAATCGGCATTGTGGTATCGGCATTTTTATGGGGTAATTTATCGAATATTTATTTTTGGGTATCGCTATTGGTTATGCTTTCTTTTGGGGGAATTGGATTTTATGACGATTATCTTAAGGTCACAAAACAAACAGACAAAGGATTTTCTGGGAAAGCACGATTAAGCTTGGAGTTTTTTGTTGCGGCAATTGCGGCTTTTGCCATCTTGAAAATTGGCTCATCTGGATTAGCTTTGCCTTTTTTAAAAGATTATCTTATCAATTTGGGCTGGTTTTTTATTCCTTTTTCTGCTTTCGTCATTGTTGCGACGGGTAATGCGGTTAATTTAACGGATGGACTCGATGGGCTTGCTATTGTTCCTGTGATGGTTGCAGCTTTATCTTTTGCTCTGATTGCTTATCTTTCTGGTAATATGAATTTTGCTGATTATCTCCAAATCCATTATGTATCGGGAACAGGTGAATTGGCTGTTTTATTGGGAGCTGTTGTTGGGGCAGGGCTTGGTTTTTTATGGTTTAATGCACCACCTGCAGCTATTTTTATGGGAGATACTGGTTCATTGGCTCTTGGAGGACTCTTAGGGACTGTTGCGGTTGCTACGAAACACGAAATTGTTTTGGTTCTTATTGGTGGGCTTTTTGTTGTGGAAGCTTTTTCAGTCGTTATTCAGGTTGGTTATTTCAAATTAACAAGAAAACGCGTGTTTCTTATGGCACCGATACATCATCATTTTGAGAAAAAAGGCTGGACTGAAAGCCAAGTCGTGATACGCTTTTGGATTATTTCGATTGTTCTCGCTCTCATAGGTCTTTCAACACTTAAATTGCGGTGAGAATGTGATTTCTGTTACGTGTTATAAAGGTCAAAAAGTTGCTCTGTTTGGATTGGGACAGTCTGGACTAGCAACGGCACAAGCATTGATGTGCGGTGGCGCAGAAGTGGTGGCGTGGGATGATAGTTCTTCAAGCGTGCAAATGGCTTTTCGGCACAATATTCCAACACGAGATCTCCGTTATGAAGATTGGTCAGAATTTGTTGCATTGATTGTAGCTCCTGGAGTTCCTTTAAGTTATCCTCAGCCCCATTGGATTGTTGAAAAAGCACGAAAAAAAAATATAGAAATTATCGGTGATATTGAATTATTTGTTCGTGCGCGCCAGCATTTTTTACAACATTATGGTTTGTGTGACCAAGATGTTCCTTTCATTGCGATTACGGGGACGAATGGCAAGTCAACCACAACGGCTTTACTTGCGCATTTGTTGGAAAAAATGGGCTATGATGTGCAGATGGGGGGAAATATCGGAAAAGCAATATTGACGCTTAAGCCATTTGTTAAAAAACGTATCTATGTGATTGAATGTTCATCATTTCAAATTGATCTTACTCCCTCTCTTCAGCCGACCATTGGACTTTTATTGAATTTAACACCTGATCATATTGATCGACATGGGAGTTTTGCCTGTTATGTGCAAACCAAAAGGCATCTGATTGCTCAGGCTTCTCAGGCTTTCATTTCAGTTGATGATGCAGCTTGTCGGGTTTTATATCAACAGTTACTTCATGATGGGAAGCAAATTGAGGCAATTTCCAAGGATCATTTTGTTGAAAATGGTTTTTATGCAGATGGGACCAAGCTCTTTTCTGTTCGTCAAGGACAGAGTCATATGCTTGCAGATCTTGCTCCTATGGCGGGGTTACGTGGGAGTCATAATGCGCAAAATGCCCTTATGGCATTAGCAACATTGCAGGCTTTAAAAATAACCGATCCTTCTGTGAACAAGCATTTGGCAAGTTATAAAGGGTTGGATCATCGTATGCAGCAGGTGCGTAAAATGGGGGCGGTTTTGTTTATCAATGACAGCAAGGCTACTAATGCAGATGCAACAGCTCCTGCGCTTTCCACCTTTAATGATATTTTTTGGATTGTTGGAGGACAGGCAAAAAAGGGAGGGATAGAGTCTCTTAGAGAATTTTTTCCTAAAATTCGTAAAGCTTATTTGATTGGGAGCGCGGCGGAAGAATTTGCTCGCACTATTGGATCTGCTTTTCCCTTTTCTATGAGCTTAACTTTGAAAAATGCGGTGCGTGAAGCAGCTGTTGACGCAATGGGTTGTAAGGAAAAAGAGGTGACGGTTCTTTTGTCACCTGCTTGTGCAAGTTATGACCAATTTAAAAATTATGAAATGCGAGGCGAAGCATTTGTCTCTTTTGTGATGCAGTTACAATAAAAAAGCATCAGTTATAAAAAAATATTTTTGCGTTAAGACTCCAGAATCTTTTTTTGTGTAATTTAGTTTTTAAAGTGTTTGTTAAACAGGCTGGGGAACCATATTACTTTGAGATAATTTATAAAATGGATAAGGTGGATACCATGGTGACGCGTGCAGATAGAGATCCAATTGCTAATTGGTGGTGGACGATTGATCGCTCTATCTTTGCAGCTTGTTTAATTTTAATGGGAATTGGCATTATGCTGTCTTTTGCTGCCAGCCCTATTATTGCAAAAAAAATCGGAATTGCTGATAGTTTTTATTTTGTTCGGTGGCATATCATTTTTAGCATTTCAGCATTTTTTACGATGGTTACCATTTCCTTTTTTTCGCTTTCTAATATTCGTCGTTTATGTGCTCTTTTGCTCATTGTAACGCTTGCTCTTATGGTTGCAACCTTATTTTGGGGTCCAGAATTAAAGGGAGCACGGAGGTGGATTCTACTATTTGGTTTTTCTGTACAGGCTTCAGAGTTTATGAAGCCAGCTTTTGTGGTTATGTCCGCTTGGCTTTTTTCGGAACAGATACGCAAGAGGGGCATTCTGGGTTATACGTTAGCGATTCTACTTTATGCCATTTGTTGTGTGCTTCTGGTTTTGCAGCCTGATATTGGACAAACAGTTTTAATAAGTGCAACATGGGGGGGGCTGTTTTTTATTGCTGGTGTCCCTCTTACTATTATTTTTCTCTTTCTCATTTTAGGCGTTGTAGGAATTATTTTAGCTTATCTTTTTCTGCATCATGTGCGCGAGCGGATCAATGGTTTTTTGACAGGTGAAGGGGATACGTTTCAAGTGGATGTGGGACGTGAGGCTATTTTGAATGGTGGTTGGTTTGGGCAAGGTCCTGGGGAGGGCACAGTAAAACGTATCATTCCTGATAGCCATACAGATTTTGTATTTTCCGTTGCTGCTGAAGAATATGGTATTATTCTTTGTTTATTAATTATGATGCTGTTTGGCTTTATCGTTATGCGTTCATTGTATATAGCCATGAATACACGTGATTCCTTTATACGTCTTGGTATTACTGGCATAGCAATGATGATTGGCTTTCAATCAGCTATTAATATGGCCGTTAATCTTCACTTAATTCCTCCAAAAGGTATGACATTGCCTTTTATTTCTTATGGTGGTTCTTCGATGGTGGCGATTGCGTTTTCAATGGGCATTTTGCTTAGTTTAACACGTCGTTGGCCAGAAGCGCGCCTTTCAGCTTTTTCTTCCTCTTCTGTCTTGGATACCCCTTATGAATGATAAAAAAGTTATTATTTTGGTGGCTGGTGGTACAGGTGGACATCTTTTTCCTGCTGAAGCCCTTTCTGTTGAATTAAGGCAGCGTGGATATGATGTTCATTTAATAACAGATGAAAGAGCACGCCCTTTTGTTCGGTGTTTTGATGAAGAGCATATTCATATCGTTTCATCGGCAACATTTACACGACGCCATCCTTTTGCTCTGATAAAGACGTTTTGGTCTTTGCTAAGGGGTATGGGGCAATCGTTGGCGTTGTTTTATAAATTACGTCCTGTTCTTGTTGGAGGATTTGGGGGGTATCCGAGCTTTCCTCCTCTTTTTATTGCGGCTTTAACGAGGCGTGTGACATTTATTCATGAACAAAATGCTGTTATGGGGCGTGCCAATCGGGTGTTGGCAATTTTTGTGCGTGCAATCGCTGGTGGTTTGTTGTCGCCAAATGGCGCTTATGCTCATAAAATACTTTTGACGGGGAATCCTGTCCGTGAGGCTGTGTTGAAGGCGGCCAAAATTCCTTATCATTCTTCAGAGGGAGAAAAGCCATTTAATTTTTTGATTTTTGGAGGTAGTCAAGGGGCTTCTGCTTTTTCACATATTGTTCCAGAAGCTATTGCTTTATTTGATGATAAGAACCGTAAACGTTTACGAATTGTACAGCAAGTCCGCGGTGAAGCAGGAAGGTTGATCAAAATCTATCGTGATATGGGGGTACAAGCAGAAGTTGCTCCTTTCTTTGATGATATGGCTGAACGTATGGCACATGCTCATTTTATTTTGTCGCGCGCTGGGGCTTCGTCCGTTTGTGAGATAGCGGTGATTGGTAGACCTGCTCTGCTTGTTCCCTATCCCCATGCTTTAGATCATGATCAGGCTGCCAATGCAGCTTTGCTTGCTCGTGTGGGGGGAGCACAAATTATATCAGAAAAAGATTTAAATGCACAAAAGCTTTCTTCTCTTTTAATGCACGCTTGTTGTGCGCCCCATTTATTGGAAAAACAAGCGCTTGCTGCAAAAAAAGTTGGACAACCTCATGCAACCCGTCGCCTTGCTGATATGGCTGAATCCTTAACTGCAGGGCGATTGTTGTCAGATATAAAAGAGGAGCTTTTTAATGAAAATGCCACTTGATATAGGCGTTATCCATTTTATCGGAATCGGGGGGATCGGTATGAGTGGAATTGCGGAGGTTTTTTATAATCTTGGCTATAAAGTTCAAGGGTCAGATCAAGTTGAAAGTGCAAATGTTGAACGTTTGCGGAAAAAAGGAATTAACGTTCATATAGGTCATTGTGCTGAAAACTTAGGGAATGCAGAGGTTGTTGTTTTTTCTACTGCCGTTAAAAAAACAAATCCTGAGTATATTGCTGCAAAGGAAAGACATTTGCCGCTTGTCAGACGTGCAGAAATGCTGGCGGAGCTGATGCGATTTCGGCGTGCAATTGCAGTGGGTGGTACACATGGTAAAACAACAACCACATCAATGGTCGCAGCCCTTCTTGATGCTGGTCATTTTGATCCAGTGGTGATTAATGGCGGTATTATTAATGCTTATGGTACGAATTCTCGTACGGGAGATGGCGATTGGATGATTGTTGAAGCTGATGAAAGTGATGGTACATTTTTAAAGCTGCCTGCTGATATTGCTGTTATTACTAATATTGACGCTGAGCATTTGGATCATTATGGAAGTTTTGATGCTGTGCGTGAGGCTTTTCGGCAATTCGTAGAAAATGTTCCTTTTTATGGTTTTGCTGTTTTGTGTCTTGATCATCCAGAGGTTCAGTCATTGGCGGGCCGTATTGATGATCGTTGGGTGATCACTTATGGTGCAAATCCACAAGCGGATGTTCGTTTTCTTAATCTTTCGATGGATGGTCAAAAAACGCATTTTGATGTTCTTGTTCGCTCACGCAAAACAGGAAGAAAGATTGAGTTGAAAAATTTGCTTTTGCCCATGGCAGGGCAGCATAATGTTGCCAATGCAACGGCGGCGATTGCTATTGCGCATGAACTTGGCATTTCAAATGAAGCTATAAAAAGGGGCTTAGCAGAATTTGGCGGAGTAAAACGGCGTTTTACGCGAACAGGAAGTTGGCGTGGCATTGAAATATTTGATGATTATGGACATCATCCTGTTGAAATAAAGGCTGTTTTGCGTGCTGCACGTGAGAGTGCAAAAGGGCGTGTTATTGCGATTGCACAACCCCATCGGTATTCGCGTTTGTATCATTTATTTGATGATTTTGCTGCTTGTTTTAATGATGCAGATACAGTGTTGATTACGCCCGTTTATGCGGCTGGTGAAGAGCCTATTGTAGGATTTGGTTCTCAAGAATTGGTAGAGCATATTAAAATGGCGGGTCATCGTGATGTGCGCTTGATACATGGTTTGGAAGATGTTGTGTCTCTTGTCTCAAAATTTGCTCAGGCAGAGGATTATGTTGTTTTTCTTGGTGCTGGCAATATCACACAATGGGCTTGTGCTTTGCCTCATCAGTTAGCGGTATTGGATGGTCATGATAAATTTTCAGCACATTGATGGTGAGGCGCTATTGGCGCAATTGCAACCACTGTTAGGTGGCGTGAGAGGAAAGCTTACACCTAATGTTGAGATGCGTAAGGTAACGTGGTTTCGCACGGGCGGGTTGGCAGAGCTTTTTTATCAGCCTGTCGATGAAGAAGATTTGGCTCTCTTTCTTCAAAATTTGCCTGAATTTGTTCCTGTAACAATTGTCGGTATTGGTTCTAATCTTCTGGTGCGTGATGGGGGGGTTCCTGGTGTTGTGATTCGTCTTTCGCCAAAAAAATTTGGGCAAGTGAAGCAAGTTTCTCCAAAAGGCTTTTTAGTTGGTGCTGGTACGGCGGATAAACATTTAGCTGCTGCCGCTTTAGAAGCTGAGATTGCAGGTTTTCATTTTTATCATGGTATTCCTGGAGGTCTTGGAGGAGCTCTCAAAATGAACGCAGGTGCGAATGGTGTTGAAACCGCAGCGCGTGTTGTCGAGGTCTATGCGCTGGATCGTAAAGGGCAACGTCATATCTTGAGTGTGGAAGATATGCATTATTCCTATCGCCATTGTGATATTCCTAAAGATTTTATTTTTACGGCTGCTTTATTAGAAGGAAAACTCGGCAATAAAGATGATATTCGTGCTGCTATGGATGAAGTTGCCCTCCACAGAGAAACTGTGCAACCTATTCGTGAAAAGACAGGGGGATCAACTTTCAAAAATCCTGAGAATGGATCTGCGTGGCGCGTGATTGATGAAGCAGGGTGTCGTGGTTTACGGATTGGTGGCGCTCAAATGAGTGAAATGCACTGTAATTTTATGATTAATACAGGGCAAGCAACAGGATATGATCTTGAAGTATTGGGAGAAACAGTGCGTGCGCGTGTTTTTGCAAATTCAGCCCACCTTTTACAATGGGAAATAGAGCGTATTGGTCAATTTGAGCGTGGTCGAAGTGTTTCTCCTTTTGATCCATTTCATTGATTTATTGTTCACTAAAAAGTGAAAATAAAAAATTGAGTCATTTCAAAGAGATAATAAAAAATTTCTATTAAGAATCAATAAATTAACAAAGAATCTCTTGCATCCGGCTTTTGAGTCTGATTCATTATGCAAAATGCTAGGTTATTGATTCGCAAGGATAAACTTTGTTTTTCCTGTATGTAGTGCTGATGTATTCTATATAGACTACATATAGTATGCGAAAGAGGGTGATTTATTATGAAAGATAAACATATAGCTGTGTTAATGGGAGGTTTTTCTTCTGAACGGTCTATAAGTTTATCTTCAGGGGCGGCGTGTGCTGATGTTTTAGAGGTGCAGGGGTATCGCGTGAGCCGCGTGGATGTTGATGCTCATATTGCTTCTGTTCTTGAACAGTTGCAGCCCGATATTGCCTTCAATGCATTGCATGGTCCATTTGGTGAAGATGGCCGGATTCAGGGGATTCTTGAATATTTAAAAATTCCTTATACTCATTCTGGCGTGATGGCATCTGCTTTGGCAATGGATAAGGGACGTGCAAAAATTATCGTTGCAAATGTTGGGGTTTGTGTTGCTCCTTCTCGTATCATGAGCCGCTTTGCTTTGGGCCGAACGCATCCCATGGAGCCTCCTTATGTAATTAAACCTGTGTGTGAAGGATCAAGTTTTGGTGTTGTCATTGTTCAAGGAAATGAAGCTGCACCGCCGCATAATATTGGGGGAGCTGAGTGGGGGTATGCCGATGAGGTGATGATTGAAAAATATATTCCTGGTCGTGAATTGACTTGTGCTGTTTTGGGGAACGAAGTGCTGGATGTGTGTGAAATTCTTCCCGATAAACACTTTCCATTCTACGATTATGACTCAAAATATAAAACGGGTGGTTCTCTTCACATTTGTCCTGCACAACTTTCACTAAATATTTACCAAAGTGTGCAAAGAATGTCTTTAGCAGCCCATCAGGCGATAGGGTGTCGAGGTGTTAGCCGTTCTGATTTTCGTTTTGATGAAAAAACGGGAGAATTGGTTTGGCTTGAAATTAATACGCAACCAGGTATGACCTCGACGTCTCTTCTTCCTGATATTGCAAAAGCGAGCGGCCGTACTTACGGCGATATTGTTCAATGGATGGTGGAGGACGCATCATGTATGCGTTGAATGTTAATAAAACAAATGTTCCGATGGAGGTGCTTTCAGTGCCGGCTTTGCCACGTCTTTATCGTCGTTTTCTTCGGTTTATGTTTGAGTTTGTTTTTGTCAATATTCATATTCCACGCCATTTTGGCTCTTTTGCTGTTGTGTGGTTTTTCTTTGTTACGGCTTTTTATGGACTTTCATCAAGTGGTCAGATGGCTGTGATCGTAAATACGATCATATTGGATAGTAGTTTTGTGGTCACTCATGTCGATATAAGCGGTAATAAGCGCTTGGCAAAGCAGGATATTTTTAAAATTTTAAAACTTGATGTTGCGCCTTCTATATTCACTTTTGATGTTGAAAGAGCGCGTTCTCTGTTGGAAAAACAGGCTTGGGTGCAATCGGCTAATGTTCAGAAAATTTATCCCAATAGAATGCGCATTTCCATCGTGGAGCGTGAACCCTATGCCATTTGGCAACATGATGGCATAATGGATATTGTTGATAATACAGGTCGTGTCATTGTGCCTTTTAAAGGAGAAATTGTTCGGGATTTACCTCTTGTGGTTGGGCAGGGTGCACAAAATGCTGCTAAAGTGTTTATTCAAGCGCTGTCAGTCTATCCGGAAGTATATGATCGTATTCGTGCTTTTGTGCGGGTAGGTGATCGACGTTGGGATCTTGTTTTGAATAATGGAATGCGCGTTATGTTGCCTGAAAATGGTGCTCTTGAAAGGCTTTCTTCTCTTTTTTCGTCCGGTACAATGCAAGATCTTTTATCTCGCGATATTCTCAGTGTTGATTTACGTCTTGCTGATCGAATTACTGTTTCTTTATCAGATGAAACGTTGGAGCGTTATCATACTACTGTAGCAGAAGAAGAACGTATTTTAAAAGCGCGAAAGGCAGGAAGCCTATGATGCTACTCAGATCACATCATTTGAAGGGGCGTAAAACACGTTTTTTAACGGTACTTGATGTCGGTTCAAGTAAGATTGTTTGTCTTATTGCTTGTTTGCGTCCTTTGAAGCATGCACACTATTTACATGGTCGTACACATTCTACGGAAATTCTAGGCTTTGGAGTGCAGCGTTCACGTGGTATTAAATCCGGTGTTGTTATGGATATGTTTGCAGCAGAACAATCAATAAGATTGGCTGTTGATGCGGCAGAAAAAATGGCGGGTTTGGTGGTGGATTCAGTGATTGTGAATTTTTCCTCAAGTCGATTACAAAGTGCTTTGATTAATGGAAAGGTTCATTTGAATGGTCGTGAAGTCACCAAGCGTGATATGCGTATGGCCTTTTCAGATGTTTCGCGTAAAGCCTTTGATGCTGAACGTCATGTTATGCACTCAGTTCCAGTTTCTTATGTATTGGATGGAGATAAAGGAATTTTTGATCCTATTGGCATGGCAGGGGAAACATTTGGTGTCGACGTGCATGTGGTAACAGCAGAAACAGCCTCTTTGCGTAATTTGGAAACTTGTATTAATCGTGCACATTTGAGTGTTGAAGCAATGGTTGCTACTCCCTTTGCAAGTGGTCTTGCTGTCTTGATGAATGATGAGGCGCGTTTAGGGGCTGCATGTATTGATTTTGGTGGTGGAACAACAACATTTTCAGTGTTTTTTGAGGGGAAATTTATTCATGCAGATGCTCTTGCTGTTGGGGGGCATCATGTCACTCTTGATGTTGCGCGCGGATTTTCTATGTCTTTAACAGAGGCGGAACGTTTAAAAGTTGTTTATGGTTCAGCACTTTTAACAAGTGCTGATGAGCGGCAAATGATTAATGTAGCAGAAATTGGGAGTGAACAGCGTGAAACTCAATATCCTCGCGCGGTTCTTGGGCGTATCATTCGTGCGCGTGTTGAAGAAATTTTAGAAATGGTCCGTGATTGTTTAAATCGTTCTGGTTTTGGTCACATCATTGGTAAACGTGTTATTTTGACTGGGGGAGCAAGCCAGTTAACAGGATTGCCAGAAATGGCACGTACTATATTAGGAAGAAATGTTCGTATCGGGCGGCCTTTAGGTATTTCGAGGCTTCCTTCTCTTGCAAAAGGGGCGGCGTTTACATCTGCTGTTGGGTTGTTAATTTATCCGCAATTGGTGGGTTTTGAAGAAAAAACAATGCAGGCGGCAGGAAATCATTTATCGATGGGCACGCGTGGATATTTTCAGCGTGTTGGTCAGTGGTTGCGTGAGAGTTTTTAGTTAAGTCTAGTTGGATAAATTTCATCGCTTTGGCTTGCGGTGTCTTATGAGAAGGAAAAGAAAATGACGATTAATCTGCATCGGCCAGATATCGCGGAATTGAAGCCACGCATTACCGTTTTTGGTGTTGGAGGTGGTGGCGGGAATGCCGTGAATAATATGATAAATGCTGGTCTTCAGGGAGTTGACTTTGTTGTTGCAAATACGGATGCACAGGCTTTGGCTATGTCAAAGGCTGAACGTGTTATCCAACTTGGGGCAGCTGTGACAGAAGGTTTGGGTGCTGGGGCTTTGCCTGAAGTTGGACAAGCGGCGGCGGAGGAATGTATTGATGAAATTATTGATCATCTTGCAGACTCTCATATGGTTTTCATTACTGCTGGTATGGGGGGAGGAACTGGAACAGGGGCTGCTCCCGTTGTTGCTCGCGCAGCGCGTGAAAAAGGTATTTTGACTGTTGGTGTTGTGACAAAGCCGTTTCAGTTTGAAGGCGCACGTCGTATGAAAACGGCAGAGGCTGGTATTGAAGAATTACAAAAGTCTGTCGATACATTGATTGTTATTCCCAATCAAAATCTTTTCCGTATTGCAAATGATAAGACAACGTTTGCTGATGCTTTTGCTATGGCTGACCAAGTGCTTTATTCTGGTGTTGCTTCCATTACGGATTTGATGATTAAAGAGGGTTTGATTAACCTTGATTTTGCTGATGTTCGTTCTGTTATGCACGAAATGGGTCGAGCTATGATGGGAACGGGTGAGGCATCTGGTGATGGGCGTGCTTTGGCTGCGGCTGAAGCTGCTATTGCAAATCCATTGTTGGATGATACCTCTATGCGTGGGGCGCGTGGTTTATTGATTTCTATTACGGGTGGTCGTGATATGACTCTCTTTGAGGTTGATGAAGCTGCTAATCGTATTCGTGAAGAAGTAGATGCTGATGCGAATGTGATCTTTGGCGCTATTGATGATGAGTCATTGGAAGGTGTTATTCGTGTTTCTGTGGTTGCCACCGGTATTGATCGTGAAGTTAGTGATGTGGTTCAGTCCTCTCATCCTCAGATTCAAAGGCCTGCTTCTTCAATACGCAAGAGCGATCCTGGAACGTCACACAGTTCTTTTCATGTTCAATCATCGCCTCTGCGTTCTGAGTCAATGGTAGAAGTGATCGAATCACTTGAAATAGAGAAGGGTAAATCAACCGGAGAACAGTTCCGTCCCAAAAGTCAAATTTTTGCACATCCTGCAGAAGCAATGACAACACGAAGTGCAACGAATGCTGTTGCGTATGGTTCAAATGCTGTTCAGGAACAGAGATCAAATGTGCCTCGTATGCAAGTAAGCCGTGGTTCTCAACAGGCGATGACGGCTCCTGTGAGTATGGAGGCAACAGCGCATGTTCTTGATGAGATGACAGGGCTTGTGAAGCAAAAAGAAAAGCCAGTGCAACCAAAACAAATGCAACAAATGCAAGCGCGCGCTCCAATGCGTATGCCTGAGTTAAAGGATTTTCCTCCTGTTGCTCATGGACAAAGCCAAAGAACATTTGTGACGGATCAGGGTCCTCGTAATCTTTGGCAGCGTTTGAAACAGAGCTTGACACATCGTGAAGAAGCTGAGCCAGAAGCGAGGCTGGAGCCTGCTGTTAGATCGTCTCAGCAGAAAGATTCTCATGTTTACAATAAAAACTCTCAGGCGCTTTCTCAAGATGCTTCTGTTTATGTTCCACGTCGTTCTGGTGAGCTGCATCCTCAGGTACCACAAGATCAGCGTACTTTTATAAGTGAAGAAGATCAGTTGGAAATACCAGCATTTTTACGTCGTCAGGCAAATTAATTGATGAAAAATGAGGTAAAGTAAGAAATTTTATTATTTCTTTAATGATCAGACAAAAATTATACAGTAAAATATATTACTGTATTTTGGATAAAATACTTTGTTTTAAAAAAACCGCTTACAATAAGCGGTTTTTTTGTATTATTTACTATGAATATTTTTTATAGTTTTATAAATTTTGTTAAAAGATGTACAAGCAATTTAATAAAATGATATGATGAATTTAGTACCAAAATATCAGTCTACTCTTAAAAAAGCAGTAACATTTAAGGGGATTGGCGTTCATAGTGGCTGTTTGTCAGTGGTAAAGGTTTGTCCAGCGGATGTTGGGTGTGGTATTGTTTTTAAGCGTTGTGGATTAGACGGAACAGAGAAAATATTTCAAGCCCATGCATCGCAAACAGGAGAAACTGAATTATCAACAGTACTTGGAGATGGAGATGTAAGGATTGAAACAATTGAACATTTGATGGCGGCAATTGCTGCTTATAATTTGGATAATCTTGTTATTGAAGTGTCACATAATGAGATTCCTATTTTGGATGGTTCAGCGTGGCTATATTGCCAAGCTTTTGAAGATGTTGGTATTGTACAGCAAAATGCGTTGCGTTCTTATTTCATTATAAAAAAGCCCGTGCGGGTTGAAGGAGCTCATGGTGTTGCAGAGCTTTTGCCATTCGATGGACGTCGTTTTGATATAACGATCTCTTTTCCTTCTTCTGCTATTGGTAAGCAACATTTCAGTTTTGATCTTACCACACGAGGGTTTAGGGATGATTTGTCACGTGCGCGCACTTTTGGTTTTATCAAAGACGTGGAAGAATTAAGGCTTTCTGGAAAGGCGAGAGGCGCTTCTTTGGAAAATTCTCTTGTTATCGACCTTAATGATAAAATTTTAAATCCCGATGGTCCTTATTGGGAGAATGAATGTGTTCGGCACAAGATGCTTGATGCGATTGGTGATACTGCTTTGCTTGGGGCACCTTTTATTGGATTATTTCGTTCTTATTGTAGTGGGCATAGAATTAATGCGCAATTGGTGAAGGCTGTTTTGGCAGACGAATCATATTATGAAAAAAGCTTTTTAGAGAAAAAGTAAAAAAATTGGCAAGATTTTTTTATCGTTTATTTGATTTTTAAGGGGATGATTGACCTAAACTGCTAAATTGGTTATGTGGATTTTAAAGTGATATGGTATAAAACCTTTGATAAATTGTTTTTGCTACAAGGTGATATTCTGTGGAGGCCGGAAAAACTATGAAAAAATCTCATGTGTACATTGGAAATATGACATATAGAAAATCTAACATTGTACGCAAGATATTGGGGGTGGTGCTTTTGGGAAGCACCTGTATGTTAGCGGGATGCCTCTTTAAAGAGAAAAATACCCTTGATCCATCTGCTTATGTTTTGAAAATAGAGCCACCAGATGTTTTATATAATCAGGCGCTTGCTAGCCTTGAAAGTGGGCGGCTTGGGGATGCATCGAAGAAGTTTTTGAAGATTGAAAAACAGTACGCTTATACAGACTGGGGACGTAAATCTTTGGTCATGGGTGCTTTTACTAATTATCGACTCGGAAAGTATGATGATTCAATTAGTATGGCTCAACGCTATATTACTCTTTATCCAGGGTCGACTGACTCGGCTTATGCATACTATATTATTGGTCTTTCTTCTTTCCGTCGGATTCCTGATGTTACGCGTGATCAACGTGATACGAAACGTGCTATTGCTGCTATGCAGCTTCTTATAGAGCGTTATCCTAATTCTGAGTATGTCAAGGATGCTAAGGATAAAATCCGTTTTGGTCGCGAACAACTGGCTGGTAAAGAAATGCAGATTGGCCGTTATTATGAAGAGGGGCGGCGCTATCTTGCGGCAAGTAGACGGTTTCGTACCGTAGTTGAAGAGTATTCTGATACAAATCAAATTGAAGAAGCACTTTTCCGCTTGACTGAGGTTAATCTTGCTCTCGGCTTAACGGCGGAAGCACAGACGGCAGCAGCTATTTTAGGACGTAATTATCCCAAAAGTGAGTGGTATAAATTTTCTTATAATCTCTTGCAGAAGAATAAAATATCACCACGTGAGCATAAATCTTCTTGGATCTCAAATGCTTTAGGTGGTGACAAGAAGAGGGTACGTTGATTCTCTATGTTGGTACAGCTTTCGATTCATAATATTGTTTTGATCGAAACGCTCGATATTCATTTTACAGCGGGGTTGACGGTTTTAACTGGAGAAACGGGTGCGGGGAAGTCTATTCTCCTTGATGCTTTATCACTTGCTCTAGGGGGGCGGGGTGATGCTTCGCTTGTGCGTCATGGGGCTGACCGCGGGCAGGTCACAGCTGTTTTTGATGTGTCTGTTTCACATCCTGCACGTCAACTTATTCGTGAGAATGGTCTTGATGATGAGGGTGATATTATTTTACGACGTGTGCAATCAAGTGATGGACGTAGCCGTGTTTTTATCAATGATCAGGTGTCTAGTGTTGCATTGATGCGGAGTGTTGGCCGTTTGCTGGTTGAAATCCATGGACAACATGATGATCGTGCGCTTGTTGATGTTGCTACACATCGCCAATTATTAGATGCCTTTGGTGGTCTTGAAGATGAAGTGGAAAATTTGCGTCAGTGTTATCACACATGGCGTGAATGTGAGGAGCGTTTGCAACAGCAGCGTCTTAAAGTAGAGAGCGCTGTACGTGAGGTTGATTATCTTCGTGCGTGTGTAGAAGAGCTTGAAAAGCTTGATTTTCAAGTTGGTGAAGAAGATGCTCTTTCTCTTCGCCGTGCAGATATGCTTAAATTAGAAAAAATAGCAACGGATATAAAAGAAGCGGATGATCTTTTAACGGGTCAAAAATCACCAATCCCAGTGCTTTCCAATTTGGTGAGGCGTTTGGAGCGGAAAATTCCTGAGGCGCAAGAACTTATTGCACCAGTGGTGAAATCTATTGATGAGGCATTGCATGCACTTGCAACAGCACAAGAAGGTATTGAGGTGGCAATACGAGCATTGGACTTTGAACCTGATGAATTGGAACGGATAGAAGAACGTCTTTTTGCTCTTCGGGGTTTTGCTCGTAAATATCAAGTTTCTGCGGATGAATTGGTTCAGTTACGCGATAAAATGGATGCTGAACTGGCTGATTTTGAAGAGGCTCAGACCATATTGACACGTTTTGAAGATGAGGCAGAGCAGGCAAAGAAAAATTATGATACATTGGCGCAAGCCTTAACAATAAAGCGTCGGGAGACAGCAAGGCATTTATCTGAAAGTGTTATGGCTGAGTTGCCGGCATTGAAGTTAGAGAGGGCTGAATTTATTGTTGAAATGCAAAGTGATATGGAAAAGCGGAGTGCAGAGGGATGTGATCGTATTGAATATTGGGTGCGGACAAATCCTGGAACACGTGCTGGGCCGATGCTTAGTGTGGCTTCTGGCGGTGAATTATCTCGTTTTTTGCTGGCATTAAAAGTTGTTTTATCTGATCGAGGATCAGCACCGACGCTGATTTTTGATGAAATTGATACAGGCGTTGGGGGGGCTGTTGCAGCGGCTATTGGGCAACGGTTGCAACGCTTATCAGAACATGTCCAAGTTTTCGCTATTACGCATGCTCCACAGGTTGCATCGAAAGCGCATGGTCATTTTCTTATTTCAAAAATTGAGAGTCATGATAAAGGACGCTTTGTTACTGCGATTCATAAAATGAAAGAACATGAGCGTGCAGAAGAAATTGCCCGTATGTTGGCTGGAGAACAGATTACTGAAGAAGCGCGTGCAGCGGCTCAAAAGCTTCTCGCATAAAGGTAATTAGTCAGCGATAAAAATACTAGAAAGCTTATATTTATTGAGATTCACTTGATGAGGAGGCGTGGGAGGCCCTTGTGGCAGCGCTTGTAATTTGGAATAGATTTTATGAACAAAGATGCATATAAAAATCTCACAGCTGTTGAAGCAGAACGTGAATTAGAGTGGTTGGCAAAAGAGATTGCACGTCATGATGTGCTTTATAATCGTGATGATCAGCCTGAAATTTCTGATGCAGAATATGATGCTTTACGTCGTCGTAATGCAGAAATTGAAGCTCTTTTTCCAGAGCTTATACGTATTGATTCTCCTTCACATAAAATTGGAGCACCAATTTCTGAAAAATTTGAAAAATCTGTTCATGCACAGCCTATGCTTTCACTTGATAATGCGTTTAGCTCTGAAGATGTTACTGAATTTGTTGAGCGTATTCGTCGTTTTTTACGGCTTCCAGAAACACAAGTGTTGGAAATAACAGCGGAGCCAAAAATTGATGGTTTATCTTTGTCTTTGCGCTACGAAAAGGGGCAGCTTGTGCGTGCGGCAACGCGTGGGGATGGAACTGTCGGTGAAAATGTGACGGCAAATGCCCGAACAATTGCTGATATTCCACAAGTTTTGCAAGGTGATTTTCCTGATATCATTGAGGTGCGTGGTGAAGTTTATATGGGGCGGGAAGATTTCCAAGCACTAAATATCAGCCAACAAGAGAAGGGCAAGTTAACCTTTGCCAATCCTCGAAATGCGGCGGCTGGTTCTCTCCGTCAGCTTGATTCACGGATAACCGCTAGCAGAAAACTTCAATTTTTTGCTTATGCTTGTGGTGAGGTGAGTGAAATATTGGCAGAAAGTCAAATGGAGATGATGAAAAAGCTAAAAGAGTATGGCTTTGTTATCAATCCATTAACAAAAGTCTTTAAGACAGTAGAAGATATTATTTGCTATTATCACGATATCGAAGAATGCCGTCATTCTTTAAGCTATGATATTGATGGCATTGTTTATAAGGTTAATGATTTGATGCTCCAAAAGCGCTTGGGGTTTGTTTCTCGTTCGCCGCGTTGGGCTATCGCCCATAAATTTCCAGCAGAAAAAGCGATAGCGCTTTTGGAAGATATTGACATTCAAGTTGGTCGCACGGGAGCTTTGACACCTGTTGCACGTCTTACGCCTATTACTGTTGGTGGAGTGGTGGTGACCAATGCTAGTTTGCATAATGAGGATTATATTAAGGGAATTGGTCATAAAGGAGAGCCCATTCGTGAAGGACGTGATATCCGTGTAGGTGATAGCGTGATTGTACAACGTGCTGGTGATGTGATCCCTCAAGTTATTGATGTTATCATTGAAAAACGCCCGAAAGATGCTGCTGTTTTTATTTTTCCTCATTTGTGTCCAGCTTGTGGGAGTCATGCTGTTCGTGAAGTGGGAGAAGCCGTGCGTCGCTGTACAGGGGGGCTTATTTGTCCTGCACAAGCAATTGAACGTATTCGTCATTTTGTTTCACGCAATGCTTTTGATATTGAAGGCTTGGGTAAAAAACAGGTAGAGTTTTTTTTCTATGCTCAAGATGAGGCGCTTTGTATTCATACACCAGCCGATATTTTTACTTTACAACGGCGCCAAGAAAAGTCTTTGATACGTTTGGAAAATATGGAAGGTTTTGGTATTGTTTCAGTTCGGAAACTGTATGATGCTATTAATGCGCGCCGAGAAATTCCTTTGAGCCGTTTTTTGTTTGCATTGGGGATTCGTCATGTTGGCGAAGTGAATGCACGCCGCCTTGCACGTGCTTATAAAAATTATACAGCTTTTGAAACTGCGGCTATGGAAGCATTTATGCCATGTGATAAGGAAAATGAAGAAGGAAATGAGGCTTGGATGGAACTTACCAATATTGAAGGAATTGGACCACAGGTAGGGGGCGCAATTGTTGATTTTTATAGAGAAGCGCATAACCGTGAGATTTTATCTGTTTTGCTTGAAGAAGTAACTCCTCTTGATGAGGAGCCTATCATAGCAGATTCTTCACCAATAGCGGAGAAGATCATTGTTTTTACAGGAACTTTGGCGCATATGTCACGCGATGAAGCAAAAGCATTGGCAGAGCGATTAGGGGCTAAAACATCTGGTTCACTTTCTAAAAAAACAGATCTTCTTGTTGCAGGACCTGGAGCGGGCTCCAAATTGGCTAAAGCTGAAGAATTAGGTGTTGAGGTTATCGATGAAGAGGCTTGGCTACAGCTGATTGAGAAACATAATGTTTAGAGGATGTTTTCTAGAAGATGCGTATGCTGTTTGTGTGGTTATCTCTCTTACATTTGGGGGAGCTGGAATCAAAAAGGAGATAAAGGGGCTATTTTTTGTAAACATAGAATGCCAATATATTTTGATATTTATTAAGTTATTAAAAATGATTAACGCTGAGCTTAAATATTAAACTTAAACTATTATGATGAAGAATATGCAAGGTTATTATTAGTAAAAGATATAAATTATTACTGTGAAGAAAGGTAAAATTTTTGAACAAATATGTAGAGTTTAATCCAAAATGCCGTAATAAACCGATTATAATGACGTAATAGAAATGTAACGCGGAAGATTACAAAATATAATAAAACATTCCGCTATAAATGAATAAGGGATATAAATGCGAGTTGTTTATTATGTTGAATTTATAAAAGATTACTGGTACCTATACTTATCAGGCATTATTAGATGGTACACTTGTCCAATTTCATTACAAAATTTCGGATATTCGCTAATGCGTCTAGCAGCATAATTTTTTTCCTGACTTCCTTCATCTCTCTCAAATTTCTCAGCATAGGAAATTTCGTTTATTAGAGCTAGTATTTGGATTGAGAATATTTCAGAATTAAATACCATTCGTGCGTATCTAAACATTGGATCTGTCGAGTTCATGACTAAATTTTTTGCCCAAATGAAATCGTTTTCTTTCCAATTATATTGAGAATGTAGCTTATGTATGTAGGTAGGTAGGGAGGGATAATGCTGGAAATTTTTTATTGTACTCTCCCTGTAATAAGTCCACAAGGCATGCACACCAAACAACTTTCGCATGGATAAGATTTATATTTTCAGGAATTAGTACTATCATCCCAGGGCTTAGAACATGATATACACCATAACTCTTATTATCCAGATATTTTTTTGCAATTTCTAGGCGCTCTTCGTATATATTATCAGGATATTGTGTCTTTACGTACTCTTCGTATAATTTATCGTACTGATTTTGAGTAATGACTTGATTTTCAGAAAATAAAGCAATAGGAACTCGCTTAAATTTAGTAATTTCCTTCAATACAGAAGGCCCAATATAGTATCCAAATAATAATATTACGGAATAAAATAAAATTATACGCATTAAGATAGTCACTTTATTTCTAAAATACTGGATAAGGAAAGGATATAGATTACTAAGATCTGTGCTTAAGATTTTGTTAACTAACAAGCTATAAGACACACGTTTTATTGTGTATTTTTCAGAGCATTTGTAAAACTCTGTAGAGAGTTTGAATCTTCTTTATTTACGTGACTGTTTTTGTGTTATCTAGTTTTTATATCCTCTGTTATTGTCGTTAATTTTTAGCTGAATAACACATTCAGGTAAAAACACATGCCTCCATATATGTTGTTTTTATACTGTGCAGTTGGAAACTATCTATATTGTGGATAACGTTTTTTCAACAGTAAGTAATAGTCTAGAAAATAATATTGTATTGTTAACTATGCAAATAAATAAAAAATCTTAACGCTGATGTTATCATCATGCTCCTTCTTTTAATTCTAAATACTTAATTTTATTTCATGGCAGATTCTATTTCATTGTAGCAATATGTATTATAATGAATTACAGCTATTGTAAATGATTCAAGAATTAAAATAATATAAATTATCATTGTGAAGCAAACAAAAAGGTAAAATTTATTCGAATAAATATGCAGAATTTTTGAATCCAAACAGCGTAATAAGCTGGTTATAATAGGTGTTTTAGAAATACGATGCGGAGGGTTACAAAATATAACGAAAGTTTCCATATAAAGAAACTAGGGATATGAGAGTGTCTAGATGGAGATCGCCAAGATAAGTATTACCGCGTATAGGTGTATCTCATCTTGCTTCACCGAGGTTAGCGTTTACCGTACCAGCAAAAAACTTGAAGTATCTTGTAGAAATATTTTTTGTGTTTGCTGATGGTAAATTCGCACTTCTCTCTTTAAAAGAGAAGGGTGTAGTGTTTTGTAGAAAGGGTAAAAGTTATAGGTTGCTTCATTTAAAGGGGCATTGTTGCTTCTTTTGCCCATTTTTTATCTTCTTCATTTAAGTAAGGTGCATTCATCTGATAAACGCGCGCATGGTAATCATTGAGCCATTGTCGTTCTTCTTGTGTCAAAAGCTCTGGAAGGATTAACCGTCGATCAATGGGGCAATGTGTAAGTGTTTCGAACGAGAGCATTTCTATATCTCCACCATCAATTTTTTGTGCTGGCTTCACAATCATCAAATTTTCAAGACGGATACCAAAAGCGCCTTCGCGGTAATAGCCTGGCTCGTTTGAAAGAATCATACCGGAGATGAGTTCTTGGCACCCTTTACGAGAAATATTTTGCGGTCCTTCATGGACAGAAAGATAAGATCCAACACCATGACCGGTGCCATGGGCATAATCAAAACCAGCTTTCCACAATGCAATGCGTGCAAGAGCATCAAGGTCTTGTCCACGGGTTCTTTTGGGAAAGCAAGCAGTTGAAAGAGTAATCATGCCCTTGAGAACAAGAGTGAAACAGCGTTTTTCTTCTTCTCCAATATTCCCAATTGCTACTGTACGTGTGACATCAGTCGTGCCATCACGATATTGTCCACCTGAATCAACGAGGTAAAGTTCACCGGCTTTGAGTTGTTTATTTGTTTGCGTTGTTACACGATAATGAATAATGGCACCATTTTCTCCTGTTGCGGAGATTGTATCAAAAGAAAGATCTTCAAGTTTTTCTCCCATTTCTTTTGCTGTATTTATGCGAAATTCTTCTAATTTTTGAGCAGCAGAAATTTCACTTATTGACCCTGGTATTTGTTTATCTAACCAAGAAAAAAAACGGGTTAGGGCAACACCATCGCGTAGATGCGCTTTGCGTGCGCCATTGAGTTCTGTGTCATTTTTAATGGCACGTGGTAGAGCAGCAGGATCGGTAAGTGTGATAAAAAAGCTATTTTTTTCTTCAATAACAGTTCGTAATTTTTCGCATGTTAGCTGTGGATCTAAGGCAAACACTGTCCCTTTTTGAACATACTCTTTGATCTTGGGAATAAGCTGTTCTGGTTCATATAATTTTGCATAACGTTCTAGATATTGTTTCTGTTCTACACCAAGTTTTTTGCTGTCAATGAATAAAGCTGGTGTTTTGTTAAGTGGAATGAGAGCAAAACAAAGGGAAAAAGGCGTGTTGGAAACATCATTGCCCCGTATATTGAATGTCCATGCAATGGAAGAGGGGTCTGTAAAAATAAAAGCATTTGCATGAGTTTGCTGTATATCTTTGTAAATCAAAGCGAGTTTTTCATCTGTATCGCACCCAGCATATTTGAGAGGGTGAATTGATAAGGCAGATTGTGGTAATTTTGGTTGATCATGCCAGAGCAGATCAATGGGATTATGTTGAACTTCTACAAGTTTTCCACCTGCTTTCATTTCTAATGCGTTTTTTAATGCATCGGTGGCAGCAATCGTGTGGAGCCATGGATCAAAGCCAATAGAAAGTTTTTGACCATTTTTTTCAAGCCATTGTGAGGGAGGACAAGTTATGAGATCTTCATAATTAAAAATATCAGGATCAGTTTGTTGGCGAACTTGGAGCTTATATCGCCCATCTGTAAATATGATGGCTTTGTTTTTTAAAATCAGTGCAATCCCAGCTGATCCAGTAAAGCCGGTTAACCAGCTAAGGCGTTGAGCATGAGGAGGGACATACTCTCCTTGGTGTTCATCGCACCGCGGAACAAGAAAACCATCGAGTCCAAGGTGATCGAGTTCTTTACGAAGGCAAGAAATGCGTTCTGCTGCATAAGCAGGATTTGTTGTCGCCTCAAAAGATTGATACATAACGACGTCCTTTTCTTTTATTTTATTTCAGGTGTATCGTAACCCATCCTTGCCGGTGGTATGTTTCGATATGCTTCAGTCCTTGTTTTATATAAGTCTCCAAAACATGGGCATGTTGTTCTTCAAGAATTCCAGAGAGTATAAGTGATCCCCCTTTTTGAAGTGCCGTTACCACTTCTTGCACAAGTTCAATAAGCGGATTAGCAAGGATATTGGCAACAATGAGATCAAAAGGAGCTCGTGATGCAATTGCATCATGGGCAAAACCTGTTGCTGTAATAGCTGTAACATATTCATTGACACCATTGAATTCGATATTGTGTTGTGCAACTTGAATAGCAATTGGGTCAATATCGGATGCAAGCACAGTAATTGGTTTGAGCATTGCTATGCCAATGGCTAGTACACCGCTCCCAGTACCAAGATCAAGGGCATTTTGGGGATTTTCGTGTTTCATGACTTTGGCAATCATTTCTAAACAACCGGCTGTTGTTCCATGATGTCCGGTGCCAAAAGCTTGATTAGCTTCAATTTCAATAGGGAGAACATTTGCTGGAATGGCGTTTCGGTTGTGACTTCCATGAAGGAAAAAAGGACCGGCTTGCACAGGTTTTAGTCCTTCTAGGCTTTTTTGTACCCAATCAATGTTGGGTAAAACTTCCATATTAATTTTATCAAAATCTATAGAGAGAACGCTTGCAAAATGTTTTAATGCGTTCTCTTGATTGTCTTGATCGACATATAGAGAAAGCTCATATACAGCATTTTGTTCATCTATCTCTGTAAGAGCAAGAGGATAACCTTCTTCGTCAAAGGCTGTTTCTATAAGGGTATAGAACCGTTCTGCTTCATTTTTAGAAGCAGTATAATAGAGGCGAATTTGTTGCGACATGCTGTTCTTTCTTTTGATCGGCTTTTTTTTAGTTTAAGATGAGTTTTTTTAACCGTTCAATGGCGATTTCATCTTTTAATTCGCTATCGCTTTCTTTCGTGTCATAACGAATAACGCCAGCTAATTTTCCACCTTTTTTGAGTAAAAAAATTGCTGCTGTATGGTTATATGTATAGTTTCCATCTGTTTCAGGGACTTTTTCAGCAACGATGTTGAAAGAATTGACCATTTTATGAACTTTATCAGGATCTCCACTAATGCCAACAATTTTATTGTTAAAATTACTGAGATAATCATGGAGTACTTTTGGTGTGTCACGTTCAGGATCAACAGTCACAAACCATATACCTAATTTATCAGCTTCAGGCCCAAGGGCTGTAAGCCATCGATCAAGATTCATCAGTGTGGTAGGGCAGCTTTCAGGACACATAGTGAAGCCGAAAAAAATTATTGAAGGCTTGCTTCGAACATCAGCCTCAGTAATATTTTTTCCATTAGAATCAGTGAGAGTAAAGTTATCACCTAAAGGCTTATTTGTCAGCGTATCATAAATAAAAACACCTGCAAGAAATATGATTGTCAGCCCCAAGATGCGTATTACATTTTTCATAGTTTGACTCTCTTAGATAGATCGAGAAATTGTAACATCGGCAGGTTTGTTTTGCAATGTTTGTTTCATGGTTGATTTTATTGGCTTGATTGGTATGTTTTTCCATATCTATTGATAAAACATTGGTGAAAGATGTATGAATATTGAGAAAGATCTTCGATTTCATGAAAGTGAACCTCGTATCCATACGACAGCGCGGCTGCATGGTTGTAAATTAGGGCGCTATGTGGAAATTAATGAGCGGGTGATTTTACGGGATGTAACCGTTGGAGATTTTTCTTATTTAGAGCGTAATAGTGAGGCTATTTATAGCGATATTGGGCGTTTTTGTTCTATTGCATCTCATGTACGGATGAATGCGTTGGAGCATCCTATGGAGCGCGTTTCAACGCATAAAATAACCTATCGTCCAAACGAATATTTTCGTTATATGGCATTAGATAGTGGTTTTCGTGAAAGGCGTTGTGCAAAACGTGTTATTATTGGGCATGATGTGTGGATTGGACATGGTGCGGTTATTATGCCTGGGGTGACAATTGGTCATGGCGCTATCATTGGCGCGAACGCTGTTATAACGAAAGATGTTATGCCTTATACGATTGTCGTTGGGGTGCCTGCTAAGCGATTGCGGATGCGTTTTCCCAATCATGTGATAGAATGCCTTTTAGATATGGCTTGGTGGGATTGGCCACTTAATAAAATTCACGACGCATTGCCTGATATGCAAAATTTGCCCATTGAAGCCTTTGTTCGCAAATGGAAATGATAGTCAGAATAAAACAAAATGATCTCTTGGAAAAACGGATCATGGTTTGCTTGTAATTAAGCTTTGTTTACAAAATTATCTAGTACACGCTTTTCTCCGGCTTTTTCGAACATTATTGTCAATTTACGATCGTCTATTGCTATAATATAACCATAACCAAATTTTATGTGAAAAATCCGATCATTGACAGAAAAATCTGATGGTGTATGAGAGATTGATTGCGTGATAATTTTTCCTTCAATATTCTTGTTTTTTTGTGCACGCTTTTGTCTTGGTGTTGCATAGTCATTATAAAAAGAATCGTGATATTGAAAGGAAGATTTTCCATAACCACCATAGGATGTTTCCATTTCTACAACTTCTATATGTTCTGCTGGTAATTCATCTAGAAAACGGGAGGGAAGAGCAGGTTGCCAAAGTCCATGAATTCTTCGATTCGATACAAACCATATATGCAAATGTTTTTTTGCTCTTGTTAGACCTACGTAAGCAAGACGCCGTTCTTCTTCTAATCCTGAACGTCCACCTTCATCTAATGAGCGCTGGTGGGGAAAGAGTCCTTCTTCCCAACCTGGAAGAAAAATTGTTTCAAATTCAAGCCCTTTGGCTGAATGAAGTGTCATGATGTTGACTGCATCCATATTTTCATTATTTTCCGTTTCCATAACGAGTGCAACATGTTCCAAAAAACTTTGAAGATTTTCAAATTGTTCCATGGAACGAATCATTTCTTTAAGATTTTCTAGTCTTGTAGGAGCCTCTGGTGAACGATCTTCTAACCACATGGTTGTATAACCAGAATCATCAAGGACGATCTCGGCAAGTTCTCTATGAGGAGTGTCTTGAAGCATATTTTGCCAGCGGCGGAAGTTTTCAATGAGGCTTCGTAACGCACTGCGTGCCTTAGGCTTTAATTCATCTGTTTCAATGATGTCAGCGGCAGCAGAAAAGAGAGGAACAGCACGTGCACGTGCACTCTCATAAAGAATGCGCAGGGTTGCATCTCCTATGCCGCGTTTCGGTGTATTAATAACACGCTCAAAAGCTAAATCATCAGTGGGTTGGACAACAACGCGTAAATAAGCCATGGCATCACGTATTTCCATCCGCTCATAAAAACGAGGACCACCAATAACGCGATAATTAAGGCCAAGCGTTACAAAGCGATCTTCAAATTCACGCATTTGAAATGATGCGCGTACCAATATAGCCATATGATTTAATGCATGACCGGTTTGTTGTGCGCGTTCGATTTCTTCTCCAATTGCTCGTGCTTCTTCTGCCGAATCCCATGCTGAATGAATTTTTACCTTTTCTTCCTCGCTCTTTATTTGAGCAGAAAAAAGGACTTTTCCCAGTCTTTCTTCATTATGCGCAATGAGATGGGAGGCGGTTTTGAGAATATGAGATGTTGAGCGATAATTGCGTTCTAGACGAATAATTTTAGCAGAAGGAAAATCTTTTTCAAAACGTAATATGTTTTCGACTTTTGCACCACGCCATCCATAAATGGATTGATCATCATCGCCAACACAACAAAGATTAACATGTTGACCTTGAGGATGTTGGGCCAAAAGGCGAAGCCAAAGATATTGTGCTGTATTTGTATCCTGATATTCATCGACGAGAATATAACGAAATTGAGAATGATATTCGCGAAGGATATCTGGATTATGTTGGAAGATAGAGATAGAATGAAGTAGAAGGTCACCAAAATCACAAGCATTAAGATCTTTTAATCGATTTTGATAACTGTGATAAAGTTCACGTCCCATGCCATTACCAAAGGAATGAGCATCACTTTTTGAGATATGTGTTGGTGAGAGTCCTTGATTTTTCCAAGAATCAATCATCATGGCAAGGTTTCGTGCGGGCCAACGCTTATCGTCTAATCCTTCAGCTTGAATAAGTTGTTTTAAAAGTCGAAGAACATCATCGCTATCGAGAATTGTAAAGTTTCTTTTTAAATCAACAAGCTCTGCGTGACGGCGTAAAATTTTAGCTCCAGTGGAATGAAAGGTTCCAAGCCAAGGCATACCTTCAACAACTTCTCCAATAAGTTCACCAATACGTATTTTCATTTCACGTGCTGCTTTGTTGGTGAAAGTGACAGCAAGTATTTGCTGAGGAGAGGCAAGTCCAGAGCGTAAAATGTGAGAAATACGGGTTGTTAAAACGCGTGTTTTTCCTGTACCAGCACCTGCAAGAACTAAAAGAGGTCCCTCAGTATTCATAACAGCTTGTTGCTGTTCTGGATTGAGTTGTTCTAAATAGTCTGTGTTATATGATTTTTGTTCTTTTAGAGTATGGGAGAAAAAACCAGAGCTCTTCTTATCATGGTCTGGAGGGGAATCTTCTTCAAAGAAAGGTATGGTATGATCAGAAAAATTACTCATTATCTCTCTTTTGTAGTCTTTTTTTTATTGAAGTTCTAGATTAAAAAAACTTCTCTTAAAAAGTCACAACAGTTTCAGTTGAACAGACAGAAAGAGAACGTAAAAAAATAAGCACAAACATTAAAGGCTTTGGGTGAGAACGCTTTGAAGGGCATAAACGCGTAACGAAGCCGAAAGATTTACTTGTTGTGGTCTTTTGCTATCAATATCGGTAATAATAAAGGCTAAAGATTGTCCTTTTTTGCGGGCTATATCTTTTAGAATATCTAAAAATGGTGGTTCTAAAGAGACGCTTGTTGCGTGTCCATCAACGCGAACAGATATCTTTCGTGGAATGACTTTTGACCAATCGATAGAATTATTTTCGTGCATTTTTCCACCTTTATTCGTCGTTTCGCAAACGATTTTGATCAAGAAATTTTTGCATTTTTAAAGATTTTTGCTGCTCAAAATTTTTTTCAGTTTTTGTTCGTCCAAAACGATAACGATTTTGCTCAGCACAAAGAGATTTTTCTGTACGTTTTTTTTGTTTTCGAAATTGGCGAAGATTAATCAATTCAGTCATGAGAAAAATTATTTTTTCCGAAAGGAATCTAAAGAGACAACATCAGCACTTTGATTTTGTTTTGCATCGTTATTTGAAGGTTCTTTATTTGTACTGAGATTTTGTTCTTTTGTAAGCGTATTTTCTTTTTTTTGTTTGTTTGATAAGGTAATAGGCGTAGTTGAGGTATTTTCTGAATTTTCACTTTCTCCAGAGGTCAGATTTGAGGGCAGATCAAATGCTGCTTCAAATGCTGCTACAGGATCATAAAAGACCTGAATGGAAGTAAAAGGAATCACGAGCTTTTCGGTTATTTCCCTGAAAGAGAGGGTTACTTCGAAAGCTGTTTCTGAAACACTGAGATCTCTAAATTGATGTTGTAAGACGATTGTCATTTGCTCGGGATAGCGATTTTTTAGCCGAGGAGAAATTTTAACGCCTGGGGCATTTGTCAAAAAAGTTATAAAAAAATGATGATTTCCCGGAAGACCTGCTTTGGCAACTTCCGATAAAACTTTACGGATAACTCCACGAAGCGCATCCTGAACGAGAATATCGTAACGGATTTGATCTTTAACCATCGAAGTTTATTCCTTTTATTTCACGTAGCAGAATGGGGCGTATTGATATTGTGTGACAGAATATATTTTAAATTAGCAGATTTTTTCTACGATGCACCTCAATAAATCGAATAAATACGAAACTCTATGGTAAATAATGTCTGATAATGTCTGATAGATCAATCAACAACATTTAAAAAAGTGAAGGCTTCTGTTGCCAGGTGCCTCCGAACCCCGCTTAAACCTGCGACGGTTTAAGACTTAAATTGAAACATTCACACCACCTTAAGCGGCGAGACGTGCTTCCGCATAGTTGTCATTTGCAACTACTCATTTAGCCCGATAACGGTGGTACAATGCCGAGTAAAAGAGCGATCTTTACACCCTTGTCGATCCTATTTCGCCCCCACCAAAATATAATTTTGGTTTCTTATATTTTGGTGGAGGCGCCGGGTACCGCCCCCGGGTCCAATAGGTTTATTTCACCGTCCATTTATTACCATAGCTGGTAAACCAGCCCTCTAAATATAGATGAAGAACAGTCTTAGGAAAAGGGGGGGTTGTTAATATTTTTAATCCTCTAATTATTTATGGAGCTATATGATGCGGCTGTAAAGTATAGTCCGCTCATTTTTGGAGAGGAGATGATGCAAAATGACAAATAATTTAGCAGATATTAAACTATATGATTCAAATCCCGATGAAGCAGCAGTAGAACGACTTAGCCGTCGTTTAGCTTTAGTGATGAAAAAGCAGGATGCAGCGCTTGTTGCTATATCGGATCCAAAAGAGTTAGAACGTGTTGAAAAATGGGTTCAAGATGTTTTAGAAGCCGATGAGAAGAGTGCTAAAACGGCTGTTTCAAAAGTGGCTGAGATGATGTCTGGAGAGCGTAGAAAAAGTCGACTGACTTTTTATTATCTAGTTGCTAAGCAACTTAATGCACTTCATAAAATTTAAACAATATTAAATTTGTGATAATGATAAAAAAAGCCCAATTTCTTGGGCTTTTTCGTTGATAAAAAGGGTTAATGTTTTTCATCCTCTTGGAGGTAGCCTCCTTTACGCATACTCGGGACAAAGAGAAGAGCAATGAATGCCATGATCATCACGACGGTTATATAAAAATAAAAGAGTGATTCATGACCGTACTTTTTAAATCCAAGCGCAACGTATTCAGCAGAACCACCAAATAAGGCGTTGCCAATGGCATGAGAGATGCTAACGCCTAATGCGCGTATTGAAGAGGGAAACATTGCTGATTTGACGACACCAGAGATGGATGTATACATGCTCATAATGAAGAGCAAGCCAATAATGACGGAAAAGGCAACCCATATACTATGCGTATTACCGATTATCCAGAGTCCAGGAAATGTAAAGATGACAGAGAGTATACTCCAAATGATAAGTAAAGTTTTTGTTCCAATTTTATCGGCTATGATACCAGCTATGGGTTGGAATAGGATGAAAATAAATAGTACAGCTGTCATAATCGTTGTTGCGGTATGTTTATCAAAGCCGGTGGTTGTGATCAGATATTTTTGCATATAAGTCGTAAAGGTGTAAAATGTGAGTGATCCTCCTGATGCAAAGCATGCAATTACGACAACGGCTTTTGTATGCTTGGTGAGAAGTTCCTTAAGACTGCCAGAGTGTTTGTGAGAGCGGCTTTCTTTCGTGGTTGTTTCGTGGAGAGAACGACGCAGATAAATCGCAATCACTGCCCCGAAACCACCAATCACAAAAGGAATGCGCCATCCCCATGCTTTTAACTGATCTTCAGAGAGATAAGATGCTAGAATAAATATAATGAAGCTGGCAAGAAGTTGACCTGTAATAAGGGTGGCAGATTGGAAAGAAGCAAAAAGCCCACGATGTTTTTTGAGAGCAACTTCGCTCATATAAGTGGCTGCTGTACCATATTCACCACCTGCTGAAAGTCCTTGCATCATCCGAGCTAAAAGTAAAAGGATTGCTGATGTTACTCCTAAGGTTTCATAGGTGGGAAGTATGGCGATGAAAAAAGAGCCACCACACATCATAAAAATGGATATAAGCATCGAGCGTTTACGTCCATAACGATCGGCGACAAACCCTAAAAACCAAGCTCCAATAGGGCGCATAAGAAAGCCAATAAAAAACACACCTGCGGTTTTTAACAGTGGCGTAATCGTATCACCATCGGAGGGAAAGAATTGTGATGCAAAATAAATTGATGCAAATGAGTAAACGTAAAAATCATACCATTCTACGAGATTTCCTGATGCGCTTGCTATAATAGCAAAAACACGTTTTCTTGCATCCTGTGATGCTGAAGTTGTTTCATTTTTCATGAATTGTTCCCCTTTTGGATTTATAGTTCATATTTTCTAAACATAATTGTTTATGATTTCCAGAAAAATTCAATGGTATTATAATAATTTCTTAGGGAAACTCTTTAAGATGATTTATTAGAGTTATGTTGTCATTCGTTTTAAGATTTTTACTTGTGTTGTAGAATAAAAAGTTATCACATTGCATTTAAAGGGAGAGAACATTGAAAAGTAGATCAAGATACCTTTAAACTTGATGAGAAGAATGCAATATTGGCATCATACCGGAGGATTATAGAAGAGATGGTCTTTATGAGCAGAAAGCCCCAAAACTGAAAATATTTCAAAAAGCTTAAGTAATGTAAAAGGGGATTTTGTGTCCTTAATTATCTTATTGTATCATAACACATCATCATTTAGGAGGGTGAGGTAAGCCTCAGATAAGGTTTTCCGTATGAGGTGTTTTTTAGATATCGTGATAAATATTTAGGGTAGGGCTGCCCATAGAATCTTATCAAGTAAATTACATTAAAGAGGGCAGTAACTATAGACAATTTAAAAGAAACTGAGTTGTTTGTAAGATGAATGCGGGGCGGGCTTTTCGTTCTTTACTAGGGTGGAGAGGAGATCAAAAAAAGCCCAATTTCTTGGGCTTTTTTTATCCAGAAAATAAGTTTAATGAAGTCTATCGTCTTTATCGAGATATCCTCCTTTATCTATATCGGGCATAAGAAGAATAGAGATGAGTGCAATGACCATCATACCAACGATGTAAAAAAAGAAAACAGATTCGTATCCCATATTTTTTAATCCAAGCGCTACATATTCAGCAGAACCGCCAAAGAGTGCGTTGCCAATGGCAAAAGCAAATCCAACACCAATTGCTCGGATTGAAGCAGGGAACAATTCTGCTTTTATGATACCAGCAATGGACGTATAAAAACTCATAACACAGAGTATTCCAATAATGATTAAGAGTGCTGTCCATGGATTATGGGCATTACCGATCATTTTAAGTACAGGAATGGTGCAGATAATGGATAATGCCCCCCAACTAATGAGTGAAGCTCTTGCTCCAATTTTATCGGCTAGGGAACCAAAAAGGGGTTGGAGTAGCACAAAAACAAAGAGGGCGGCAGTCATTATCGTTGTTGCGGTTTGTTTATCAAAACCAGTGGTTGTGATCAGATATTTTTGCATATAAGTGGTGTATGTATAAAATGTGAGAGATCCACCAGCTGTAAAGCCAACAACCAAAAAGAAAGCTTTTTTATGATTACGAAAAAGTTCTTTAAGACTACCAGCGTGTTGTTCAGAGCGGCTTTTGAGGGTTGTTGTTTCATGAAGCAAGCTACGCAGATAAATTGCAACGATTGCTCCAAAGCCACCAATGACAAAGGGAATACGCCATCCCCATGCTTTTAACTGATCCTCGTTAAGGTAAATGGCTAAAATAAATATTATAAAACTTGCCAGAAGTTGACCTGAGATCGTTGTTGCATATTGAAAAGAAGCAAAGAGACCACGACGATTTTTGGGCGCAACTTCACTCATATACGTTGCTGCTGTACCATATTCACCGCCAACGGAAAGCCCTTGAAACATACGGACTAAAAGGAGAAGAAATGCTGCTGTTATTCCCAAGGTTTTATAAGTGGGAAGTATGGCAATGAGAAAAGAGCCACCACACATCATAAAAACAGAAATAAGCATTGAGCGTTTACGTCCATAACGATCCGCAATGTATCCAAAGAGCCATGCTCCAATTGGACGCATAAGAAAGCCAATAAAAAAGATTCCTGCCGTTTTTAACAGTTGTGTAACAATATCTTCATCTTCAGGAAAAAATTGTGATGCAAAATAAACCGATGCAAAGGAGTAAGCATAAAAGTCGTACCATTCTACCAGATTTCCTGATGCGCTGGATATGATAGCAAAAATACGTTTCCTTGTATCATGTGGATCTAAAGTTGTTTGATTATTCATGAAGTATTCCCCTTTTAGATTTATAACTTTTCTTCTTTTTAAAGCTATTTACGATGTGCATTATAAAAACGCCATTGTATCATGATAATTTTTTAGGGAAACATAAAGATTTTTTCTAGAGCTATCAGTGGTGTTTTGGGCTCATGGTGTTGTTACATTGCGTAAATCATACGCTTTTTACTATCCTTAAGGAAATATTATTTTTTGTTTGATTGTGAATTATTTGCATATGCAGAGTGTTTATGAAGATATGATACTCTTTAGTTTATATGCTTGATGTTGTTTCGTAAAATGATGTTATTGACTATTTCATGCGAGGTTGGTGTATCTGTTAAAATACTTTTTATGAATGAGCTTAAGTGTTAAGGGGGAGTACAATATTAAGAGTTCGTCAAAAGTATAATGATAGCGGCTTGCACTTTTATTAAGTGTAAAGAGAGTAATGTTCATGTTTATATTTTACGGGGCTTTTACGTTATGTCATTCACGGGTGTCGTTGTGAAATGGAGTTGGGTGCATTGAGAAATGTTTCTCAAAAAAGTGTGCGAATTCATAATATAATGGTATTTTCTATTTTCATGAAAGAATTTGTTTTGCATGAGGGGGTACTATTAAGAACGTATTAAACAAAATCATGAGTGTAATCTTTATTATTGATAAAATTATCTTGAAAGATAATCACTTTTCTTCGATTTTGAGTGGGCATGGGAATATTAAAATAAATCAAACGTTTTTTATCTTCAGTGAATTAAATTCAGCTAAAGAAGTATTTATTACATAATAATATGAAGCCATTTATTTTTATAAGCGGCGTGTGCAGGAGGGAACATTGCTTCTTTAGAGTGTTTGAAGGGATAAAAAATTGTGAGCTTTAAACTTCTATCGGAAAGGATATAAAAAAAGCCCAGTACTCTGGGCTTTTTTGTTAAAATCCTTGTTTGTTAACATTAAAGGTTAATGAATATCGTCTCCTTGTAAATACCCTTTTTTGCGAGCATCTGGCATTAAGAGAACAGCAATGAATGCAATAATCATCATGCCGGTTATATAAAAATAGAAGACAGATTCATATCCAAGATCTTTTAATCCAAGTGCGACATATTCAGCAGAACCGCCAAACAGTGCGTTGGCAATAGCATAAGAGAGCCCAACTCCTATTGCTCGTACTGAAGCAGGAAACATTTCTGATTTTACAATGCCAGAGATAGATGTATAAAAGCTCATAATGCAGAGCATTCCAGTAATGACTGATAAAGCAATCCATGTACTATCAGTACTACCAATCATATTAAGTCCAGGAATGGTAAAGATAATAGATAAGACACTCCAAATAAGGAGTGAAGTTCTTGTTCCAATTTTATCTGCAAGAGCACCAAAGAGGGGTTGGAGTAACATGAAAACAAAGAGTGCAGCTGTCATGATTGTTGTGGCTGTATGTTTATCAAAGCCAGTGGTTGTGATCAGATATTTCTGCATGTAAGTCGTATAGGTGTAGAATGTGAGCGATCCTCCAGCTGTAAAGCCAATAACCAGAAAGAAAGCTTTTCGGTGGTTGCTCAGAAGTCCCCTAATACTACCAGCTTGTGCACTAGAACGACTTTCTTTGGTCGTTGTCTCATGGAGTGTGCGGCGTAGATAAATCGCAACAATTGCGCCGCATCCACCAATGGCAAATGGAATACGCCAGCCCCACGCTTTTAGCTGATCTTCGGTGAGATAAAGCGCTAAAATGAATATAACGAGACTGGCTAGAAGTTGACCACCAATCAGTGTGGTATATTGGAAAGAGCTAAAAAATCCGCGGCGATTTTTGAGGGCGATTTCGCTCATATAAGTTGCTGTTGTACCATATTCACCACCGACAGAAAGCCCCTGAAGCATTCTGAGTAAAAGTAAAAGAATTCCTGCTGCCATTCCAATGGTTTCATAGGTAGGAAGTAGGGCGATTAAGAACGAACCACCACACATCATAAAAACAGAGATAAGCATTGAGCGTTTGCGTCCGTAACGATCGGCAATGAAGCCAAAAAGCCATCCGCCTATTGGGCGCATAAGAAAACCAATAGCAAAAACACCCGCCGCTTTTAAAAGTTGCGTAACGTCATTGCCATCTGAGGGAAAGAATTGTGATGCAAAATAAATAGATGTAAAGGAATAAACATAAAAGTCATACCATTCTACTAGATTACCTGATGCACTGGACACGATAGCCCAGATACGTTTTCTTGTATCATGTGGTTTTAAAGCTTCTTGTTTTTCCATAGTCGATCCCTTTATTTGATGTTCATCCATCTTTGTTCATTTATGTCATTTTTTTAGAAGCTGTCTATAGTATTTTATCTTTTGCATCAAAAATTTAGTTAGATCATGATAATTTCTTGTGTAAGATGTTTTTGGAAAAAGATTTGAATTATGTTTGTACGGATTTTACAGTTTTTATTTTCTATAATAAGAAGAATCGGACATAATACCCTCATGAAATCATATCTTGCTCTTTTATCTCATGTTTTAAATCAGGGTATTGATCGGACAGATCGAACGGGTGTTGGAACGCGATCTATCTTTGGGTATCAGATGCGTTTTGATTTACAAGCAGGATTTCCGTTGTTGACAACAAAGAAACTACACTTACGTTCAATTATTTATGAACTTTTGTGGTTTCTTAAAGGCGATACAAATATCGCTTGGTTGAAAGAGCATGGTGTGTCAATTTGGGACGAGTGGGCTGATGAAAAGGGAAATCTTGGTCCTGTTTATGGTTATCAGTGGCGTTCTTGGCCCGCTCCTGATGGACGCCATATTGATCAAATTAACAATCTTTTAACGATGATTAAGGAGACGCCAGATTCTCGTCGCTTGATTGTATCAGCTTGGAATCCTGCATTAATAGAGGAAATGGCGTTGCCTCCGTGTCATTGTCTTTTTCAATTTTACATTGCGGAGGGGAAATTATCTTGTCAACTTTATCAGCGTTCGGCGGATATTTTCTTAGGTGTTCCATTCAATATTGCATCCTACGCATTGCTAACGATGATGATTGCGCAAGTAAGCGGTCTTAAAGTAGGCGATTTTATTCATACTCTGGGAGATGCTCATCTTTATTCTAATCATTTTGAACAGGCAAAATATCAATTGTCTCGTATACCAAATGCTTTGCCATGTATGCGCATAAACCCAGCGGTAACAGATCTTTTTTCTTTTCAATTTGAGGATTTTGAGTTGCTTAATTATGAAGCACAACCCCATATTAAAGCGCCGGTAGCAATATGACGATTTCCATTTGTTTAATTGCTGCTGTTGCAGAAAATGGTGTTATCGGTCGTGAAGGTGCCATGCCGTGGCATTTATCGACGGATTTGCAACGCTTTAAAGCTTTGACGTTGCGTAAGCCCATTATTATGGGAAGAAAAACTTGGGATTCTATTGGGAGACCTTTACCAGGGCGTACAAATATCGTCATTACGCGTGATTGTACCTTTTGTGCTGAAGGGGCTGATGTTGCTCACTCTTTATCGCAAGCTTGTTCTCTTGCAACAAATGTTGCTTCTCAAAATGATGTAGAGGAAATTTTTATTATTGGTGGGGGTGAAATTTTTCAACAAGGGTTGCATATGGCTGATAAAATATTCCTTACAGAAGTTTTAGCTTCTATAGAAGGTGATAGTTTTTTTCCTGTTTTTGATAAAGAAAAGTGGACTATTGTGCAAACACAAGATATTCCAAAAGGGGATAAAGATAGTCATCCGACACGTTTTGTTGTTTATGAGCGGAAATAATTTTTTGTAATATGAAGTGAAAGGGTTTATCAGTTGTATTGTAATGAGGTAAGAGACACCCTATAAGATCAAGCAAATGGTTGGTGTTCGAGTAGTGGTAATCAGTTAAAGAGGTGATAATGCCCTGGACAAATCAAAATGGTGGTGGCCCGTGGAGTGGCGATAAAAACAGTGGTGACAAAAAGACACCAGCTAAGAATCTCTTTGGTTCTGGTGGCGAAAATGGTCCTAATCTTAATGAAATTTTGCGCAAAGGGCAGGATCAGTTTAAACAATTCGGGAGAAGCAGTTTTTCTGTTTTATTCCTTCTGCTTATTGTGTTTTTTTGGCTATACCAGTCAATTTATATTGTTCAGCAAAATGAACAAGCGGTAGAGTTGCGCTTTGGCATCCCTAAAGAAGGCATTATTGGTGATGGGTTGCATTTTCATTTTTGGCCAATTGAGACCTATATGAAAGTCCCTTTAACGGAAAAAACAATCGCGATTGGTGGGAAGCCCGGTCAGGCGCAACAAAGTGATGGTTTAATGCTTTCGAGTGATCAAAATATCGTTAATGTTAATTTTTCCGTTTATTACCGGATTTCATACCCTAGTCAGTTTTTATTCAATGTGAATGATCAAGAGGGAACTGTCCGCCAAGTTGCTGAGAGTGCAATGCGTGAGGTCATTGGTTCGCGGCCGGTTGATGATGTTTTACGTGACAAGAAAGAAGAAGTTGCTAATGACGTTAGAAAGATTATCCAGTTGACTGTGGATAAATATCAACTTGGTGTCGAAATAAGCCGTGTTTCTATCAGTGAAGCTGCTCCTCCGACAAAGGTTGCTGCTGCGTTTAATTCTGTTCAGCAGGCGGAGCAGGAACGTGGAAGAATGATTGAAGAGGGGAATCGTGTGCGTTTTACGAAAATTGGTTTAGCAAATGGTGAAGCTTCACGCACACGGGAAATCGCAAAAGGTGAAAAGGCACAAATGGTTGAAGAGGCAACAGGGCGTGCTGAACGTTTTCAGGCGATAGCTCGAGAGGCTGCGATTTCACCAGAAGCTGCTCGCTACCGTCTCTATATGGAGACGATGGGGCGGATTCTTTCTTCACCAAATAAGCTGGTTCTTGATCAGGCAAATTCTCCAGCGGTGCCTTATTTACCTTTGAATGAATTGTTGCGTAGCAAGTCATCGGAAAAAGTAAAGGCAACAGCAGCGCGTCCTGCGTTACTCTTAGATTCTCGTATTTCTGGAGGAGATTAATTATGCAGCAATCTCGCTTTTTGTTTGTTTTTAGTGCTATAGTGTTTGTTTTGATGATTTTGTGGATGTCCGTATTTATCGTCTATCCTCGTCAACAAGTAGCAATTAAGCGTTTTGGACAAATTGTTCAGGTAGAATCTAATCCTGGAATCTATTTCAAGGCGCCCTTTATCGATAAGATGATCATTGTTGATAATCGGTTATTGCGTTACGATGTTCCTACACAATCTGTACAGGTTCGTGGTGGTGCGTATTATGAGGTGGATGCGTTCTTTATTTACCGTATTACAGATCCTAAGTTGTTTTTACAGCGCATTGCTTCTGGGCGTCCACAAATTGCGGCACGTGAAAACCTTGCACCACGGTTTATTGACGCTTTGCGTGCTGTTTATGGTAAGCGAGAATTTAAAGCAGCCTTATCGGATGAACGAGGCGCGATGATGGCTGAAGTACAGAAGCAATTTTCTGTAGATGCAGGCTCGTTGGGTATTACCATTGTTGATGTGCGTATTCGTAAAACCGATTTGACTGATGCTGTTTCAGAAGATGTCTATCGGCAAATGGCAGCTGAACGTGAAGCTGCTGCGGAAAATATCCGGGCTCGTGGTCAGCAGGAGCGAGATCGTATTGTGGCAGAAGCTAATCGTGAATATGAAGAAATTGTAGCAGCTGCAAAGCGTGATGCTGAAATTACCCGTGGTGAAGGTCAAGCTGAAAGTATTCGTCTTTTATTGAATGCGAGGGAGGCTAATCCGTCTTTTTACGATTTTTGGTTGGCGATGGAACAATACAAGAATTTAGAGAAAACACCGATGGTGATTTCTCCAAATGAGGATTTCTTTTTCTATTTTCGTAATCCGCCGCAGGCAAATAAAGCATTCTTACCGACAATGAATACTGGCCTCAGTAAAACTGATCCAAAATCGGGAGAGAATAGATAAAATAATGGATTGCAGATACGAGATTTTGCATGAAAAGAATGATCTGTGACCATTTTCTTTTATGGTAAAAGTGGTAGAGAGTATCGAGCCGTGCTGGTTTTACGTAGATAAATTTAGTGGGGCTCTTTGCATCTTTGATTAAAGGCATGTCATGGATAGAAGTATCGTGAGTAAAAATACGTTTTTAAAGTTTTTTATCACAAGAGTTGTTTTTTGTGTGACTTTGTTTCTATCAGGATCAGTGAGTTTGTCTTGGGGAGCCGAGACAAGCAAGGCATTGCTTTCTATTCCTGATTTAGCTTCTGAGCTTTTGGAAACAGTTGTGAATATTTCCACGGCGCAGACTGTTGAAGGAACAGAACAGGATGCAAACACCTCGGTACCCGTTATCCCAAAAGATTCATTGCTGGAGGAATATTTCAGTGATTTTTTTACACCCAAGGATGGTCAAAAAGATAGTCAATTTCAAAAGGTGCGTTCTTTAGGCTCTGGTTTTGTGATTGATGCGCAAAAAGGGATTATTGTTACAAATTATCATGTTATTGTAGATGCTGATGATATTGAAGTTAATTTTACGGATGGTACAAAACTAAAGGCAAAGCTTCTTGGAAAGGATAGCAAAACTGATTTGGCGTTGCTTCAAGTCGATGCAGGAAGTAAAAAATTAAAAGCTGTGCGTTTTGGTGACTCAGAAAAAGCACGTATTGGTGACTGGGTTATGGCTATTGGTAATCCTTATGGTTTTGGTGGAAGTGTGACGGTTGGTATTATTTCTGCACGTAACCGTGATCTTAATGCTGGTCCCTATGATAATTTTATTCAAACAGATGCAGCAATTAATCGGGGAAATTCTGGTGGGCCGTTATTTGATAGAAATGGTGAAGTCATTGGCATTAATACAGCAATTGTTTCACCTTCGGGAGGATCTATCGGTATTGGATTTGCTATTCCATCGGATATGGCTCTTTCTGTTATCAATCAATTGCGTGATTTTGGAGAAATAAGGCGTGGTTGGTTGGCTATTCGTATTCAGCCGGTAACAGAGGATATTGCAAAAAGTTTAAAATTGGACAATGCTGTGGGAGCATTGGTGGCTGGTAAAATAGAACAGACGGAAGAAAATAATGTAGATAATAGCCAGTTACAAACTGGAGATGTTATTCTTTCCTTTGGTAATTCCAAAATTAAGCATGCACGTGATTTGCCGCGTTTAGTTGCAGAAAGTTCAGAAGGAAAAGTGGTGGACGTTACTATTTTACGCAATGGGCAAGAAGCAACAGTAAAAGTTAAGCTTGGACGTTTGATTGAAACAGATCCAAATGAAGATACAGAAGAAGTTGATGATAAAAAAAATCAAGATCTGTCGAAAAACGTGACAATGCAATTTATGGGAATGACGTTATCTGAACTGACAGAGGATTTGCGTCATCGTTATTCAATTTCAGATAAACTTCGAGGACTAGTGGTGACATCTGTTGCACAAAATAGTGCCGCGGATAAAAAGCGTATTCGCGTTGGTGAAGTGATTGTTGATATCAATCAGAGTTCTATCACAACAATTGATGAGGCTAAAAAACGTATTCATAAATTACGTGAAGCTGGACGCAAAAATGCTCTATTTATTGTAGCGCGTCCAGATGGAGAGTTACGGTTCGTAACGCTCCTAATGGATTGATCCTTAAAAAATTATTTTTTGTTTTTTATCAGCCTTAGTGTGTGGGATATTTTGCAAGTCAGCCATGTGATGTCCAATATTTCTCAAGCTCATTTCACGATAGAGAGTATGGGGTGTGCAATATAAAATCCATTGGAAATTATTATATCTTTATGCTGAATATCAAAGTATAAATTGGTGTCATCATAGTATTTTTCAGTTCTCAATATTGTAACAGCCTAGACTTTGAAATGCTGCATAAGAGATATTGGTACACCTTTCTTAAGTCCATTTTTATCTCTGCTTGTGATGCGCAAGTAAATGGTATTGATATGATACTTTATGAGGCTCTTATTATAAACCGGCGTAGCATGCTATTTTTATAGGAAAAAATAAAGCTATTTGATTGTATAGATTAAACTTAGTATTATTTTCATAAATGATGACAAAGAGTATATTTTTAATGGCCTTAACGGACAGAATTATTATAGCTGTGGTTTGTTATTGAATTATGATAGCAAAAAATGCTTGGAAATTCCTTTGGTGTTGTTATTAAGTCCATTTTTTCTTTTTTATAAGTTTCATAAGGGGCTTTGTCTTAAGGGGAATTTGTGTTCGTATTTTTGTTTGAAGTATTTACTCTATGATAATGGAGAGAAAATACAGGAAGGCTTTGGGGGTGTCTGCATGTTGCAATAAGTTATTGATTGGGAGAAATTGCTATTCATGACACAGAGAACAGTTACATTAATAGCAGGGCCAACGGCAAGTGGGAAGTCAGAACTTGCCTTGCAAATGGCTCAAGAAAAAAATGCTCTCATTATTAATACTGATTCAATGCAGGTTTATGATGTTTTAAATATTTTAACGGCACGGCCGAGGGAGGCTGACACCGCGATTGTTCCCCATTATCTTTATGGTCATGTGAGTCCTACTTTGAACTATTCAGTAGGGCAATGGTTGTGTGATGTCGAGAAGCTATTGGCTACTTTTTCTTTAAGATCAGTTATTTTTGTTGGTGGAACAGGACTTTATTTTCGTGCTCTTTTAGAGGGGATTTCGGAAATCCCTCATGTTCCAGATGTTGTGCGGCAGAAGTGGCGTTTGCTACTTGATAAAGAGGGACCTGAAAGTCTTTATCGCCAGTTGTTGCAGATTGATGCTGTTGTTGCTGAAAAAATTTCTTCGCACGATAGACAGCGTATTGTACGTGCTTTGGAAGTTTATGATGCAACCGGTAAGTCGCTCAGTTGGTGGCAGAAACAAAAAACAACACCTCTCATTGCGCCAAATTTGACCGAAAAAATTCTTCTCATGCCACCACGTCCTCTGCTTTATGAACGTATTCATAAACGCTTGGATTCTATGATTGAAAGAGGAGCTTTAGAAGAAGTGGTGGCTATGAAAAAACTTAAACTTTCCCCTTCATTACCAGCAATGAAGGCTATTGGTATACCTGAGTTTATGGCTTATTTGGATGGATATAGAAGCTTTGAGAGTGCTCTTGAAGCGGTGAAAATACAAACGAGGAGATATGCAAAAAGACAAATGACATGGTTTCGTAATCAATTTGATGAAGAATGGATGCTTACTTTTTGATAAAAGAGTTAGAGCTTTGCAAAGAAACTTATCGAAAGATAAAAGATAATTCGTGAAAAAGAAATTTTTTAGAAAATATAATTTTTTATTGACGAATGGTATCAATGGAATTAGAAATCTCTCTACAAGGAATTTTTTATATATTTTATACGTTGGAATAATGGGGGTAATCATACAGTATGTGTTGTGTAATGGGCTCCTTTGGGGGCTTTTTTTATGGGCTCCGTTAGGGGCTTTTTTATTGTCCTATAAAGTAGGTGAGTGGGAAAAATGAGAAATGATCCAAGAAAGCAAGAGAGTGCAGATGGAAAAATAATGTCGGGCGCTGAAATAGTGGTTCAAGCTCTTATAGATCAAGGCGTTGAACATATTTTTGGTTATCCTGGTGGGGCTGTTTTGCCTATTTTTGATGTTCTTTATCACCAAGATACACTCCAGCATATTTTGGTGCGCCATGAACAAGCTGCAGGGCATGCAGCTGAAGGCTATGCACGCAGCACAGGGAAGGTAGGGGTTATGCTTGTGACTTCTGGTCCAGGGGCAACGAATGCTGTTACACCTTTGCAAGATGCTCTTATGGATTCGATACCTCTTATTTGTTTTTCTGGGCAGGTGTCAACAACGGTGATTGGAACAAATGCTTTTCAAGAGGCTGATACAGTTGGAATTACAAAGCCTTGTACGAAGCGTAATTGGCTGGTTAAAAATGTCAATGATCTTGCGGCTATTATTCATGAAGCTTTTTTTCTTGCTCAATCAGGTCGTCCTGGGCCGGTTTTGATTGATATTCCTAAGGATGTTCAATTTGCTTCAGGATTTTATAGAGCACCTCAAGTTCAGGAGTCTTTACATTCTTTTCCATCGTTGAAAGGGAATACTAAGGCTATTGAATCTGCCGTTTCTCTTTTAGTTGAGGCAAAACGCCCTATTATTTATTCTGGTGGTGGTGTTATTTCATCGGGGATGAAAGCTATACAGCTTTTACGTAATTTGGTTCAATTGGGGGATTTTCCGATTACTTCAACATTAATGGGACTTGGTGCTTATCCTGCTTCCGGTAAAAATTGGCTTGGAATGCTTGGAATGCATGGAACCTATGAGGCTAATATGGCCATGCATGATTGTGATGTCATGTTAGCTGTTGGAGCACGATTTGATGATCGTATCACCGGGCGCCTTGATGCATTTGCACCTCATGCGCGTATTATTCATATTGATATTGACCCTTCTTCTATCAATAAAATTGTAAAAGCAGAAGTTCCAATTATTGGTGATGTGGCTTGTGTTTTAGGAGATATGACGCAACTCTTAAAGATACAGCAACCAGCGTTTAACAGTGAAGTCCGTGAGGCGTGGTGGACGCAAATTAACCGTTGGAAGGCTCGTAATTCATTGGCATATGCGGAGAAAAAAGATGTCATTATGCCGCAATATGCTCTTGAACGGCTGTATGCTTTTACCAAAGATGCGAATGCTTATATTACAACGGATGTCGGGCAGCATCAGATGTGGGCAGCGCAGTATTATCATTTTGATGAACCAAAACATTGGATGACTTCTGGTGGTCTTGGAACGATGGGGTATGGTTTACCTGCTGCTATAGGTGTTCAAATAGCGCATCCTGATGCGCTTGTTGTGTGTATTTCTGGTGATGCCTCCATTCAGATGAATATTCAAGAGCTTGCAACAGCTATTCAGCATGACACACCGGTGAAAATTTTCATTTTAAATAATCAGTATATGGGAATGGTCCGCCAGTGGCAGCAATTGCTGCATGGTAATCGTCTTTCTCATTCTTATACGGAATCTATGCCTGACTTTGTGAAATTGGCACAAGCTTATGGAGCCGTGGGAATTCATTGTTCAAAACCCGATGAACTTGATGATAAAATTCAGCAGATGATTGACTGTGATAAGCCTGTTCTTTTTGATTGTCGTGTTTATCATTTAGAAAACTGTTTTCCTATGATCCCATCGGGATGTGCTCATAATGAGATGTTATTACCCGATGAGGCAAGCGAAGAAGCTATTGCAAATGCTATTTCTTCCGAGGGAAAGATTCTTGTATAAAATGAATATGTTAACAAAATGATGAAGGATGGTGATGATGAAGTCTTTGGAGTCTTCATCTCTGTCTCTTCTTTGTGGAGAGTTTCTATTATCCTTAGAGCTCATTTTATGATTTTCATTCTTTGTTTAAAGACATGGGGTGTATTATTATTTGTTCATCTAAAAAATGTTATAAGTCGTGTGCACAATTATGTTTGAATTTATTTGTACGCGATGTTTGTTTTTTTAATTCATATGTTCACATTAATAGCTATTTCGTTGCATTTTTTAGATAATACATTGAATTATCTGTTATAAATTAATTATGTTGTCTCATATATGAATGATTTCATCGTGCAAGAAAAAAAGCCACACTGCTTGAAGGGTGCAACCATGCAAGCCATTATGCCTATGAAAACAATAGAAAAGTTTGTTACTATGTTTTGGTTTTGCATTATGAAATTACTCCAAATAGCTCTTTCAGGGGCTTGATAGGAAAATCCCCCTAGCGGTTTGAAAGGAAGGGAAAAAATAACAAAAATCAAATGCAGCCATAGAAAACCAATAGGTCACCATAGCTTATAATCAGGTATGATTATGCGGGAGAAACCTATACATATGAGATGTATCGTCAATATATAAACCAGAATAATACTCAACATCATATCATTATCAGGATATTAACATTGAAAATTAAATATTCTTTCTTTTATTTGTTCTATATATCTATGATTCCATAAATCTGCAGACACAAACACTCTTTGAATCCATCGCATTGGATTTTCATAACTATCAAATGATCCAAAAAATTTATCTCTAGAGTGTAGGGCCATTCTATTATCAATGTATAATAATCTTCCTGGTTGTACATCAATTCCAAAAGATATAGCCTTAATAGCTTCATAAAAATGATCTAAAGCTTCCTTGGCTTTTTTTGACTGTGGCTCTAACATGCCTGGATAAAAAACAGCGCTGATATCTGGGAATTCACCGTCCCCTTGAACGAGGGGCACTTTACTTGTAGAAGTTACCCCATTTTTTCTCCATCTATAGGGAACATTAATTATATATAAATTATCCCTGAAGCTCCTCAAATCCTCCTCACTTAAAAGTTTTAAAGCTAGACGTGCATCATCGTTAACGGACCATCAACACCATTGCGAACACCAGATAAAAGTATCCCCTTTAGGAGATAAATTTAAATCCGTTATAAATTTTAGTGCAGCATTTTCATATGAAAATCTAACTCAACTTCAGATCCTAATCCTGTATAATCTTTTTTATTATCCTCTAAAGGAACTAGGTTATTTACTATATGTTCGCCTTCAAACTTAATTGAATAAGGCTCTCCGATCAATAAAGAAAACATCATAATTAAATTTTCGCTAATATAGCCACTTTTACAAGACGCATCTAAATTGTAAGGATTAGGTGACATATTAATTTGTCTATCAACAGGAAGGTTTTCAAAGATTAAATATGGTTTAGGGGTAATAGACACCTTTTGGTTCATAAGAATTGTCAATATTCTATGTGGTAGCAGCGAAAATGCTATTTTTTTAACTCAACCGAATATTCAATACCACCGTATGGATCATAAATAACATGGTCTAAAGCCTCTCAAAGTTTGTCTCTTTCGACATTGCTCAACTAAAAAGTATTTTCCATTTATCATTATAATTTCCCCCAATTATATTTCCCTACTTTTTTATTAAAAAAGTGAAAAAACAATAATTAAAATCAGCCATGTTAGTAAATAAGTGTCTGTAAAATCTTGGATTAATCCAAATAATGGTGGAGTAGTAATAATTGCGATTTGATTTACAGATATTGCTAAACCCAGAGAAAACACAACGCTTTCTTTCGGCTTAAGAGTCTACAATATAAGCAGCCCAAGGGCCATACTATCCCATTCCTCCAAAAACTAACCAAGCAGATAAAATAGTTAAATAAATTATGGATCCACTTATGCCCAAAATTAATATTAAAAATCCAAAAACGACTGCAATCATGCAAAACAAGACAGGAAAAAATTGTCCTTTTTTACAATGATCACACTACGCTGCTAAAATAATTCTTCCTAAGGCACCAGAAGCCTGTGAAACAAAAAATAAATAAGCACTTTTATCTAGAGACAGGTGATAGATTCTATAAAAATAGATCGTTATAAAAATGGTTAAAACATATTGAACGATCACAAGTGAAACGCTTGGAAAAATAATATTCTTCATATGAGGCGCAGCCAACATTGCAAGACGAGATCTTACATTTGCATAGAACGAAATTCTTGCCTTGCTTTTTGGAACGATAGCGATAACTTTTGCTGGTGAGTGATAAAAAATAATAAATATACATCCCCCTAAAAAAGAAACTATGGCACCGACCAAAACGCACCTTGTATGCCATAGACAAGCACACTAGCAGGAAGAACTATTCCAGCTAATGCCCCCACAACCTAATGTTAACCCCGCCTGCCTTATTCCCATTGCAAATCCGCGCTGCGATTGTGGAAACCATGAAGAAACAGATTTAGCGCCGAAACAGATTTAGCGCCACCGGATTGAGCAGAACTATAAAATTCCCCTATAATTAGCAAACAAACCAAAAGGGAAATATAGTTATCTGCGATTGCTCCCAACAAAAGAGCGACAGAAACGCCGATCGCGCCAACTCCAATAATATAGCGCTCGTTAAACTTGTCTAGTAATTCACCAGCTACAAGTAAGCCAATAATAGGTAGGAACTGCGCTGCTGAAGACAGCAAACCTATCTGAGAGTTACTAAGCGAGAAATCTTTCTTAAAAAATTTAGCTAAAGGACCAATCCCTTGAACAAAGAAGCAAGCTGATGCTTGAGCGATAGTGGCAACAAGCAATATAATCCATCTATAATAATTCTTTTCTATAAATTTATTATTGCTCACTCAGCCCCCCTCCAATTAAATTGTATTCCAATAAAGTAGCCTTTTTTAATAATGCTTGCAACAATAAATTAGGTATTTTATGCTGATTACATAAAAATCTGTCCATACTATTGGTATTAATATGAAAACTAAGGAATATGCTTAATTTAAGGAAATAAGCTATTATGTGTCGTGCAAATTTGATACGCTAGCGATATAAGATAAATTTTACAAACATTGGCTCAGCCGGCATTAAGCGCTCTTTATAAAAGAAGCTATATTTTGGCAAGCTTTTTCAAAATAATTCTCAAAGCTTTCTTCAGTCACATAGCCCAGATGCGGTGTGCAAAGAACTCTATCTGATTGCAATAATTTGCTCTCATATACTGGCTCGCTGTCATAAACATCCAGTGCAAAGTAAGTTGAATTTTCCAAACTTAGTATTTTTTCTATCGCCCCTTTTTCAACCAAAGCTGAACGCGCTGTGTTAACAAAAATAGCATGTGGTTTCATGCTCAATAGATTATCTAATTTTATGATTTCTCTGGTTTTATCGCTTAAACGTAAATGGACAGATATAATGTCAGGACGTGTAAAAAATTCATCTTTTGAATGCGTAAAATGATAACCTAAATTTTTTGCTTCTTGCGTTGAACGCTCGCTCCCATAAACCAAAATGGACATGCCAAAAGCTTGAGCATATTGAGCAACCATTTTACCAATACGGCCAAACCCGAATATTCCAAGAGTAGCCCCTTTCATTTGGTTGCCAAATGTTGTTTGCCATCGTCCTTTTTTCATATCAGATACAGATTTACAGAGTTTTCTACGCGCAGACATAATTAAGAGCCACGCAAATTCAGCAGCAGAAGTTGGATCTCCACCACCGTCTAATATTTCAATTCCTAAGTCTCTACAAGCTTCTATATCAATATGTGAACCTATAGGGCCTGTTTGGCAGATTAATTTTAAATTTGGCAGTTTCAGGAGAAGATTTCTATCAACTATAGTCCGCTCTCTGATTAAGATAAGAATATCTATCTCTTTGAGCTTATCTTCTAAATCACATTCTTTAGCTAAATTATTTATAACCAGCACTTCATGCGATTTCATTAATTTTGTAATAGACTGTAATGTTAGGGTGGCTTTTTGATAGTCATCTGGAATTAATATTTTCAATTTAAACCTTCCGTTTCATTCATCAATATTTGAGCTCATTATTTCATTTCTAAAACAACCAAAAAGCAATCTCATCGCTGATATTTTGACATAACACCAAGCCTATTAACAAATTATACCCCTTGATTTATTGTTATTTCTAGCAATAAGAATAGCATTAATCAGTTAGTTTTTATAAACTTTAAAACATTGCGACAAAAAGAAAAAGTTTAACTCAATAGATGGAGAATTGCGCTTTTCTCATATTCTAGAGGACGAACCTGAAGCGCTACGCTGGACTGAAGCCATGTCCCAGTTTTCTATAATAGACTACCAAGAAGGCCATACTTACGAACCATATTTTATTGTTGAAACAGAAAAAGCTACATATTTGTGCGAGATAAAGCGTGCTTCATATAAGTGTGATGTCTCTCTTTATTCGTTGAGATATCACTTATTTGTAGCATGAAGAGTAAATTTATTAAAATCATGATAAGAGGGAGATAGGAACTTTATAGGTGTATCATCATAGGATTAAGTCGTTTTGTTGAGAGCTATTTCTATTTTTGCCAAAAGGTTTTTGATATATTTAATTATAATTTCATAATAGTGGATGTACTTTATTTTTATGTGCAAGAAAGCTGATTGATTGTGTAAAATAGTATTCATAAAATTACATTATTCTTATCCTGTTAAGGACATTTTTTCTAGTGAGGGTTTTGCAATTGCAATGCTCTTTTTCTCATTCTAAATTTTGGTTAGAAAAAGCGTATAGAGGTGTTATTTTAAATTTAAGATATGCATCTTCCATTGTTGGTGTTACTGTTGTAAAAAATGATATTTTATTTGATACGCATAAGGTGTTACCAAGAAGATCGATGTATAGATAAAATTTAGATTGTTACACTATCTTGAAAAAACAATGGGTAAATAATTGATAATTGTGCTACGAAAGTTGTTAGATGGGTGTGTGTCAGCAATTCTTAATAAAAAAATTTTTCTTGATAGTTGGTTTTTTTCAAAATACTGCTCTTTTTATGCAAATCTTATGTTGGTAAGCTATGCAGTTTTCACGGGAACAGGATAATGCATTGAAGGCTGTTGCCGCGTGGTTGAAGGAAGGGCGTTCTCCTCTTTTTCGCCTTTTTGGCTATGCGGGGACGGGTAAGACGACGCTTGCGCGCTATTTTGCAGAGACAGTTGATGGTTCTGTTCAATTTGCTGCTTTTACAGGGAAGGCGGCGCAGGTTTTGCGTTCTAAAGGTGCAAGCAATGCTTGTACGATTCATTCGCTAATTTATTGTCCACGTGGTGAAGAGGAAGTTTCCGATGAAATAACAGGAAAAAAATCTATTGCTCCAACATTTACGTTAAATCGAAGAAGTGCTGCTGCACAAGCTAAACTCATTATTGTTGATGAGTGCTCGATGGTAGATGAAAAATTGGCCCGTGATTTAATGAGTTTTCGAACGCCAATTCTTGTTCTTGGTGATCCAGGTCAATTGCCTCCTATATCAGGTGGAGGCTTTTTTTCTAATGGAGAACCAGATTTTCTTCTTTCAGAAATTCATCGGCAAGCGCGAGATAATCCGATTATACGTCTTGCTATGGATGTACGTGAAGGACGCGATATTGCTTATGGTGACTATGGAGAAGCGCGCGTTGTGACACGTAAAGAGGTCAATCAACAATTGGTTTTGGATGCTGATCAGGTCTTGGTAGGGGTTAATCGTACACGCCACCTTTATAATCAGCGTTTGCGTGTGTTAAAGGGATTTACAGCAGATTATCCGCAAGCGGGAGATAAGCTGGTGTGTTTGCGAAATGATCCCATTAAAGGTTTGTTGAATGGCTCTTTATGGAAGGTGATGACTTCACAGAAGGAGACCGTTAAACCAAGTATTAATCTTCTTGTGAAACCAGAAGAAAGTGAGCGTGGGGTAGCAAAGATTAAACTTTTAAAAGCAGCGTTTGAAAACCCTGATCAAGAAATTTCATGGCAATTAAAAAAGCGATATGATGATTTTGATTATGGGTATGCATTAACGGTTCATAAGGCGCAAGGTTCTCAATGGAATAATGTCGTTTTGTTTGATGAAAGTTTTGCATTTCGTGATATGTATGCGCGCTGGCTTTATACGGGAATTACCCGCGCAGCAGAACGTTTAACGATTGTTCGATAGAAAAAAGATGTGTATATCATCTAAGTTTCAGATGGAAAATGCCTTTTTTCTATCTTGTTACACACTATAAAAAAATGGAAATGGGCATGGCGGTAAAACTTTCGGTTAATCTTAATGCTGTTGCTGTTTTGCGTAATCGACGTAATCTTCCGTGGCCAAGTATAACGAATATTGGGCATATAGCGCTTGCTGCTGGAGCAGCAGGTTTGACGGTTCATCCGCGCCCTGATGAAAGGCATATTCGTTTTGCGGATTTACCAGATATATACTGTTTAATAAAGAACACTTTTCCTACTGCTGAGTTTAATATTGAAGGTTATCCCAGTGATCAATTTTTGGATATCGCTAAAAACTATGCGGATCAGATTACCCTTGTTCCTGATGATCCAGATCAGTCAACGTCTGATCATGGTTGGAATTTTGCTCATGATGCAGAATTTTTAGCACCTATTATTCAGAATTTAAAAAACAGAAAGATTCGTGTATCCCTTTTTGCTAATCCTACTGTCGATGGTCTTGATATTGCTAAAGCAATGGGCGCTGATCGTGTGGAATTTTACACGGGACCTTACGGTGGTGCATTTCAGGATAAAACAAAACAAGATCAAGAGCTCAATAAACTTGTTTTAGCAGCAAGAAGAGCAAAAGAATTGCAGTTAGGTATAAACGCAGGGCATGATCTGACACTTATGAATCTTCCTGCTCTTGTCAAAAATATTCCTTGGCTTGATGAAGTTTCTATTGGCCATGGGCTCATTGCTGATGCATTAGAGTATGGAATACATGAGACTGTTCAGCGTTTTATCCGGTTGTTATCGTAATCTTTTTCTCTCTATAAAAATTGGAAAAGAAATTTTTATAGAGGTTTGCCAATTTATCTTAAAAAACAATTTTATATATGTTGATATAAATAGCACTATTATCGTGCATTATAAATATTCTATTGTTCCTCTATTTATTGGTTGCTTTCTATCTTTTGTTTTTGAGTGCATGCGATGTTTTTTATTTGTACTATCCATTATGAGGAAGTTTTAAAATCTTCTTATTATAATTTCTTTGAATGGAGAAGAAGTAGGGTTTTGAAAGTATTTCCCTTATAAAGGAGTGCGTAGGATTTTAATGGATTAATACACAAATTTTCTTGATATTGGAGCTCATTTTTGGGTTATCTGTAAATAGTATAACGTAAAATCTCCTTATGAATAAGCTTAATGCAATAGGAGCTGTTAAATAGAATGATGATATCGACTTGTAGCTTTATGAAGTAAAGAGAGTGATGTGCAATAAATCTTACACTATTATAGGGAATTTTTGAAAAGGGCTTGAGCATATTAAAATTTTTTTATAAGGCGCCATAAATGGATAACATAATAGCCGTATGGGGGCTTCTTCGTGTGAGAGGCGTGGGTATTAAAAGAACGTAAAAAGTAAAAACATCCTCTCTATTATTCTAAAGATATTGTTGTATATGCTTTTGAAGGTTGTATTAAAACAATACTTGTTATTTTGTAATTTTTCTTGCTATCCGTATTGATTTGGTTCATGTTAAAAATTGTGTGTTGTATCTTAATTTTTAGAATATAGCGTTTTGTTGCACGATAAAAGAGTAGAATATTAGCTAAATTTTCTTTAGAAATCTTATTTTGTGTAATTATTGTTTTTGTAGAATAGCAGTTGAAGTTTATTTGGGGATCCGTATATGTTTTAGGAATGTTTGGGGACTACAGTTTTTTCTATGCAATATGTAAACTTTAAAATTATTCAATTGCTGTGTTCTTATAAGCGGTGTTTTTTGTCTTTATAAGTGTGTGATGCACTGTAGATAATGTTTCTTATTGAATAAAAGTAATCTGAAATCCAGTTTAAATAGAGAAAGAAGGAATTTTTTATGCGTGTTTATTATGATCGTGATGCGGATGTTAATCTCATTAAAGGGAAAAAAGTAGCCATTGTTGGTTATGGTTCTCAAGGGCGTGCGCACGCTTTAAACTTGAAAGATTCTGGTGTTAAAAATGTGCAAATAGCTTTGCGTTCAGGGTCGGAAACAGTAAAAAAAGCCATGGCTGATGGTTTTGAAGTGGTGAGTGTTGCTGAAGCAGCAAAATGGGCAGATCTCATCATGATGGCAACACCAGATGAATTGCAAGCTGATATTTATAAGGAACATATTCATGATCATTTACACGATGGGGCAGCGATTGCTTTTGCGCATGGTTTGAGCATTCATTTTGGCTTGATTGAACCTAAAAAAAACGTTGATATTGTGATGATTGCTCCTAAAGGTCCAGGGCATACAGTTCGTCATGAATACCAACGGGGTTGTGGTGTTCCTTGCTTAATAGCGGTGGCGCAAGATGCTTCAGGGCATGCTCATAATTTAGCATTATCTTATGCATGTGGTCTTGGTGGTGGACGTGCTGGGGTGATTGAAACAACTTTTAAAGAAGAGTGCGAAACTGATCTTTTTGGTGAACAAGCGGTTCTTTGTGGTGGTCTTGTTGAATTGATTCGAGCAGGTTATGAAACATTAACACAAGCAGGTTATGCGCCGGAAATGGCTTATTTTGAGTGTTTGCATGAGGTTAAACTGATTGTTGATCTCATGTATGAAGGGGGCATTGCAAATATGAATTATTCGATTTCTAATACAGCTGAATGGGGTGAATATATGTCTGGTCCACGTGTGATTACGGATGAAACCAGAGCAGAAATGAAACGTATATTGAAAGATATTCAAACGGGTAAATTTACATCGAATTGGATTCAAGAATATAAAGCTGGTGCTGCTCATTTTAAAAGTATGCGGCGTTTAAATGATAATCATCCTATTGAAGAAGTTGGTAAAAAACTTCGTTCTATGATGCCTTGGATAAAATCGAATGCTTTGGTTGATAAAGAGCGTAATTGAAGATTCTACAGAGATATTTTGTCAATAGCTTTTATAATTTTATAGATAAATATCAAAAAAAGGGTAACTTTAGTTACCCTTTTTTATATGTTTTTGGAAACATAAGCTTTATTTTTTAATTTTTTGCATAATTCTTTTTCCCAAAAAGAAAGTATACAATTCCTAAAAATATGAACCATGCTGGAGTGTATTTTAAAGCTATGGCAGTGTCAGCTTCTAATGACAATAAATAGATAATGAATGCAAAGAAAACAAGAAGCGCCCAACACATAACAACACCTCCTGGCATTTTATAAGGAGAGACAGTATGCTGGAGAGGACGATTGCGGCGATAGACGATATAGCTGATCAAAATGATAGACCATACAAATATAAACAAAGTTGCGGCAATTGTCGTAACAATTGTAAAAGCAGCTATGAGTGTTTGAGATAACGATACAACGGCATAACCAAATAAGATGCATATACATGAAAAGAATAATGCGTTGGCTGGAACGTGGTTACGAGAAAGTTTTCCTAAAAATTTAGGAGCACCTTTTTGTGTTGCTAGCCCATATATCATACGGCTGGTAGAAAAAATTCCACTATTTGCTGAAGATGCGGCAGCTGTGAGGACAACAAAGTTCATCAAACCTGCAGCAGTTGGGATACCAATAAGTGCATACATTGTTACAAATGGGCTTTTTTCTGGACTGATTTGATCCCACGGCGTCACAGACATAATCACAAGAAGAGAGAATATATAAAAGAATACAATGCGGATTGGTATTGAATTAACAGCCTGTGGTAAAGCTTTTTGAGGCTCTTTTACTTCAGCAGCAGCTGTTCCAGCGAGTTCAATGCCAACAAAAGCAAAAATAACAATTTGAAATCCAGCAAAAAAGCCTGTAATTCCTCGCGGAAAAATATTCCCACCGTTCCATATATGGCTAAGAGAAGCAACCGTACCGTTTGGAGAGACAAAACCGGTAAAGATCATATAAAATCCTACAACGATTAGGACTAGAATTGCTACGATTTTGATAAAACCAAACCAAAACTCAAGTTCGCCAAATAGTTTTACGGCGACGAGGTTAAGAATTAAAAAGGACATAAGACCAATTATAACAGGAATCCACGGATTGAGCTCAGGCCACCAAAAGTGTGTATAAGTGACAATAGCAATAATTTCAGCAGTTCCAGTGACAATCCAACACAACCAATATGTCCAGCCGATAAAGAATCCGGCACATGGCCCTAGAAGATCGGTTGAGAAGTCAATAAAAGATCGGTATTGTGTATTAGAAAGCAATAACTCTCCCATAGCACGCATGACAAAGTATAGAGCACAACCAATAATTGCATAAACGAGTAGAATTGAGGGGCCTGCTACACTGATTGTTTTTCCTGATCCCATGAAGAGACCTGTTCCAATCGCTCCACCAAGGGCTATAAGTTGTATGTGTCGGTTATGTAGTCCACGTTGCAATTTCTTCTTAGGTTTTTTTTCTAAATTTTGTTTGTTCATTTTTGGGGAGTTCTCCTTAGTTATTTTTAAATAAAAATTACCCTAAAAAAGGTAATTCCTTCTATCGGAACACGCTATGGTTAAGGAGTAAAGGAATTTTTTTCTATGACTATATGTGAATAAAGCAAAAACATTATTAATTAATGGAATAATTATTTTATATATAAGAAAAAAAAGATAAATTGTATTATATTTTTTTGATTTTTTATGTTTTATACATAATTAATATATATAATATAATTTATATTATATATTATTATATGTATATAAATAATAATTTATATTTTATGTATATTTATTTATAGTAAATTTTTATATAAATATATTTATATTTAAAATTATTTATTTATAGATATTGTTATCTATATAAAAATATAAATAAAATTGTAAATTTATTAAATATAAAACTTTGTATATAAATAAAATAAGTTTAAATAGTTAAACTATTGTTTAAAACATTAAAAAATATATTTAAATTTTACATTTGATTATTAATATTTAAAATTTATTACAAATAGAAAAATATTTTCATAGAATCTTTTTTTATTGCAGATAGCTATTAAGATATATTCTGTTTAGAGCTATATTTTTAATTTTGATAAAAAATTGAATATAAATTTTTTTGGGGGGGGAAGTTTTAGATAAATCTCATGTTTTATTAGTAAACAATGTCAGTGAAGTTTATAGAGAATTTTTTACAGAATAGCTCGTTTCTTATCCTATTGTGCAGTAAAATACTGTTGTGTAGAGTAGTGATATAAAGCATATAACATTTTACGCATTAAGTATTTTTAGAATGGGTGGTGAGTGTTCAGGGCAGGGCTAGCCCATAGAGCCTTATGTAGGTGAACCATATAAATGATCAGCAGCATTCCCCCTTAATAAGCCGGATTGTTTACAAACCGGTGCCGGTAGGAATCGTCGTTTTTTGATGTTTGGGGAGGAGGTTAAGTAGAAAAAGGGTAACTAAAATTACCCTTTTTTGAGATGTTTTTATGTATAGACTTTATTTGTTACCTTGAGTTATTTTTTTCTTTACAAACATAAAATACATTATACCTAAGAAAACAAACCAGAATATACTATATTTTAAGGCTAGTAGAGTATCAGCTTCTAATGTCAACAAATAGAGCATGAAAACAAAGAAAACTAAAATTATCCCACACATGATAACACCTCCTGGCATTTTATAAATGGATTCAGCGTGTAGATGAGGGCGATTGCGACGATACACAATATAGCTAATCAAAATTACAGACCATACGAATAAAAATGCAATAGCTGAAATGCTTGTCACAATTGTAAAAGCACTTATGAGGCTTGGAGAGAGTGAGGCAATTGTATACCCTATTAAAATACATAAACAGGAAAAGAATAGAGCATTGGCTGGAACATGGTATCTGGAAAGTTTACCTAAAATTGGAGGGGCACCTTTTTGTGTTGCAAGTCCATATATCATACGGCTGGTAGAAAAAATACCACTATTTGCTGAAGAGGCAGCTGAGGTAATAACGACAAAGTTTACCAAGCCGGCAGCTATCGGAATGCCTGCAAGCCAAAACATCGAGACAAAGGGGCTTTTATCTGGAACAATTTGATCCCAAGGTGTGACAGACATAATTACAGCGAGAGAAAAAATGTAAAAGAGTACAATACGGACCGGTATTGCATTAATTGCTTTGGGGAGAACTTTTTTAGGTTCTTTTACTTCAGCAGCGGTTGTTCCAGCAATTTCTATACCAACAAAAGAAAAAATGGCAATTTGAAATCCAGCAAAAAAACCTGTCATTCCTCGCGGAAAGATATTGCCATCGTTCCATACGTGATTGAGAGAAGCAACCGTACCATTGGGAGAGGTAAAGCCCGTAACGATCATATAAAATCCCACAACAATTAATGCTAAAATTGCGACGACTTTGATAAGACCAAACCAGAATTCAAGTTCACCGAATAGTTTCACGGCAAAGAGGTTAAAGATTAAAAAGACACTAATGCAGGTAAAAACGGTAAACCATGGATTGAGTGTTGGCCACCAAAAGTTCATATAAGTGATGATGGCAATAATGTCAGCAGCTCCAGTTACAACCCAGCTCAACCAATAGCTCCAGCCAACAAAGAAAGCGATTCCCGGTCCTAGCATATCGGTTGAAAAATCAATAAGAGATCGGTATTGTGAATTAGAAAGCAACAATTCTCCCATAGCACGCATGACAAAGTATAGAGCAAAACCGATAATAGCATAAACGAGTATGATGGAAGGACCTGCTACACTAATTGTTTTTCCTGCCCCCATGAAGAGACCTGTTCCAATAGCACCACCAATGGCTATAAGTTGTACATGTCGGTTGTGTAGTCCACGCTGTAACTTATTCTGAGAATTATCTTTTAAATTTTGTTTGTAGCTCATTTTTTGGGGGTTCCCTTTAATTATTTTGAGATTAAATTACACTAAAAAAGCATTATTTCGTATCGAAGCATGATATAAATGAGGTGTAAAGGAAAAAAACGTTTTTTATGATTTTGTGTGGATAAAGAAAAGAATATGTTTTAGGAATATGCTTTTGAAAAAAGAGAATGTTGTCCTCTTAAATAATGTAACAGATATTTGAATAGGGAGCTTTTTATTGTTATTAATAACAAATAAATTGTTCATTAAAAGACGTGGGGCTTTTAAAATTATTTCAGAAAGTTGTCAGGAGTTTTTATAATTTTTTGAAACTTATTATTTGTAATCAGTACATTATTTATTATTATTCATAATGGTGAGAGTTTTACTTTTTGCTCAAATAGTACTCGAGAGTTCTCATCTTAGTTTAAGAAACAATTTTTAATGGAAAATTAAAATGATTTTTAAAATCATTTTTTTGTTTGTATGGTGCTATCATAAATCAAAAAGTTACTTTTGTTTCATAAACGAAAAGAGGAATATCATAGCTTATTTTTTTAAAAGTGATGAATAAGGATTTTGTTTAGATATTGGTAACATTTTATAAAATATTGCGAGAAACTCACAAAGTTTACACAAACGTCCTTGAGAATATGATAAAGAAATGCAACGTAATTCAGTTATACAAAGAAAAAAAGAACTGGGGATTGTATAAGCTCTGTTAGAGATTGAGCTATTCACAGTGAGAGACAGAATCAGGAAAAGATTGCTCTATTAACTTTACAATTTGTTATCAAAGATAAAACTGTTCCTGTCGCAATGTTAATCGAGCCTTTTACCCGCTGCTTTTTTAAGGCGGTACTGGCAAATGATATAAAAATGGTCATTAAAGTAAACCATGCAAAGATGTTGAAAGAATGTATGGTTACAAGTTCAAAACCTTTTTTAATGCTACCTCCAGAAGCTAAGAATTTTGGAAAAGCTGCTATGTAAAATATAGATACTTTGGGGTTTAGTATTTGTGTCAAAAAACCGTCCATATAGCTGGTTAAAAGCTTTGTTTCACTCGTAGCATGCTTTTCATTCGTTGAACTTCTTTCTTTTGAATTTAAGCTGTGTATTCCAGATTTAATTGATTTAAAGCCCATGTATAATAAATAGCTGCCACCCATGAGTTTTACTAAAAAAAAACAGCGTTTTGTTGTTGAGAATGAGCGCTGATACACCTAGTATGGAAAATGCCCCATGCACATATGTTGCTGTACACAATCCTAAAACGTTTACAAATGCGTTCTTTCTTCCCAATCTCGTTGCATTATCGATGATAAGGGCCATATTCGGCCCCGGTGAGATGACTAAAAAAAATGAAACAATGAAAAAGGTCAGTATTTGATGATTCATTTTACTTTTAGCTCTGAAATTAATTGATTTTCGAGATACAATTCTATTCTGTCAAACTGAGAAAGTTTTCCTACACCCTGTGGAGTGCCTGTGTATATGAGATCACCACGTCTTAGCTGAATGTAGTGACTTAAAAACGATATTATCTTCTCAAAGCTAAAGATCATATTTTTCGTATTGCCAACTTGTCTTGTTTCGCCATTCAACTTCATTGCAAAGGTTATTGGGTTGTTTATTTTTTCCTTGTTTATGAAGTCAGAGACGTATGCAGCGCCTTTAAATCCTTTCGATAAAAGCCAAGGAAGCTTTTTTTCTTTCAGTTTTGTTTGCAAATCCCGCGCTGTGAGATCAAGACCTATTGCTACGGCATCATAGCATTCTTCTGCTTCTTCCTCCATGATCATGAAAGCGTCCTTTGAGATTTTGAGCACAATTTCGGTTTCAAAATGTATTTCTTTGGAAAAATCAGGGAGATAAATTTCATTGCCTAAAACGAGTGAACTTTTGGGCTTGCTAAAGATAACAGGTTCATCTTCAACAACATTACCTAGTTCATGAACATGTTCAACATAATTGTATCCAACACAGTAGATGTCATTTATCATGGGAGCCCTCCAAATTTTTCATTTTCTCTTTGTATAGGCAAGAGAAAACTTTGCAAACAACATTTTTTCTTATATCGCGTTTTGCGTTTTCTGGAAAAGAAGCATTATGTGGGTTAATGACTAACCACGATGACAGCCCTTCGCATTATCCTCTTTTGAAGAGTGCTCAATCTTATAGTTTTTGAGATTATTTTCATTTTGATTGCTAATCTCCTGAAATTACTTTATTACTTAAAGAGTGATTTTGCTCGTCTACGCAGCGATTAGTAGGGTCTGAAAGCCCTAAAGTTCGATCATAAATGAGCCCACTCTGTGGGTGTCTCGGAATTATGGGATATTTTTCTATGTCTAGGTGCTATGAGCACTAAAAGTAAAAATCTGGTTCGTATTCAATACTTTCAGGCTCTCGGAATACTAATGCGAGGGTGCTCGCAACCGGCGGGGGATTTGAAAGTGAAAAGCAAAAAGCCACATTTTAACGACATTTCTATAGGCAAAAAATCGCTTTCAAAGAAAACTGAGAGGATAGGCATCCACCTCATCTAAAATCAGATAACGAATAGGCATGGAACGCAAACCAGCTGCACTGTTTGCTCCTGTAAGCATCAATGCCCCACCATCAAACTCTTTCGAAAACATGGTATTCCCGCTGTCACGTGCTCGTGCTGGGGCTATGCGTTCACTTAAAACTGCACTTGCCATAATCATAGGATCAAGCCGCGTCTTTGAAAGCTTTTTGGCTGTCTCAACCGTTGGCATCACATAAAGGGCAGGTCCTGGACTATAATGAATAGCATAACCGCAGAAATTTAATCCTGCCTCTGACATGCCAACTTGCGCCCCTTCCATGACAATAGTTGTTTCAATTGGCACGTAGGAGGAAAGATTATCCATGATTTCGCGCAAATAGGGGGTCCGCTTTGTTCTCCACAATCCAGGTTCAGCACTTGCTACGGTGCTAAGGTATCTATTCTTATCCGCCCATTGCGAAACCGTATACGGTGGGTCCGGTTGTCTTGCATTATTGGCATGGGCGAAAAATTCTTCGACTGCATTGTCATCCATTATTCGTTTCTTGCAAGTTCTCTAACTCTGGAGAATGAGGATCATGAAAAGGCACTGGAATATTAACCGCCTCAAGCAAAGCGGTTCTCATAGTGTAATCAATAGCACCAATAAGGCTGGCCGCATCACATCCAACTTGTGCAGCAATGCTTGCACCAAAACGATGAGGAAAATTCAACATAGCATCACGGTGCGCTCTTCCAAACTCACGAGCTGCCTTTTTCATTTCTTCTCGATCAACAGTGGTTTCGCGTAAGCGTTCAAGTGCAATCTTTTCGCTTTCAAGGGCAACTTGCATTCGCTCCAGTTTTATCTTGTATTCATTGGCTCCATCTGTAGAGGCTTGTTTGATCTTTGTCCGCGGTTGACCATCAGGCGCTAAAAATGGAGCAGGGCGCTTTGTTGGATTCTCATTCCAGATGCTTGTGGCAAGGGCTTCATTGACAGAACCATCTTCAAAAAGAGCCGCATCAAATTTACCTGTCTTTATCCGAGAAACCACCGCATTATGTGAAACACCCATCTTCTTCGCAAACGCACGAACCGATAGACCCTCACGATGCTTCTTGGTCATTTTGCACCTATTGCTAAATATTTTTCAACATTCATCCTTTTTTTAGATTAGTATCATGCTATGATATATAAAAGAGCGAATGAAGGTGATTTGGTGATTGAATCTTTTGCGGATAAGCGTTGTAAAGATCTTTTAGAAGGTAATCCGCTTAAAGGTTTTCCAACAACTCTAGTACGTATAGCCCAAAGAAAATTGTTTATGCTCGATAAAGCAGTTGACCTCAAAGATTTGCGCAGTCCTCCAGGAAATCGTTTAGAAGCATTGAAAGAAGAGCGTAAAGGTCAATATTCTATTCGTATTAATGACCAGTTTCGTATTTGTTTTGAATGGCGTTCTAATGGCGCCTATGAAGTTGAAATCGTAGATTATCATTGATCTGTAGGAGGTCGAGATGAAAAATTATATTGCTATACATCCCGGAGAAATTTTACGGGAGGAATATTTAAAAGAATATGCTCTCTCTGCTTATGCCCTTGCAAAAGCATTAAATGTTCCACGCACGAGGATAGAACGTATTATTGCGGAAAATAGTCCAGTGACTCCAGATACAGCATTAAGATTAGCCTATTTTTTTGATACTACTGCTGAATTTTGGCTTAACATGCAAGCTGCTTATGACGTTAGTATATTACAAACTGAAAAAGCAGACGAATTTGCCAAAATCAATAAATTTGAATGTAGGGTTTAATGATCTTTCCACTCTTGAGGTTTGACGGCATAACAGATAATTGACGATCCGGTATAATCGGGTGTATATTCCGGTATGCAAACGGAAACGCTTCAAGTCACACAAGAATTATTGGTTTTCAAAAAAAACTTTAAAATAAGATGTGGCTATACAAAAGAAGATTTGGAAGCTGTGGATTCTCCATCATTGACAGATGAAGAACGTGCACGTCTAAAGCCAGCTAAAGATGTTTTACCACCCTCTTTCTTTAAATATGTAACAAAAGAACGCCGTAAACGTGGGTGAAAGTCTAAAAAAGCAAGCGGTTGCTAAATCAACCACCTCTCCACTTTAAAAAATGATGCTTTACAGTTGAAATTATACTTCAATTGTATTACATTGAAATACAATTGAGAAAGGAGAAGTCATCATGGCTGCCAGTCGTATGGTTCAAGCGCGTGTACCAGAAGAAATTCAAAATGTTGCTAGTCAAGTTATTCAAGCCTCTGGTTTATCAGTAAGTGATGTCGTGAGAGTATTGATGACACGCATTGCGCAAGATAAAGCTATTCCATCCTTTTTGTTTCAACCCAATGCGGAAACCATAGCGGCTTTTGCTGAATTGGATGAGGGCAACTTAAAAAGTTTCATTCTGTAGATGAATTATTTGATGATCTCTATGCGGACGATTGAACGTACCACCATCTTCAAACGTGATTTCAATCGTGAAATGAAAGGACGGTATCGGCATCTTTTAGATACTGATTTGCGCCAAATCATTGCAGCATTAGCAAATGACCCGCCTTTAGAACCTCGATATCATGACCATGCATTGACTGGGAATTGGAGCAATTATCGAGATTACCATATTCGACCTGACTTAGTGTTGATTTATCGCTTGATTGGTCAAGATCGATTGATTTTAATGCGTTTGGGCTCCCATTCAAAACTTGATCTTTAAACCACCTCCCCATTTTTGAGAACGGGGAGGTATGTCATATTCCTTTAAATCTAAGCAGTTTCACGACAGATCTTGCTAAAACGCGTTTAGCTTCTTTTGTAACTTATTTGTAATGATCAAGCTCTTTTTTGATTTCATCTATTTTTAAAAGACGACCAAAGATGATACCTATGATTTTAGAATAATTTGTCAAAACATGTTGGCGAAGATAGTAAAATCATCAAAGCGTTTATCACTATCATAATTAGTAGATTGGCTTTTTAGTTTCTTTTCACATTCAATAAAATAATGGCGTGCTTGGCGTCCTTTCTCATTGCGTTCAACCATTGAGAGCTCTTTCGCCATGTCTAATATGATGTGATATTCTGTACTTGGACGACCACCTTTAGGTTTCGCTAAAATTTTAGCGAAACCTATAAAGGCCTTATTTTCTAGGAAGCTGTACTCCTCAATGTGATTTTTTATCCAATTTCTAAATTCCGATTTAACTTCCAAAAACGTATGCAATTCACGCGCATTAACAGTTTGAACGGTTTTCGGATCAATGACTTGTTCTGATATTTTTAAGAATGTTCATAATGAACTCCTATCGATTAGACGTTCCTTAATGACACTCTAAAAGAGTGCTGGGCACTAAGAAAAACGGCATCTAGTCCGTCGTTACGCCTTTCCCCGAAGGGTGTTATATAGTATAGCCACACCTGACAAAGCTATTATATGCATGTAGCATACAATGAGTTAAAGCTTTTAAATTGCGGAAGATTAGTTATTTCGGCAACTAATCCGCTAGTTGTTTTGAGGCACCTGATTCGAAAATACCTATTACTATAGAATTGTTCAGCAACAAAAATTACTTTTTGCTAAGAAAACGTTTCACATACTGTACAGTGTACATATTGAAATTGTTATCTATCAATGAGTTAAGTGTACAATGTACAGTCAAATTGAAAATTCTGTCGCTAGCGATAGTTCGCACTAGCCTGTCCCGCAACGAAGCCAACCCGCTGAGAAGTACCTTTTATATTGATTTTATTGACTTTTTTATGGAAAAACAAAGCATAAGTGATAATCTGTTTTTAAAATTGCAATCAAAGTGTGTAATGCATAAACTCATAAGGATATGTAAGATATAGATAAAGCTTGAGAACATGATCTAGCCTTTCTTATTAGCAGCGTATTCTTGACGAGAAAGTTGTCTCTGTATATTTTTGGTTAATCTTTCATTGGCATATTGTGCAATAGCACTTGTAATCTCTGGCTTTGACATCACCCTAGCAATTGAGGGTTCCTCTTGTTTTGCAATGGGGAATTGATCTCCATCCGCTCTTTGAAAAACATTACCCTTCATCTTTTTTAAATCAACACGCTTTGGAAAACTCCCATCCTTGATAAAAACATGGGCAAGATTTGTTTTTTTCCAAACAGTTGTGTAAGTCACGCCGCGTTTTGTTCTTTTGCTTTAAAAAATTTAAGAAGTATCGGTGTTCCAGAACGAATGATATCTGTCTCAAGAAACCTTGCTGTCGCCTTTTCTTTAATATAAATACCTTGCTTAACATGCTTTGATTGGGCAGATGTAACATCGGCAATTTGCTTTTCAGTAAAGCGTTCGACTGTTTTGCTGCGGTGTTTAGAGCATTACGCAAAGCCCAATTAAGGTGTGGTGCTTGAAGACTGGTGAAGGTATCCTTCACCTGTTGAAGATACCATTTTTGGTGGATGATTAACTTCAACGTCTAAGCCTTTTTAAGAGTAGGTGTTGATGGCTTGGAAGCTTTAGATGCTTTTGGTTTTTCGAGTAAGGTTTCTTCAGTCATTGGTTCAGATGATGTTTGTGCTACTTCTTGTTCTATCTGCTTAATTTGTTCAACTGTCTTTTTAGGTTTTGCTGTTGTTTTGACGTCAACAAAAGGTTTTGCAGCATTGGCGCGCTTGAGACGTGCGTAGACCTGATTAGAAACTTCAACAAATGGATTATTGGGGGTAATGGTTCAAAGCGAACAGCGCTTTTATTGTCTCCAACAACACACCTTGACGTAGTGATGACAGCTTTCATTATGGCTCCTTTTGAGTCATAATTAATGACATCATTAGTCAAATATTGATTTTTATTCTGTGAAAAATTGATTAGCTGATTGTCAGCAGAAAAAAATCATGATCTTATGCTTTTTTACTTTTTACCTAAAGTTGGTGTTTTTAAACATTTAAAAGTGTAGAAAAAATTCAAGTAAGAAATGTTGATAACCTTGCTAAGACTTCATCCATAATTATATATGGAATAGTTTCCATTCTTTTTCCATTACGCGCTACTATATCTAAAGCACGCGGTTGGTCACAGCGTATCACACCTGTTGTATGCAGCCCTGTTCCCACCAATGAAACAGCAAAGCCTGCTATTCTAGCAAAATTTCTCCACTCGTAATGGGCAAAACAATGGGTGTTTTTGTTAAACGATTAAACGCCTCCGGTGACACAATCAGTACAGGACGCGTTCCTTTTTCTCATAGACAGAGGTTGGGTCAAGCGATACAAACCAAATTTTACCTCGCTTCATTACAAGAGCTCTCTGCCAATAAGCTTAGCATCAAACCACTCTACATCTTTATCCGCAAAATCGTCCGAAGGATTACATTCGGCTAACAATTCTTCAAGAGTGTAATTTTGCGATATTTGTGGTTTTACAACCAATTGTCCATTATCAATAGCCAAACCCACTTGCATATTTTCAGTAAGATGAAGAACATCAAACAATGCAGGCGGTATAGAGAGCATAACGGATCCTCCAACTTTACGTAATTTTGTTGTGCATAAAACGCCCTCTCTAATATTATATAAAAATATAACATAAAGTCCATGATTCAATAGCTTTTAATGCTTTTGTGCAAATGTTTAAGAAGCGCATTTAGAGCAATACGCAATATACTCTGAATAAAGTCAATATTTTTTTAATTTCTGAAAAACATAAAAATATAAAAGTTATAATACCAAACAAGGCTCTTAGCTGCTTATCTGTAAACATATTTATTTCTTGCGGTTTTCGATAATTTTTTGATCTCTCTGTTGATCTCGTCTATAAGAGGTTCGTAATTGAGAATGCTTTTCGGAATATCACCACCGTAAACCCATGCTTTTACTTGCGCTTTGGTACTAAAATCCGCATTCTTAGGTGTTTTGTAATACTGACCACCATCAAACTTTTCACACTCTCTTGTGCCGTCTTCGTATTCGTAGAGGTTGTAAAAATACTCCTCTGTCCCATCCCCCATGGGGCATACCCACTGCCGTTGCAACAAACCTCTTTCGCATGGGTTGTTTACGGTTTTTTAAGAATAGATGTTTTAAAATGAACATACTTTAATCCTAATTTTACAAATTTGTCTATTTGCCTCAAATTTGACCGTACAGAGCGTTTTATAAGATAGGTTTTTTATCATAAAATCTTTAAATCACTCTGTACGGTGCCATTTTGTCGATTTAAATGCACATCCAATCACAAAACGATCAGCAATTTTCATTAGTTTGCTAATTTGCAGTGTTTTTCACTTGCTTTTCAACCAACGTGAGTGGTCTTGAATTCTCTCTCATTGCCTTTTCTTTCAGCCTTTTTTCACGGGTGTTCAAAACAGCCTAGTGTACAAGATTGGCTTTCGTCAAAAGACTATTTTTCAAATCACGACATAATCTTACTAACTCACGAGTGCTTGGAAAAAACGTATCCGATAAACCTTCTAACTCATTGCATAAAATCCGTTTAACCGTTTTTATGAGTGACCACGCAGAAACACTTTCCAAAACCATTCCATAGGTAAGCGCCATACCTTCATGATCTGTCTGTTGCGAAATTTTTAAACCACACCGAAAGCATCCGAATTGCCTTGGTTATGTCCTCTTTACTCACTTTTATTGAAAACAATTCGTGAAGTTGATCACACGCTTCTAAGGCAATCGCTTCCTGCTGTTGTGTCAATGCTTGCCACTTTTCAAAACTAAAGGAAACTCCAGAGTTATCATCTCGTGAATGTGTTTCAAAGTGACCTCGAGGCCCGATATCAAGGATACTGTCTGAGATGCGTTCATCTACACTTTTTTGCCTTTGAGAGTGATTTCCATAGTTTTTTCCGTTCTCTAAATCCTCGATAGCTTTTTGCACCCAGTTGCGCCACATTGCTTTCCAATCCGTTTTGCGTGCATCTTTGCCTGTTCTAGCTTTCCAAAAATCTCGAAATTTTGCCATTTCGGCTTTGATACGCTCTGGAGGCAATCCCTCTTCGATTGCGAAATCATAAACAGGTTCGAAATCATCAGGGGTACGACAGCCACTGTCATTTCTAACCCGTTTAGCTTTTTTCGTAATGTTCTCTTGCTCGTGAATGGAAGGTTGGTTTTCTACACCCATTTCGATTTGCTCTGATGTGGTCTCAACAGCAGCAACCTATGTTAGTTCGTCAACCTGTTCGTTTGTTTCTAAATTTTCAGAAGCAGTTTTTTTTGCTAAAATGATAGTTTTAGTTTATATATATTCTTATTCTGGTTCTTTATAGCTTGATTTTGCTTAGCGTTTGCTTCAGCAAAATCATTAAAATGTTTTTTATAGCGTTTTTTATTGTACACCTTTTTTCCAGCCTCACTATGAATTTGCGATATGGGCGCTTTTTTATCAGTAAAATCTTTTAGCTCTTCTTCAATGCGCGTATTCGACAAACCATTATCTTTCTCAAGAAATTTACCATTCTTCATGAGATATTCGACAATAGTTGCAAACTTTTTTGCGAGCAATTGCAAGCGCGGGCAAGCATTTCAAAATCTGTTTTAATTGGTGCTTTTTTGTCATATATGCGAATGAAAAGCGTTATATAAATGCCCCTTTGTTCTCATGTCATTCCATCTATCTCACTGTTCCAGTCATTCAAAAGGAATCTTATCCATGGCATTGCATTAGACATGCGCATTCCCTTCTTTAACTAAATATAAAATTGCTAAAGCATTTGCTTCGTTGTCATCTTTTGGATTGTATTCTTTTGCACACACCGTCTTAATCATCTTTTCTTGTGAGGCATTGACTTTATCTGTTGTGATTTTCATTTTTGTAAGCCATTGCTGAAAACGCAAATAGCGCCTACTATCGCCTTGAAAACGAAAAAATTCAAAATTGACAAGTGCCACTTGTTATACTGCTGTCTACACGAGAAATCGCCCAGCCTGTCTTAGATCTAGATCAAGGCAGAGAACGGTTTGTGTATTGATGATCATCTTCCCCCATGAAGGCTGTTGCGTATTTATATGTGCGCTATGACAGAGCGTGTTGTGATTGCCTGTTTTGAAAAAATGGTCGTGAGAAAGTACTTGAAACTACTTTTGGGCCAATTTTTTACTGCCATTCGAGGAAAAATAATCTTAGAAGCAGTTGATTTTCGAATTAACTCTTCTTGTTTTTGAATCACATCTTTTTGTGCACGTATTATTTCAGCTTCTTTATCTATTATTTTGTCTTTTGCATCTATCTCTTTTCTGAGCTTTTGCGTCGTTTTACAAGAGTCATGAAGAGTATAAGCCAATCCCAAATTAGCAATATTGATTGCCTCTCCATCCTATAAAGACGAGGAGGAGGTCAAAGTGCTAAAAAGGTACCTCAAAAAGCAGCAATGATTCGTATTTTAGTACCACCGCGGTGCCGTCTTATAGCGTTATAATAAAGTTACGAAAGGTGGTTTAGAAGGTGCTTTAATTTTTTTTGATTTTTAATAAATCATTGGAAAATAAGAGAGATTAAGATAATCTGGTGCGGACGGCGGGACTTGAACCCGCAAGGTCTTCGACCGGCAGATTTTAAGTCTGCTATGTTTACCGTTTTCATCACGTCCGCGATGTGAGTTCTCTCATAAGCTATATCTTTTATTGAATCAAGAATTAATGACAAAAGAAACATTTTTCATTTTTTAGTGAAATTTTGACTGACAATAGTTTCCTTTATCGATAGAAAAAGCTTTTATAATGTAAATAAAGTATGAAATGATTAGTGTTATGAGTCAATTTATTCAAGACGTCACAAAAGCTATGGTGGGATTGCATCACGTGTTTGCTGAAACACCACTTCAAAGAAATGATTTTCTTAGTCAAAAGTATGATGCAGAAATTTATTTAAAGCGTGAAGATTTAACACCGGTGCGGTCTTATAAGATTCGTGGTGCTTTCAATTTTGTTTCAGAAATGCTTAGCTGTATATCACCAGATTCTGCATTTGTTTGCGCTTCAGCGGGGAATCACGCGCAAGGGGTTTCTTTTGTTTGTCGTTATTTTAAACGTAAAGGCGTGATTTTCATGCCCATGACAACGCCACAACAAAAAATTGAAAAAACACGTATTTTTGGCAAAGAATTCATTGATATTCGTTTGATTGGTGAAACATTTGATCAATGTTATGAAGCTGCGCAATCCTTTGTCGTGGAGAGCGGTGGTGTAATGGCTCCACCTTTCGATGATATTCGCATTATTACAGGGCAGGCAACAGTGCTTTGTGAAGCTGCTTTACAATGGAAAAAACTCAATGGAGAAAGTGAGCCAGATTTGATGATTGTGCCGGTAGGGGGCGGTGGTTTGGCAAGTGGAGTGAGCAAGTTTTTACATGAATATGGTTGGAAAACAAAGATTCGTTTTGTTGAGCCGCAAAGAGCTGCAAGTTTGCTTGCTTGTTTGGAGAGTGGAAAACGCGTTAAGCTTGAAAGCATTGACACTTTTGTAGATGGTGCTGCTGTGGCTGAAATTGGTGCACTAAACTATACAATTCTAAAGAAATTTCCCGCTGATTCTGTCATTACAGTTCCTGAAAACCGCGTTTGTTCTACGATGGTTGAAATGCTTAATGTGGAAGGTGTGGTTCTTGAACCGGCTGGTGCTTTATCGATTGATGCGCTTAACAGTATTCCTCCTCAAGAGTTAAAGGGGAAAAAAATTCTTCTCGTTATTTCAGGAGGTAATTTTGATTTTGAGCGTTTGCCAGAAATTAAAGAGCGTTCTTTACGTTTCCAAGGGTTGAGAAAATATTTTATTTTTAGTTTTCCGCAACATCCTGGTGCATTGCGTCATTTTCTTTCCACATTATCACCAGATGATGATATTGTGCGTTTTGAATATCTTAAAAAATCAGCGAGAAACTTTGGTTCTGTATTGGTTGCGATTGAAACAAAAAAATACGGTAATTTTTGTCTTTTAGAGGAAAAATTTCAAACGTTAGGTTGGCGTTATCGTGATATTACTGATGATCAAACGTTATTTGATTTTGTTATTTGAGAAACTGAAATTTTACTAAAACAAGAAGTATAATGATGAAACCTATTTTTTATTCGGTGCTGAGTCTATTTTTCTTTTTGATTGTTAATCAACAGAGTTTAGCATCTCAGCCAACGATAGTACAAAAAGCTGAACTTTCAAGAGTCGTTGTTGATGTCAATAATGCTATAAAAAATGGGGATTTTATGCCTATTTCTCGTTATATGCCTGAGCGGCTTTATAAAGAGATGGCACATCGATTGAATACAACAGAGAGTGCTTTACGTAGTGATTTTCTTCAACAGTTGCATAGGAAATTTGAGGGTTTGCCTTCTGCTGCTTATTATTTAGATAAAGAAAATATAGAGTATTTACAAACTGATAATGGTACTTTGTATGCTTTAATTCCAACAGTTCTTGATATGAAGGATCGCATCATTCAATATAAAACTTTGGCGATTTTTGATAAAAACCAATGGTATTTAATTTATGGCGGTCAAAAAACTTTACAAAATCCAGTTTTTCTCGAGATTTATCCTGATTTTATCAAGGTACATTTACCGATAGACACAATCATCAAAAAGTAAACGATCTAAATATTGTTTTTATTCATGATAAATGTATTTCGTAAAGTTCTTGCTTTTTTATCATAATCCAAAGATAATAGAGATGAAGGCATTTAGGCTGGTTTGTTGGCTTTTTGTAAAGTGAAGTTTATACGCCTTTATCTTGATTTCAAGGTGTTCATGAGTTGCGCAAGCCGCTTTTTAGGGGTTGCTTCATTTAAAATGTCAGGGATTTCTCTTGCGCGGATTCTTGAGTGGAGAGTTCAGATGGTTACTTCTTTTGAGTTCTTCAGCTAAGGAAAGATTTTATTTTGCCTATAAAAGAAGAAAATGTTTTTACAAAGTTAGGTTTGCCTACTCTTTTGATTAAAAATTTACTCATTGCTGGGATGAGTAAACCTAAACCTATACAAGAACAAGCTATTCCAGTGATGTTGAAAGGACACGATATTTTAGGTGTTGCTCAGACAGGTTCTGGAAAAACCTTGGCATTTAGTTTGCCTATTTTAAGTCAGATTTTGGCTTTAGGTGATAAACGCTGCCCTAAAACTGCACGCGCTTTGATTTTAGCTCCAACGCGTGAACTTGCTGTGCAGATTGATGAAACGATTCGCACTACGGCGAAAGGAGCACATCTTTCAACATGTCTTATTTTTGGGGGCGTATCACGTTTAAAACAAATTAAACGTATGGAAGCAGGTGTGGATGTTTTGATAGCGACTCCAGGGCGTTTAAGAGATCTTGTTCGTGAAAAGTGTGTTGATCTTTCCCAATCTCGTTTTTTGATTTTGGATGAAGCAGATCGTATGTTGGATATGGGTTTTATTCATGATGTTAAGCAAATTGCAAAGCTTTTGCATCAAGAGCGTCAGACAGCACTCTTTTCTGCAACAATGCCGAGGGAAATTGCTGTGCTTGCAAAATGTTTGCTCAATGATCCGGTTAAAATTGAAGTTGTTCCTCAAGGTACTACGGCTGTAGAGATTTGCCAAAAATTATATTGTGTTCCTACGAATGAAAAAAAGAATGTTTTAAGTAAACTTTTGACAAATCCAGCTTTTGATTCGGTTATTGTTTTTACTCGAACTAAACATGGGGCAGATGCTGTCACATGTAGTTTAGAAAAGGTAGGATATTTAGTCGCAACAATTCATGGAAATAAATCACAAGGTGCTCGCCAGTCTGCTTTAAAAGCTTTTCGTGAAAGATCTGTGCAGATCCTAGTGGCAACAGATATTGCTGCACGCGGTATTGATATACCAGGGATAAGCCACGTTATTAATTACGACTTACCAGATGAAGCTGAAAGTTATGTGCATCGTATTGGTCGTACAGGACGCAATGGTGCATCAGGTGAAGCACTTACGCTTTTTGATGAGAAGACAGAAAGGTCCCGCTTGCGTGCTATAGAGCGCTTGATTCGTATGAAATTGGTGGCTGAGTCTGTTCCAGAACAATTTGCAGCGTTTCCAGAAAAGCCAATTGTGCGAGAAAGTAGAGAAAAAGCAAATGATAAGGAACGCCGTTTTAAAAAATCTAAACGTCAAAAACAGTTTGTAAGTCGAAAAGATGATGCTGCACAGTTGCAACGAAAGAATTCTTCACCTCAAAATGAGAGGCATAAAAAAGCAAAAGCAGTAGTAAAGCGTGCAAAGCCTCTTCGTTTTCGAAAATCAGTTAAGAGGGCTGCTTAGATAAAGTCTTGAAAAAAGATCATGTACTGGAGATTTTTTACTTTTGTTGATTTATTCTCAATTGAAAAGAGCTATAAAATACTCTTGTCAAAGTAAGAAGATCCTTTAGAGGTTTTCATTTTTTAGAAATGAAAACTTCTAACTTTTTGGATTTATTAAAAATCTTTATTGTAGAGGCAATTATTTATTTGCTTTATTCCTATTTTTTTAAATGGGAATAAAAGTAGATTTTATTTATATAAAACTATTTTTATAAAGGATGTGTTTTATCTTTAATGATAACTTTTAATTTTAAAATTGATGTCTAATAATAACTCATTGTTTTATATATTGAATAATTCATTATATCGTATTTTTTTCATTTTGAAGTTATTTATGCGGATCAATCAAAAGTATTCGCTTGCACGTGATGTGTGAAGTTGTCATATAGATAATCATTTGAAAAATAAATAAAATAATTTTTATAAACTCTTTCCAAGGCAATGGGGGATTGCTGAGATTGAGAGTTGGAAAATAGTACGATGGTATGGCTTTTATTATAAATAAAGATGGGGCTGATCAATCGATTTCATTTTATACCATTTACGGGTGTCATTGTGAAAGAGTCTTGGCGGATTTAAGAGATATCTCTTTAAAAAAGCATGTGACTGCATAATACAATAGCGAGAATGTCATGATTTCTGAAGGCTTTCCCAGGATTCTTAACAATTTAGCTCGTTATCTTGGTTTTTACTGTAAAACTATTATTTGGGGGATATAAAGCCTATAAGATTTTATGTATTAAATGTTTTATGACAGTGTGGTGAACAAGGCAAGGTTGTTTGTAAAGCGTTGAAGTGGTTAGCAGGAGAAATAACCTGTTAGATAAGACGTCGGAGTGTTTACAGACTTGTTTTATGTTTTTTTGCTTTTAGGATGGGGAGGAGGTTATGTGGGGTGTATGGAGATAATATATGACCTTGATTGTTGTTTCTTTCATTTTTCAAAATGATTGCTTCATGAGCAGGTTTTTAAGTTTAATTCCTTTATTGAGTACAAATCATTCTTTCTTTGGGAAAAAATATATGAGACCGATTCATTGCTGATGGAGCTTAATAATTCATCTCTGATGAAAGAAATCGTAATTTATAATGTGCAAATAATTGCAGTGTCCTCTTATAAAGGCGCGGTAGTTTGAAAAAAGTATTTAAAATGAATCAATCGCTTTTTGCGTTCATTGCAAAAAACACATCCCGTAGGATATTGCGTTTCTACTTTATTGCAAAAATCCTATTCCATTACTTTTATTAACGAATCCCTCATGTCTAAAAACTTTAGAAAAAACAATAAACTACGTGGAATAAAAGAAAAGTGGCTCCCCGGGCCGGATTCGAACCAGCGACCAACCGGTTAACAGCCGGTTGCTCTACCGCTGAGCTACCGGGGAATGGTGCCCAATCATCTCGTTGAAAAGGCTATAGCAAAGCAATACTGATTTGCAAAGGATAAAATTACTTTTTTTAAAAAAATATGATAAATTGTGTAATAAGAGGAAAAAAGGCGAGAGAATATTTCTACACCTTGACGGATGCGTTGCCTTCCCTTATTGAAACCTTTATGTTTGTTGACGAGGCCTCGTGGCGGAATGGTTACGCAGAGGACTGCAAATCCTTGTATCCCGGTTCGATTCCGGGCGAGGCCTCCAGCCGATTTTAAACGAAACGGCTTTTAAGGGAGATGAGGTATAGGAAAATAGATTATTTCCCTCTATTCTTGTGAAGACACTTTTGTATGAGAGATTATACAGTTAAAATCTAATTGTTGACTGTAGTATCCTTTTTTGTAACGCCCATAGTTTAAGAGATCTTTATCCCTTATTGTCGCTGTTTTGTTTGTTTTTTGTAGGTTAGGAGAAAATATTCGTTATGGTTGCAGATTTTGCTGAGCTTCGTCGCAAAATGGTTGACAATCAAATTCGTACAGTCGATGTAACGGATTTATCAGTTCTTGAAGCCTTTTTAACGGTATCTCGTGAAGATTTTGTATCGGAAGATATGAAAGTGTTAAGTTATCTTGATACTGATATTGTTCTATGTCCAGAGCAAGATGGGGTTCCTGCACGCTATTTGATGAAACCTGCGTCTCTAGCGAAATTACTACAGCTTGCCGCTGTAAAATCATCAGATGTTGTTTTAGATATTGGTGCAAATAGTGGTTATTGTGCAGCGTTGCTTGCAAAACTTGCAGGGTCTGTGATTGCGCTGGAAAGTGATAAATCTCTCTTTGAACGTGCTCTTGAAGCTTTAGAACGGAATCAATGTGATAATGTGGTTGTCGTTCATGGTCCATTAGAGAAAGGATATGCCGTTGAGGGACCTTATGACGTGATTTTCATTGAGGGATCTGTTGATTTTATTCCTCAAGGTATCTTTGATCAAATGAAAGACTGTGGACGTCTTGTTGTGGTTGAAGGGCATGGAAATGCTGCTGTTGCACAAATCTATATAAAAGAAGATGGGATCATCTCGGCTCGTCGTGCTTTTAACCTCGCTGTAAAGCCTCTTCCTTGTTTTTTCAAAACACCTGGTTTTGTGTTTTAGTGCTTGTTTGTTTTGTGAATAAAAGATAATTTTGTAATTTATTTGGGGTTTGTTATTGTGTGTATTATGTTTAGAGTAAACAAGAAGTTTCAGGCGTGTTTATTGCTGGTGTTGAGTGTTTTTCTATCAGAGGCTGTTTGTGCTGAAACATTGATGGATGCCTTTTCTAAGGCTTATAAATATAATGCTAAGTTGAATAGTGAACGTGCAGCTGTGCGTATATCCAGTGATGATGTTGTCATTGCGCGATCGGGGCTATTGCCACAGGTTGAGGGGGTTGGGAACTATGGGCGCAATAAGTCTTTTACAGGTCCTTATGTCACTTCTGGATCTATAGGAGTGAGATTAAATCAAAGATTATTTGATGGTTTTATCACGCAAAATATCTTTTCTTCAGCTCAAGTTAAGTTGCAGGCCCAGCGTGAATATCTTCGTAATGTTGAACAAAATACGTTTCTGGAGGCGGTGACCGCTTATGCTAATGTCTATCACGCACGTCGTGTTGCCGATCTTCGGAGAGAAAATTTGGCAGCTCTTGAGGAACAAGTTCGTTCAAATAAAGCAAAATTTGATGTGGGTGAAGGAGGGCATGTTGATCTTGCTCAAGCTCAAGCTGCACGTTCCGTGGCGGTTTCAGAGCTGAGTCTTGCTCGTTCTGATGTAAAAGCAGCAGAGGCAGTGTATCGACAAGTTATTGGTTCTGATCCTGAAAAGTTAAAACGCCCACCTGTAGCCAAAGATTTTCCCGTCAACCTTGATATGGCTTACCAAATGAGCGTTGTGATGCATCCAGCAATCCTTTATGCTAAATATTTAGTCGATGCGAGTGTTTATAATGTAAAGGCGAAAGAAGGGGCATTGCTCCCTAAAGTTGATTTTTCTGCAACTGCATCTTATAATCGAATCTACAGCGGGGTTGGAGAAGATGGCGTTTCTAAATCGATAGGGTTGTCAGTAAGTGTCCCAATCTTTGAAGGAGGGCGTACGTCTGCGCAAATTCGCCAATCAAGGGAACAGCTTGGACAGGCGCAGCTTCAACTCGATTTGGCGCATAGTAATACGCGACAAGCACTTACTTCTGCTTGGTTTCAGTTGGAGGGCGCACGCTCATCTGTTGTTGCTTACCGTGAAAGTGTTCGTGCTGCTGAAATTGCTCTGAAAGGTCGTGTTCAAGAAAATCGCGTAGGGCAAGCAACGACGCTGGATGTTTTAAATTCTCGTACTCTATTGATTAATGCTCAGATTGCGCTTGCAATGGCAGAGCGTAATGCTGTTGTGGCGAGCTATAGTGTTCAATCTTCTATTGGTAAATTGACTGCAAGTTATTTAGGTTTAAAAACAATTAAATATATCCGATAATACATAAAAGTATCTCTTTGAATCTTATTAAATTATTTTAGTTTTTAAAAGATTAGTAAATCAACAGTTGAATATGTTGAAAGATATTGCGGCGAGATATTATTTTTACTAAGTGTAGAAAACTGTGTGTAGCGCCCTCTTTATGACAAGCATATTTGAAAATATCGTAGGAGGCATGTTGATCTTATAATTCTTTTGCATACACTGAAAATATGATTCTATTTGTTGTTGCGTCTTTGAGAGGTTGTAAAGTATGGTACAGAGTTCAAGCGTGTTACGTGAGCCAAGTATGGATGAAATTTTAACATCTATTCGTGAAATAATCGAAGAAAATGCGGTTCAATCTGATCACTTTTTAAATGAAGATGTTGCAGTGAATGCTTCAGAAGTTGCATCCGAGGGTATTTATGATACAACCTTATCGGTTGATGATGCTATGAAAGCTTTAGCTGATCGTATTGGTCTTTCTTCTGAAAATCAAGGGGGGAAGATAACGCAAGAAAAAGAGGATATAGAGGCAGAAAATAATACAGTTGGTATGGATATGCAAAAGATGAAGCTTTCTTCTGAAGAACGGAATTCTGTTTATAAAGCAAAAGAATATGAAGATGAGATAAGGAAATCACAGTCAGACGCAGGAAGGGATGGTCATGTGGAATTGTCTGCATATTGTATTTCTTCTGCAGAAAAGATTGCAAAGGATGTGTTGCGTCCGGCTATAGCAGAATGGTTACAGTCTAAATTGCCTATTTTGCTGGAAGATATTTTGCGTGAAGAGATTGTGAAGGCGATTAAAAAATCGTCTTAATTATTTTTATGTTTTTCATTTTATGGGGATTTTGTTTGCGATTTTGCGAGCTCTCTAGTGAATGGCTGAGATTCACGAGATTCTGATCAGGTTTTGATCATATATTGTGTTTTTCAGCGGCGTTATGGATGGATAGAATGTTAGAAAAAAACTATGATGCTTCCTCTATAGAGCAACGGGTTGCAAAGAGATGGGAGACTCGTGGGGCTTTTAAAGCGGGAGCTGGTTCTAAAAGCGATGCAGAACCTTTTTGCGTTATGCTTCCACCTCCTAATGTTACAGGCTCACTTCATATGGGGCATGCGCTCAATACGACAATTCAAGATATAATAGTTAGATTTCAGCGGATGCGTGGCAGAAATGTGTTGTGGCAGCCTGGTATGGATCATGCTGGAATTGCTACGCAAATGGTAGTGGAGCGTCAACTTGCAGAACGCCAAGAGCCAACGCGTCAAGAAATGGGGAGAGAAAAGTTTATTGAGCGTATTTGGGAATGGCGTTATGAAACTGGAGGCGTTATTGCAAACCAGTTGCGTCGCCTTGGGGTTTCATGTGATTGGTCGCGTGAGCGGTTTACAATGGATGAGGGGTTGTCGCAGGCGGTTCGTGAAGTCTTTGTCACGCTTTATAAGCAAGGGTTGATATATAGGGATAAGCGCCTCGTCAATTGGGATCCTAAATTGTTGACAGCTATTTCAGATCTTGAAGTTGAGCAAAAAGAAGTTCAAGGACATTTGTGGCACTTTAGATATCCACTTGAAGGTAAAATTTTTGATCCAAATGATGCGACAACTTATATAACAGTGGCGACAACACGACCAGAAACAATGCTTGGTGATACAGGAATTGCTGTTAATCCTGAAGATGAGCGTTATAAAAATCTTATCGGTAAAAATGCTCTTTTGCCGCTTGTTGGTCGTAGGTTATTAATTGTTGGTGATAGCCATGCTGATCCTGAGGCTGGAAGTGGTGCTGTAAAAATCACACCGGCTCATGACTTTAATGACTTTGAAGTAGGACAGCGTAATCATTTACGCTTGATCAATATTTTTACCCAGCAAGCCGAGATTTTTCTTCGTGAAAATGAAGCATTTTTCGATGGTTTGATTTTATCAGATGAATTAAAAATGTTAGTAGAAAATCTCGATAAATCTGATCGTTTTGTTGCTCGCCAGAAGATTGTTTCTTTGATGGAAGAACAGGGATATTTAGCTTCTGTTGATGATCATACCCATATGGTTCCTCATGGAGATCGCAGTGGTGTCCCTATTGAGCCTTTTTTGACAGATCAATGGTATGTTCATGCTGCTGAATTAGCAAAGCCAGCGATAGAGGCTGTTCAACAAGGCAAAACGCAGTTCGTTCCAGATAACTGGAAAAAGACGTACTTCAATTGGATGGAAAATATTCAACCTTGGTGCATTTCTCGCCAATTATGGTGGGGACATCAGATTCCTGCTTGGTATGGTCCTGATGGAACGGTTTTTGTTGAAAAAAGTGAAAAAGAGGCTTTAGATTCAGCTTTTGCTCATTATGGTGAGGTTGTTGAATTAATCCGTGATCCGGATGTTTTAGATACTTGGTTTTCATCAGCTCTTTGGCCTTTTTCAACATTAGGATGGCCAAATAAAACGACTGAATTATCTACTTTTTACCCAACATCTTTATCTGTGACAGGATTTGATATTATTTTTTTCTGGGTTGCTCGTATGATGATGATGGGACTTCACTTTATGGGTGACGTTCCTTTCCCAACGGTTTATGTGCATGCTCTTGTACGGGATCAAAAGGGTGCAAAGATGTCAAAATCAAAGGGAAATATTATTGATCCCTTAGAGCTTATTGATCAATATAGTGCTGATGCACTTCGATTTACTTTAGCTATTATGGCAGCACAAGGTCGTGATGTAAAACTTGATGTTTCCCGTATTGCTGGTTATCGTAATTTTGCTACGAAATTGTGGAATGCTACCCGATTTGCACAGATGAATGGTGTGAAGCATGATCCAGCTTTTAAACCAGAACAAGCAAAACTGGCGCTTAATCGTTGGATTTTAACAGAGTTATCTAAAACAATTTCAGCAGTTACGACTGGTATTGAACACTATAAATTTAATGAGTCAGCTGCCACTCTTTACCGTTTCATTTGGAATACATTATGTGATTGGTATTTGGAGCTTCTCAAACCTATTTTTCAGGGGGAAAATGAAGATGCTAAAAATGAGGCTCAAGCTTGTACTGCTTGGGTTTTAGATGAAGTTTATAAACTTCTTCATCCTTTTATGCCTTATATGACGGAAGAGTTGTGGTATCTTACAGAAACGCAAGCCATCAAGCGTGAGGATATGCTCGCATTGACAAAATGGCCAGAGGAAACATTGATAGATGAAGAAGCTGCTGATGATATTAATTGGCTTATTGATGTCGTCACAGGGATTCGGTCTGTACGTTTTGAAATGAATATTCCAGTGGCGACACAAGCACCTCTTGTTGTTGTTGAAGGAGGGGAAGTAACGCGAGAGCGTGTGAAGCGTTATGATGCACTTCTAAAAAAATTAGCGCGTATTGAAGTTATTGATTTCTCTGATAAAGTTCCGGAAATATCAGCACAAATGATTTTGGGAGAGGCTGTTTTTTGTTTACCATTAGGACAGTTGATTGATTTGGAGGCTGAACGTGTTCGTTTGAGGAAGGATGTCAGTAAAATTGAACAAGATATTGAAAAAATATCGCTTAAGTTAAACAATCCCAAATTTATAGCAAATGCAAAAGCAGAAATTGTTGAGCGTGAGCGGAACAGGGTTGTAGAACTGCGTGCAGCGCAGAAAAAAATATTTGTTGCTTTAGAGCGGTTAGATTGATTTCAACTTTTTATTTTTTTGATAGATAATTGCATACCAGTAGGGCTAGTATAGATCTTCTTTAAAAGGAAACTTTTTCTTTTGTTAGTTTTTCATGAACGATCATAAAATCTCTACTGAAATCCATTGTTTTATGTTTATCATTAAAGAGACATCTTTTAAGGCATCCAAGCCTATTCCACGACGTAGATCATGAATGGTATAACGGTAAATCTATTGAGCTTCCCTTCTTTATGCTTGTGAAGTAACAAGCGCTGGGGGCACCATTCTGTCCAATATCCGGACAACCCTTAGCTCAAACCGTTCGTAAGAGGCATTTTTAGTTCTTTCTTACACAGAGTTTTTATCCACATAGCTCTCTCTACTTGTAATGTGCAAGCGGATGGTTTTGATTGATTTAACATGGAACAGGTTTGGAATGAGAGAATCTTACGATATTCGAGGTCCTCATTCAACATGCAAAATGGTAAAGTATCATTATAAATCAATATCTTGTTTTATTTCTGTAAAATATCATCATTTAGAGTAGCAATATAAGGCATGTAAAATTACACATGTGGTATTTTTGTATGTAGTGGTGAGTATTCTGAGGTAGAACTTGTGTGTAAAGTATGAAGTAACCCCATGTGAAATGATGTTAGGTGCAATCCGTTAAACAAAAAGCTGTATTGTTTATAGATTGACGGAGGCAAAAAACTTCATCTTTAAGGTGGTAAGGCAGTCGTGAAGTTATAAGTTAACTATCATCATTATATTTATCCATCTTTCGTATTGTTTTTTATACTCAAACGTTTACCATTCATCATGTATTCTCTTCGTTCTCAAGTTGCTGTTTAATGCACGTTATTCTATTGAACGATTTTTGCTCATACGTATAAAATTTTAAGATCGATAAATCCTATTGGATGGTTTTTATCTATTTGTTTTTTCTTTTAAAATTTTTACTTTAAAATTGCGTATGCTTCTTACTAAGAAAAAGAGTTTAAATATCTACAAAGAAATTTGTAACAGATATAATCATTAAAATTGAGGTAGGGGGAATGGTTAATAGGTTTCAGATATGGAAAAAAGTCACGATTGTTGTGATTTTAGAGGGATTCTTTTCGACTGTTTATGTAATAGATGTCAATAGCTTGCAAGAAGCGAATGATGGTTCGTTTTATTTTTTAAAACGTGGCATGTCTGTTTATAAAAATGGGCATATAACTCAGGCTATTGCAGCATTACGTTGTGCTGCTAAGAGAGGCTATATTGGTGCGAATTGGAAACTTGGCTCTATCTATGCAAACGGTGATGGTGTCCCTAAAAATGATTATAAGGCATATAATTTTTTTGCATATATTGTTGAAAAAGGTGCTGATCTTGGTTCAGAGGATGAAAGTTATGTTTCTGATGCATTGATTAAACTTGCCGGATACATAAAAAAAGGTATTCCTCAATCACCTGTGAAACCTGATCCTTCTTATGCTTCTCATCTTTATATGCAGGCTGCGGTAAACTATGGAAATCCTAAAGCTCAGTATCATTTAGGAAAAATATTTTTAAAGGGAGAGGGAAGGGAGAAAAATCTTATACAAGCAGCACGATGGTTTCAACTTTCAGCAAAAAAAGAAAATCCTTCTGCCCAAGCAATGCTTGGAAATATACTGCTTAAAGAAGGAAAAATTGTCCGTGGGGCAGCAATGTTAACTGCTGCCTATAAAAAGCTAACGTAAAAGACGAAAATTGGATTCACCCTTTGCAAGAAGAGGCTTTTGCTCTTTGTAATGAATCTGAGAGACGTACAGCAATTTCACTGGTTGTTGAGATTTTAAAGAATAACAGTTTTTAAACATCTGATTGTAATATTTTTACATTCTCTCATCTTATATTAAACTCTGTTTTCTTGTATACAAGTTCATAGTAAAGATAGCTTTTTTTGATAATCTAACGGCTAATGACTTAGGATTTTAGACAAAAATTCTTGCGTTCTCGGTTTTCTTGCTTGCGGATCAGAAAAGAACTCTTTAGATGAGCAGTCTTCAAGAATTGTTCCTTGATCTATGAAAATAACACGCTCCGATACTTTTTGTGCAAATCCCATTTCATGGGTTACACAAATCATCGTCATACCTTCTTCTGCTAAGCTAATCATGACATCGAGTACTTCACCTACCATTTCAGGATCTAGAGCAGATGTTGGTTCATCAAAAAGCATGACAAGTGGATCCATAGTTAAGGCACGTGCAATAGCAACACGTTGTTGTTGCCCTCCAGAAAGTTGACCAGGATATTTATCTTTGTGTTCAATGAGTCCAACGCGTTCAAGATATAACAATCCACGTTCAAGTGCTTCTTTTTTGCTTCGTTTTAGGACTTTGATTTGTGCAATTGTCAAATTTTCTGTGACAGATAAATGGGGGAAAAGCTCGAAGTGTTGAAACACCATTCCTACCTGACTTCGCAATTTAGGCAGATTCGTTTTTTTTGAATGAACTGGTATTCCATTAATCCAAATTTCACCTTTTTGAAAAGGGACGAGAGCGTTAATAGTTTTAATGAGTGTTGACTTTCCTGAGCCTGATGGACCACAAACGACAACGACTTCTCCTTTATTAATGTTGGTTGTACAGTTTTTAAGGACTTTAATTTCGCCATACCAATTAGAAACATTTTTTATTTCGATCATATGAGTAGACATTTTTTTTCCTGTTAGCGAATAATGGATACTTTTTTTTGTAAATACAAAACTATTTGTGACAGTGTAAAACAGATAACAAAATAGAAAATAGCTGCTAAGATATAAGCTTCTTGCTTTACACCAAAATTATTAGCAGCAATATCAAAACCATTCAAAAGGCTATGACCACTGATGGCATAAACAAGGGTTGTATCCTGAAAAAGGATAATAACTTGTGTTAAAAAGACTGGAAGCATATCTCTAAAGGCTTGAGGAAGAATGACAATGTACATACTTTGCCAATATGTCATTCCAAGAGCTTGTCCTGCATATTTTTGTCCTTGCGGAACTGAATTGATTCCAGCACGCATAATCTCAGCAAAATAAGCCGTTTCAAATGCGGTAAAGGTAATGAGTGCTGATTTATTTGCACCAATGGATATACCAGTTAAAAAAGGCAGAAGCACGAAAAACCATAAGATAACCATCACAAGTGGTATTGAACGCATAGCTGTTATGTAACTGATTGCAAACCAAGAAAGAAGTTTTATGGAAGAAAGGCGCATCATTGCTAAAAGTGTGCCGAAAACAAACCCCAATACCGTTGCAAAAAGAGTTAGAAAAACGCTAAAGAGTAAACCTGATAAAATGTAAGAACGAAATACATCAAAGGTAAAAAAGGAAAAATCAAAGTCGGAAAAATTGAAAGGAAAATAAAGTCCAAACTGAGAGCTTATGAAATTCACCATATTCAATTTCCCTTTGTTTGAAAATTAGGAATTTTGAGTATTTGTTCAATGACTGTCATCACAATGAATACGAATAAGGCTATTAGAATATAAAGGATCGTAACAAGCAAATAATTTTCGTAAACATGGCTTACTTCTTCAATTGTTTGGTATTGAAATTGCATGAGCTCATTTATTGAAACGGCGAATGCTATAGATGAATTTTTCACAATCCCCATTGCTTCTGAAGTAAGAGGTGGCATAATTGCACGTATAGCACGTGGTAGTATAATATAGCGATAACTTTGATAAGTTGTAAATCCCATTGCCATAGCAGCATAGCGTTGTCCAGAAGGAATCGCTTCAATGCCTGAACGAACCTGTTCAGCAATGCGTGCAGATGTAAAGAATCCCAATGCGCATGTTATTAAGAGAATGGGGGAAAATTTCATCGCTGGTGGATAAATCTTCGGAACAACAAAATACCACAAAAACACTTGTACAAGGAGGGGAATATTACGCATAATCTCTACCCAAATAGTACCGATAGTGCGAAATATATAATTGATTATGGATGTTTTGGGTAAAGTGCGCATTGTTCCTATAATAACACCACACAATACAGCTAATATAAGTGAAGTGATAGACAATATAATTGTATTTTTTAAGCCATCGAGAAGTGTATCTAAATAGGTATGACTTACGCCGGGAGTTCCCAAGCATCCTGTTACCAATGTTTGAGTAAGGTCATCTCTACAAAGGAAAGAAAAGTCCATTAATTGATATTCCCTCAAATTAGTCATTCACAAATAGGACAATAAACCACGCGCATCTACATAGTCCAGATTTATTAAAAAGTGAATTAAAATATAAACCACACTCAATTTCAAAAGAGTGTGGTTCTTCTTTATTAAACTCTATAAATCTTTTTCTGCGTAGCTTTCTCGAGGCTTATTATTTGGGTGATCCCAAGCATATCTTGTTTGTTTTGATAAGGGAAGGTTCATAACAGTGTTAGCAGGTGGGATCGGTTTCATAAACCACTTATTATAAAGCTTTTCCAGTGATTCATCTTTAATCTGACGTACGATACTATCGTTGATTGTTTGTTCAAATTTTTTGTCATTTAATCTGAGCATACAGGCAATAGGTTCGACTGAAAGTACAGTATCAAGAATGACATAATCAGATGGATTCTTTGATTTAGCAATATGTCCAGCAAGAATTGAAGCGTCCATGACAAAAGCATCTGCCTTACCAGATTCTAATAATAAAAAACTATCTCCGTGATCTTTCCCCTTTAAAACTTTAAACTGAATGTTTTTTGCACGTTTATTTTTACGAATAAGTTGAACAGATGTTGTACCGGTGGTCGTTGCAACTGTTTTTCCATTTAAATCCTCAAGAGATTTAATGTTAGAGTTTTTCTTTACAGCAATCCGAACCTCTTCAATGTATGTCGTATAAGCAAATGCTGCTTCTTTACTGCGGGCAATATCATGTGTTGTTGAGCCGCACTCAAAATCATAGGTTTTATTTTTTAAGAGAGGAATTCTATTTTGAGAAGTGATGGGAAGATAATGAACTTTAATTGGTTTACCAATTTTTTTTGAGATATCATCAATGATCCGTTCTGCCATTTCTGTATGAAAACCTACATATTTATTATTACCAAGGGCGTAGGCTAAACCAGATGATTCACGGACACCTAAAGTAATTTCCCCTGTTCGTTTTATTTTTTCAAGAGTATCATGTTCAGCATGCGCGAAACTTGAGAATCCAATGGCCGTTGCTGCAATAAGCATTAATAATGATTTCTTCATTTATGTCCTCCATTCATTTATTTTTATTTTATTTGCTTAAGATATACTGTTTATATGCTGTAGCATAGTTATTATTTTTGAGTGGAATTTTTTTGTTGTCTCATGAAATGAGGATTTTACTTTCTTAATTGATATTAAGGTGAATCCAAACAGGAACGTGGTCGGATGGTTTTTGATATCCCCTTACTTCTGTTTGGCTATGAGCGCAAATTAATTGATCAACAGCTTCTGGTGATAATAATAAATGATCAATGCGAATCCCATTATTCTTAGGCCAAGCACCTGCCTGAAAATCCCAAAAACTGAAGGAGGGAGTATCGGTGACATTCCGGATAGCATCATAAAAACCTAAATGAAGAATACGTTGGAATGCTTTTCTTGTTTCTCCAAGAAATAAGGCATCTTGATACCATTCTTGAGGTTTTTTTGCATCTAATGGAGTGGGGATGACATTATAATCACCTGCTAGAATAAGAGGTTCTTCATACGCAAGCAATGATTTTGCATGTGTATATAATCTTTCCATCCATTCTATCTTATAGGAATATTTTTCACTCTCAATAGGATTCCCATTTGGCAAATAGAGAGATGCAACACGAACAACACCTTTGTTTGTTGAATAAACAGCTTCAATGTAACGTGTTTGTTTATCATTATCATTGCCTGGTAATCGACGGATCACTTCATCTGGTGTTTTTTTAGAGAGAATCGCAACGCCATTAAAACTTTTTTGTCCGTGTGTTTCTATATGGTAACCTAAATTTTCAATTGTATCGCGTGGAAAATTTTCATCAATACTTTTAATTTCCTGTAAACAGACTATGTCCGGTTGGCTTTGCTGCAGCCATTGACATAATGTTTCATGTCGCGCTTTTATTCCAGCAATATTCCACGTTGCTATTTTCATGGTGCTCATCATTAGATATCAAATATGCAATTCAATTTACTGCTATGTTTTACTACAGTCATATCGCTACTTTTTTATTTATAGGGATATTACTTATGGTAAATTGATTTATCAAGAGTAGCGGTAAAAGCAAATTTAAAGCTTTAAAATTTAATTTATTTTCATTTTTAAAAACTTTCTGCTGTTTAGTTCTTGACGAATGTACGTGTTCTCGCTATTAGAGATGGACATAACCGATGTGAATGTAATCAGGTGTTTTGGATATGAACCGGATTATTCACAGGTGTTAAGAAGATTAAAAGCAAATGCTAGTGCAAAAGGCTATTGCCTTCTCTGCTTGTGGTCGGGTAAACTGTTTTTTGCAGGTGTGCCCGATTTTGTGTGTAGACTTAGATATCTGCTCCGATTTTGTTGGGGTAGATAGAGATGAAAATAGAAAAGCCCGATTGGGTGAGACGAATGTAGATCGAAAAGAGGAAGGTTGCATGCCTACCGTAAACCAGTTGATTCGCAAGCCGCGTGTAGCGCCAGTTAAACGTAATAAGGTTCCTGCTCTGCAGTCGAATCCGCAGAAGCGTGGTGTTTGTACGCGTGTTTATACGACAACACCGAAGAAACCTAATTCTGCTCTTCGTAAAGTTGCTAAAATTCGCTTGACGAATGGATTCGAGGTGATTGGTTATATTCCTGGAGAGGGACATAATCTTCAAGAGCACTCTGTTGTAATGATTCGTGGTGGTCGTGTGAAAGATTTGCCAGGAGTTCGTTATCACATTATTCGTGGTTTGCTTGATACGCAGGGTGTCAAGAATCGTAAACAGCGTCGTTCAAAGTATGGCGCAAAGCGTCCAAAATAATATTGAGAGACAAAGCCAATGTCCCGTCGTCATAGAGCAGAAAAGCGTGAGATTAATCCAGATCCAAAATTTGGTGATTTGGTTATTATGAAATTTATGAATGCCATTATGTTTGATGGTAAAAAATCAGTTGCAGAGCGTATTGTTTATGGTGCGCTCGATTCTGTAGAAAAAAGAGTAAAAACAGATCCTGTGGCTCTATTTCATCGAGCTTTAGAGAATGTTGCTCCTCACATTGAGGTTCGTTCACGCCGTGTTGGTGGCGCTACTTATCAAGTTCCGATTGATGTTCGTCCTGATCGTCGTCAGGCTCTTGCTATTCGTTGGTTGATTGCGGCGGCACGTGGTCGAAATGAAACGACGATGATTGAGCGTTTATCTGGTGAATTGATGGATGCGGCTAATAATCGTGGTTCTGCCGTGAAAAAGCGTGAAGATGTTCATCGTATGGCTGAAGCTAATCGTGCTTTTTCTCACTATCGCTGGTAGAAGTTTTAAACTAAGGCAAATATAATGGCTCGCGAATATAAAATTGAAGATTATCGTAATTTTGGTATTATGGCGCATATTGATGCCGGTAAGACTACGATGACTGAACGTATTCTGTTCTATACCGGTAAGAATCATAAAATTGGCGAGACCCATGATGGTGCTTCTACAATGGATTGGATGGAGCAGGAGCAGGAGCGCGGTATTACGATTACATCTGCTGCGACAACGACGTTTTGGGAAGGGCAGGACGGTCGGAAGCGTCGCTTTAATATTATTGATACGCCAGGGCACGTTGATTTTACGATTGAAGTTGAGCGCTCTTTGCGTGTTCTTGATGGTGCAATAGCCTTGTTGGATGCAAATGCTGGTGTGGAGCCTCAGACGGAAACTGTTTGGCGGCAAGCTGAGAAGTATCGCGTGCCTCGTATGGTTTTTGTTAATAAAATGGACAAAATAGGAGCTGACTTTTATCGTAGTGTGGAGATGGTTGGTTCTCGGTTAGGTGCTAAAGCGCTTGTTTTGCAGTTGCCGATTGGTGCTGAAAATGACTTTGAAGGTGTTGTTGATCTTGTAGAAATGAAGGCTTTAAAGTGGGATGGTTCTATTGGTGCCTCGGCAGTGATAAGTGAAATTCCCTCTGATTTAAAGGAGAAAGCTGAAGAATATCGCGAGAAATTGATTGAGATGGCTGTGGAGGTTGATGAAGCTGCGACAGAGGCTTATTTGGAAGGTGTTATGCCAACCAACGAGCAGCTTGTTTCTCTCATTCGTAGGGGGACAGTAGAAGTTCAGTTTCATCCGGTTCTTTGTGGTACGGCTTTTAAAAACAAGGGGGTGCAGCCACTTTTGGATGCTGTTGTTTCCTATCTTCCTTCTCCAATTGATATTCCGGCGATTAAGGGTATTGATGTAAAGACTGAGGCTGAGACGACACGCGAATCTTCTGATGATGCTCCGTTATCTATGCTTGCTTTTAAAATTATGAATGATCCTTTTGTTGGTTCATTGACGTTCTGTCGTATTTACTCAGGTAAAGTTCAGAAAGGTATTTCTCTTGAGAATACTGTGAAAAAGAAAAAAGAGCGTTTGGGGCGTATGCTTCAAATGCATTCAAATTCTCGTGAGGATATTGAAGAAGCATTTGCTGGTGATATTGTTGCTCTTGCAGGACTTAAGGAGACGACAACAGGGGATACTCTTTGTGATCCTTTGAAACCTGTTATTTTGGAGAGGATGGAATTTCCAGAGCCTGTTATTGAGATTGCAATTGAACCGAAGACAAAAGCAGATCAAGAAAAAATGGGTATTGCTCTTAACCGTCTAGCAGCCGAAGATCCTTCATTTCGTGTTAAATCGGATGAGGAATCTGGTCAGACTATTATAGCTGGAATGGGTGAGCTTCATCTTGATATTATTGTTGATCGTATGCGGCGTGAGTTTAAGGTTGAAGCAAATGTTGGGCAGCCTCAAGTTGCTTATCGTGAGTCAATTACTAAAATGGCGGAAATTGATTATACGCATAAGAAACAATCGGGTGGTGCAGGTCAATTTGCTCGTGTGAAAATTGTTTTTGAGCCTCATGATGGTGATGACTTTATTTTTGAGTCAAAGATTGTTGGTGGTGCTGTTCCTAAAGAATATATTCCCGGTGTCCAAAAAGGGATTGAGAGTGTTATGGGGTCAGGTCCTCTTGCGGGCTTTCCTATGCTTGGTGTAAAAGCGACTCTCATTGATGGTGGCTATCACGATGTTGATTCTTCGGTTTTGGCTTTTGAGATTGCTGCTCGTGCGGCTTTTCGTGATGGGGCAAAGAAGGCTGGTGCACAGCTTCTTGAACCGATCATGAAGGTGGAAGTTGTTACTCCAGATGATTATGTTGGTGATGTTATTGGTGATCTCAATTCTCGTCGGGGGCAGATTTCAGGAACTGAAGCGCGCGGCATTGCAACGGTTGTGAATGCAATGGTTCCTTTGGCAAATATGTTTGGTTATGTGAATACTCTTCGCTCTATGAGTCAGGGGCGTGCGCAGTATACAATGCAGTTTGATCATTACGAGCCTGTGCCTTCAGCTGTTGCTTTGGAGATTCAAAAGAAATACGCGTAATTTCAGGTTGGTAATTAATTTTTAACTTAGTCCTTGGCTTGGACGGAAAATGGAGAGCTCAAATGGCGAAGAGCAAGTTTGAACGAACAAAACCGCATGTTAATATTGGTACGATTGGTCACGTTGATCATGGGAAGACCTC
>NZ_JBHIPQ010000046.1:0-29791 GCF_042196125.1 Bartonella sp. AP280QHHD | reverse complement strand
ATTAAGACGTATCAATGCTGTTCGAGCAATTACAGCCTTTGTATGCCAAATGGGAGAAAGGGTATTGCGTATCTCTGTTTGCGTAATCTCTGAAACGGGCAGACAGCCCAATTTAGGGAGAATATGAAGGCGTAATGGTAAAAACCAATCACAAGCTTTACCATCTCTTTTTAATTCAGCTTTACGGCTTTCAAAAGCATCTACGGCAATATCTTTTAAGTAATGAAGATTGCTTATTGCCTCACGCTTTTGTTTATTGCGTTCTTTAATGGGGTCACGCCCCTCACGTAAAACAGCCCGCCATCCTGTTGCTAATTCACGGGCTTGTTTTAAAGAGACATCTCGCAACGCTCCCAAGCCCATTTCGCGGCGCCGACCATGAATGGTATAACGATAAAGCCATTGAGCACCACCATCTTTACGCTTATGAAGTAACAAGCCGGCTTGTGACGTGCAAGCAAGTGGTTTTAGTTGATTCAACCATACACAGATTTGAAATGAGAGAATCCTACGTTATTTGGGATTCTTATTCGATATGAATAGTGCTAAATTATCATTATAAATCAATATGATTGTATCTTTAATAAGAAATAAAAGTTTGTATTTTGGCGTCGAGTAGAACCTCTTTTAAAAGTAATTTCACCGCAAGTAGTATTTCACAAAATTACAATTAAAACAGAAAAATAATTGAAAAATTTTTCTTCTGAGAAGCTGATTTACGCAACAACTATTCTTTATTTCAGCCCAAAAAAATCTTTTTAAAATTACTTGATAAAGCAGAACATTGCATATTTCTTATTGCGATTTAAGTGAAATAGCCATTGAAATCAGGAATAATACTTTTTGAATGAACTTACTAATTAAAATGGAAATTAGCTGAGCACAAGAGTTTTTCGATTTATACCGGTATAGGCTAATTTGTTTTCCAAACTGAATATTGCGTAATACAGTTAAATTGATTTTACAATTATAAAGTTGTAAACTTTTTATAAAATACTAATTGTCTTGAATATAAATAAAGTACATAATAACAGTATGAGGGGGATATTATGTCATATAAAAAACCGCAGGTGATTGGCACTGTGAGCAGTGCAACTTTAACTTGTTATAAACCATTGGTGTGAGATAGAAAAAAATAAAAAAACAGGATAAGAGCGCTGCAGCGCCCTTATCCATTGTATTATTAAGAAACAATTTAGGAGGGGAAATGTTTTGTATTAATCTCGACGAGAATAGCATAACTAGATTAAATGATTTTTCGACTATTGTGCTTAATGATTCAGTTATAATTTTAATTGATTCAGTTTTTTACAGAATCAGAAAATTGAAACTGTTGCGGCAAAGCTTAATGTAGAGACAGAGATTTTAGCATCAGATTTTTCAATCTTGTTAAGAGAACTAGAAAAGAATGGCTTTCTTTTAAAGAAGGAAAACTTGATTAGTGCGTCAGATTCGATTTTTGATCTTAAAAAATTATGGGTACCTGTAACACCTATTATACATATTATCCAGAATTGCAATAGCCCTTGTATCATGTGCGATTGCTGGAGGATTAAGGAAAAAAATTGGCATACTCCAGAAAGTTTAATACCCTTATTTAGAATGTTGAAAGAAAAAGGAGCTGCCTCAGTGATGCTTTCTGGGGGAGAACCTTTAATGCATCCGAAGCTTAAAGATATTTTATTAACGTTGAATGAACTAGGTCTGCCCGTTGAATTAAATACTAATGGCATCTTATTGCATAAAAATTTATGGATTTCACAGTATGACATAAAAGAAATTGTTATTTCTATGGATTCGACTAGTGTCCAAGGATATTATGATATACGGGGGGCGAATAAATTTGATCGCGTGTGGAAAAACATTGAAACAGTTAAGAATCTTCAACCTCTGCAAAGTATAGGAATAAGAGCGACAGTTACCAAAGAGATTCTAGAAAATATTATTAATTTTATCGATTTTTGTATAAGCAAAGATGTCGATTATATCGGATTCAGTCCGCTCGATACGTCGTCATTTAGTTTTTCTAGAAAAAATAATACAAAGGATCGATCTAAGGCTTTAAGAAACAAAACTCTTCCGCCAAACGCTTCACTTTTTCATTTGAGAGATGAATTATCAAGGAAAGAATCCCCCCTCCAGATTTATATAGATAAAAAGTTCCAAGAAAGGAAAATCTCATGGACGTCACAAAATTTTGTAAATTGTATTAATTATTACTTAGGCGAAAATTCTGCGTACGTTTCGTCGCCGTTAATGTGTTTATTTCCATTTTGATCCTTGGTATTGGACTATAATGGAGATTTAAAAAATTGCTTTTATTCAGAAGCTTTTGGGAATCTACAAATTATGAGGCAATAGATTGGTCTGCTCAAAGCGTTTTAAAATCTTTGAAAGAATCTGGCGCATGTAGCGGATGTCGTGGGAAGGTATTTTGTGGATAAGGTTAAGCAATTTAAGATTTATAGCGTTAGCAAGTCTACTGCTCTAGTGGTTGCTGTTTTACCACTTTTTTTGTCGGAAAAATTGCATTTGTCGCAAGCGGATATTGTTTTAATCGGTAGTTATTTTTTATTGCTTCCTTTGATCTTAGAAGTCCCCTTGGGTTTATTATCAGATGTTTATGGAAGTAAGCGCGTTATTTATACTGGGCTGTTTTTCTTTCTTTGCGGTTTTTTAGCTCTTTTTATGAATTATGCATATTTTGCTTACGCCACTTATTTGTTGTGTATCACATTAGCGGCCGCTTGTTTCTCAGGTGCGGAAGATAGTTTACTCTTTTCTGTAGTACCAAAGCATCGCACACTGTTTTCCGTTAAGTCCGAAGTGGCTGCTGTTACCTATAGTGTGACAACGGTACTTATTTTTTTAGGGGGAATACTTTATTATGTGCATCCTGCATTGCCTGTAATTTTTCAAATCCTTTCATTAATTTTTGCTATTTTTATGTTTTCAAAACTGACGAAGGGATTAGATAGTTTTCATATCAACGCTCATCCGAGTATTTTCACAGTTATGTGCGCCAGCCGTAAAGAAGTCAAAAACCCTTATCGCTTCACTCTTGTTTTTTTAAGTGCAGTTTCAGCTTTTGCTATTTTGGTTAATAATCGAACTGTTTCTATCGCATTTTCTGATTTTTTGCCATTTCAACCTGCTATTTTGGTTTCGATTATTTTTATCATTGGGAATTTTTTTTCAGCAAGTTCCAATATATTGTTTCAGAAGTATTTTTCAAAGTTTCAAAATCCTATTTTTCCCGTCTTAATGATTGGTTGTATGGTAACCATTGCTTTTTTTCTCATGTCATTTCAAATCATTGCGGCTCTTATATTAGGATTTTTACTGCTATGTGTTTTTAAATCTGCTTATCGATCTTATCTGTCGTCTCTTCTTATAAATTCACTGATTGATCCCAAAGCTATCGCGACTGTTTTATCATTTACAGCCATTATTACAGCTGTTGTATCCTTTGCATTCAGTTTTTTATACGGTCATGTTTTTTCAACATTCTGGCAAGCTAATTTGTGGTTGGCAGTGATTATGGCTGTGATTTTTGGGGTGTCTGCTTTAATTATTTTTGTCAGAAAACAAGAAATCATTTGGTTACAGCCTGAAAATGCACAATCGTCAAAACAACATTTCTTGAAACGCAAGCATCAAGAGTTTTGCTATGGGCAAATTTATCCGGAAGCATCGTGCATTAATGAAAACATCAAGGATGGCTCTTTTCGACAAAGTCTCTATCCTGCACCAAATTTGATAACACTTTGCGATGAAATAGTCGAATGGGAGTTTATCCGGGGTACTGTATTGAGCCAAATGGATTTGCTACATCAAAAGGCGATTATTGATCAAATCAATAAGATCTTTCAAGATCGATTAAGCAAGAATATAATCTTATCACATGGAGATTTACATCCTGATAATATCATTGTTACTTCTGATAGTTCTTTTATGGTAGTGGATTGGGATTTATGTCAAGAAGCCAGTCCGGAATTGGATATCTTAACATTTTTCACCAGTCCAAGATTATCTCTCAATTTAGAAGAACGGATAGACTATATTTCTCATTTGCTGTCTATATCAAAGGATGAAGCTTTACCAATGATAAAAGCGTTTGTGGCTAAAAAAATTTCTGATCTTTCTCTATACCAAAATATTTTCATGAAACAATTAGTATTGGATTATATGAACTTGAATAAGAAATTTCATGGGCGATAATATTGTAATTTGTAATGAAAATTGCAGTGCGGGCTGCAATCATTGTCCGTATTCGATGGAATATATGGTGAGAGATGACGCGTTGCCTGAATCTTTATATACAATAAATGACATAAAATCTGATTTTATTATTCTTTCTGGTGGAGAGCCTTTTGAGCTCGATTATGATTTACTTCATAAATATACTTGTATGTGTCTCATTTGCAAAAAATATTTTCGGATTGCAACAGGGGGGCACATCTATATTCAACCATATTTGAAGCTATTAAAGAGTAATCCGTTCTTTTTAGGGATACAAATAGGCACAGATGTTATTTCAGAGATAAGAAATCTAGACAGTAAAAAATATAAACAAACGTGGGTGCGTAACATAGAATGTATGAAAAAAGATAGCGTACCATATAGTGTGACGATTACTTTATCGGAGAGATTCGATTTGGCAGAAGTGTTAGCTCTAATACGTATCGCTACTCCCGAGTTCATTTTAGTTAATTTTGAAAATAGAAAAAAGTATGAGAATAGATTTCAGTTAAATATGATACGGGATTTTTTTTCTGGCTGTGAGATAAAATATGGATATACGCATCAGAGTTTACACCAATAAATATAAACTATCGGATTCTTTTCACAGTTCTTCTGGTGTGTTAGTTGAAAAAACAGAACTGATAATTTTATTTACTGCTCAGGATAAAGTTATTTCGCCCTTTGCTATGGAGTTGCCATTGTCACCTAGTCACGGAGAAATGCCGGACGATTTTATAAAATCTGTAAATGAACGATCAATAAATAAAAGTAAACACTTTGCAAATTCTTTAAGCTATTTCTTTGGGTTGGAAGATTTTTTTAAAAAAGTTGAAATGGCTAAAATTATTAATTCTGGATTAATGAAATCTATTAAAACGATAGGAATAGGTGCAATTATTGATGATGAGATACGTAATTACGATTTGATAAAATTGAAATCATCGAATCAGTATTTGGATGATACAATTGCAATTGTTAATGAAAACAAAAATGTAAAATTTATTATTGATTTCAATGCAAGTATTAATTTTGAGCAGTGGAATTATTTTATTGATAGGATAGATAAGAATAATTTGTTTGGAATAGAACAGCCTGTGAAATTTCCTTCAAAAATTCCAGATTTGGGTTTCTTAAATATCGCTGATGAGACATTCGTGAAATGTGGTTATGAAAAAATTCACGAATATGGCTATAATGCTTTTGTCTATAAGCCATTTGCAAGTAATATTAAAGAATTATATAAGTGTTTTGAGAATAAAAATAACTACGTTGGTATGGTTGGAAGTAATGTTTCAGGCCCTTTAGATTGTAGTTTTTGTAACATCATAAATCATTATATGCCTACCAAATTAGCAGGAAATCGTGCAAGTAATTTTGAAGCGCATCCGTTAAATAATAAAACTGAGGATTTAATGAGAATTCGAGAAAAAAAGATATCTCTCTCTGATGAATTGTTTATTTATCTTGATAAATTTTGCCAAAAGGTATCGGATTTGTATTTTGATATGAATCAATTAAAAGAAATTGCTACAAATATATAGTATTTCCCACTCTGAAGCAGCTATGTTTCGTGAATAGATATAGGACATACCGATGGAAGAACGATATGGTGCTTGTCTCATGTATCGGGATCTTATATACTAAAAGTGTCAAAGATGGTGGCAAAATTGGCTTTGATTTTTTTGATATTAGCAGTAATTTAAGCAGCAACTTGCCTTTTTTATTCAAGATTTTTGATGAGAAAGAATTATAGGTATTTCAGTTTGATGTAACTCAAAATAAGCGAACGGTATTTTTAAGCTTGATGTTTATTATAAAGCTGAGCTCAACCCCAATCAAAACAGTATGGCAGGTGGACTTATTATCTTACTTAAAAGGGGCTAGCTAAGAAGCATACGCTTGTTATTATATCGAATGTTCTCAATTTGCATTCGATTAAACTTACAAATCAAGATGGCTTTTATTCTAATATCATCAATACTGGGCTTTATAGATTAAACATTCAAGTCCAATAATTCGCAGAACAAATGAGCCATGCATCCAAAATGCCAATTACGAGTAATATAAATCCCAATGATATTGTAGCTGATATTCACTTAATACCATCAATACTTCCAAATGACTCCTATTATCGTAAGGTTTTTTTCTTTTTTCTTGAGATCATCACCAACGTCATAAAAATATATTTTACCATGCTGTTGCACGTTTGGATTTTTTACAAAAATAGAAATTTCCATAGAGTAGCTCAAGATCCTAAACAAAAATATTAAAATATAATGTTTTTTATTTTTTATTATTAAAAAAATAACATAAACATTGGAATAACTCTCCAAAAGCAACAAAACTCTTTGTAAGAAGAACTCTGATCATTTTCTTTGAAAAAAGAGCAATGAAGAGAATGTCACTAAAAAGAGCGTTGAGCGATTGGCTTGAAAAACTGTCAAAAGAGATTTCTCTATTGTGTGGTCCTATGATTTTTCACCAAGGTGAGCTATTCATAGCGTTTTGTAGGCCGACCGCCTTTTGGGTTTTGTCTTCATAAATTTCACGAAGATAGTTGTAACAGCATAAAAGCTCTAAAGTTTGTTAAATAATTCCTTATGTTTTGGATTGGCTTGGCTTAAATGCACCCCACCACCTGTTACAGATCCCAACATGGCTTTTGCTGGTTTTTGGTCTGTTTTGCAACCATTGGCTTGTAAAAAGGTTCTATGAATGGCGAAAGAGCCAGCGCCCTTAACAAGAGCCACCAACGCGGTCAGTGTAACCCCAGAGGGGTGCGAACATTTGTCGTAAAAGCGTAAATCAGGAGGCAAATCACATGTAATACCCCGCATACGTAAATAGGTTTCTGCTAAAGTGTTTTTAATAGGTTGGCTTTGTTGCCAAATTGCTTTTGCTCTCTCTGCTTTCTGTTTTGCTCGTTTGAGATCAGCACAAAACTGTTTGGAGAAAGAGAGCGTCTGATCATAAGCTTGTTTTCCAAGCAATCTAATTCTAATAAGCGCTTGTATGATCTCTCTAAAAGAGCAGCCAGAATAACAATAGAGCAATAAACGCCCATCATGTCCATTGGCAAGGGATAAGCTAGGCAGCCTATCATCATGAGCAGGGCAATGAGCAAGTCCATAACGCCCATGCCAAACTCCACGTAATGCACGTGTGATACCTTGCGCATTCTTAAAAGAACACATCATTGTAAATCCTATAACGTTGCGTCATAGAACGGATTGTGCTATCTCTAGGGTGATGAGTTTGAGAAAGCCTTGTCCGTCCTTACGTGACAAGGTTTTCTTTTTATGCCGCGTCGTTATAACGTTGCTGTTTTGCTTGTTCGATTACATTCAAAAGATCCGATTGTAACCAACGGGATAAAAAACCAAATTTTAAAGGTTTTGGGAGAGAGCCATTGGTCACATGACGCCGGAATGTTGAGACACTCATATGAAGCAATTTTGCACTTTCACGGTCTGTTAAAAGAATATCATTTTCTGTCATTCTAAAATCCTTTCACTATAAAAATGGAAATAAATCATGCCTATTTATTAAGCACATTTTGGTTCATTTTTGAAGGTATTTTATTTATAGAAAACAATATTTTATCATATAATTTCTGATGTAATACGTGATGAATCTTATTGAGAAAGAATGAGAGACAAGAGAGCTAAAGTTATCCACAGATAATGGGGTTATGCACCCCATATCTTAAGATTGACCCGTGACATAAGCCGCCCATTTATCCATATAAACGCGGCGCTGTTCTAGATAGTCAGTGCGACGATAGGCACGCTCCTTGCCCTCCTACTGTATGACTTAGAATGGTTTCAGCGACCTCATAAGGGGCATCGGTTGTTTCTGCTAGCCAATCGCGTAAACTAGAGCGAAAACCATGGGGGCAGGCTTCAATTTTATTGTCTCTCATATATTTTGCCATACAATTCTCAGCAAGGGGAGCACGACCGGAAAAAGACAGAATGAAATTACTTTTGGAAATACAACGGGCTTGTTTAATCACTTTTAGCGCTTCAGATGATAGAGGTACGCGAAATTCTGTTGTAGCGTCACGCAAACCTTTCATATTCTCAGCAGGGATTGTCCATATATCATCTTCAATCTGATCTTCACGAATATGACGCAAAGGATTGCTACGAACCCCTGTAAGGATAAGCAGACGCAAAGCTAAATGTTTTATAGTTGTTGTTTTGCAGAGAAATTGGTAAAAAGCCGGCACATCTCTCCAATCCATGGCTGGTAAGCTTTGTTTTTTATGACGTTGTTTGCCTAAGAGAGCTTTTGCTTTTTCTACTGCTTGTAAATCAACATCTAACCCTAATGCAGCCGCATGTTTGAGACAAAGATTAAGACGCATTAGTGCTGTTCGAGCAGTTCCAGCTTTTGTATGCCAAATAGGGGCAAGGGTATCGCGTATCTCTGTTTGGGTAATCTCTGAAACGGGCAGACAGCCTAATTTAGGGAGAATATGGAGGCGTAAATGTAAAAACCAATTACAAGACTCACCATCATTTTTTAATTCAGCTTTACGGCTTTCAAAAGCATCTAGAGCAATATCTTTTAAATAATGGAGATTGCGCATTGCCTCACGCTTTTGTTTGTTGCGTTCTTTAATGGGGTCACGCCCCTCACGTAAAACAGCCCGCCACCCAGTTGCCAATTCACGGGTTTGTTTTAAAGAAACATCTCGCAAGGCACCCAAGCCCATTTCGCGGCGCCGACCATGAATGGTATAACGATAAAGCCATTGAGCACCACCATCTTTACGTTTGTGAAGAAGCAAGCCGGCACCATCATTATATTTACCAGCTCCCAATGTTGCGACAGCCCTTGCATTAAGACGATTCATAAGAACCATTTTTACTCCTTTCTGCTATAGTTTTTACCCACACGCTAGCCCCGCTTGTGGTGTGCAAGCAAGTGATTTTGATTGATTCAAGATACACAGATTTAAGATGAGAGAATCTTACGTTATTCAGGGTTCTCATTCAATATGAATAACGCTAGATTATCATTATAAATCAATGCCTTGAACACTTGTTAAAGTATTGACGTGCCTCATGCCCTTTGTCATTACGCTCTATAATCGAAAGATGTTTAGCCATGTCTAATGTAATGTGGTATTCTTTTTCTTTTCCACCGTTTTCTAAATTCAGACTTTATTTCCAAAAACGCAATATAATTCACGTGCGTTAACAGTTTGAACTGTTTACTTGGCCAATAGTTTGTTCTTTAATTTCTATAGAGTATTCATGGTGAACTCCTTACTACTTAGACGTTTTTCATTGACTCTTTAATTAGAAAGTGCCGAGCACTGAAAAACACGGTAGTAAGTCCGTCGTTATGCTTTCCTATGAAGGTGTGTTATAGCATAACCACACCCCACAAAATCACTATATGCGAGTAACATACAATGAGTCAAAGCCTTTAATGTGCGAAAATAAACTATCTCGGTAGCTTATCTGCTTAGTATTTAAGGTGTTCGTTAGGTTCCTGTTTCGATTATTCATACTCCTATAATAATATCACTTTTTTCTAAAAATCATAAGCACATATTTACTTTATTTGTCGACTCACTTTAGATTTTCCAGCTTAGTTTTTTATTTATAGTGGAGGGGACAATAATGCTCGACATACTTGATACAATTGCGATGATCGTATGTTTGTTGTCGTTACCGGTGATGGTTGTCGGACTTGTTTTAGTGTGTATAAAAAAATGGTGCAAAAATGGATTGAAAACCCTTGGCATTGGAGTCTTATTATTTCTCGGCTCTGCAATATTAGGTGCGTTTTTTTTTCACAAAATCAAACCAGATCAAGTTGCGTACAATAATGAAATTTTTTCCTCCTCCTCGACTTTATTAATAGATGTTGCTACTCAAAATGAAAGCGTGACAAAGGCACTACCTGAGAATACTGATAAGCAAAGTATCCATGTTCAAGATAAAAAGTCAGACGAAAATGATGGTCTAGGTTTTTGGGGATGGTTCAGGTTAATTTTCTTTGCATTTATTGCATTGTCTATTTTTGTTCATTGGCAAGATAAACGCAACAAACGTTTTAAAGAAAAAGTTTCAGAGCAGGTTTTAATGCCTCCCCCGCATATCCATCCTTCTTCTGATTTATCAGTTGTTAATAAAATGTCGCCGGAACTTGAAAAAAAACGGTTAGAAAAGAGGGTACAGATCGTTCTTCTTTGTGCTCTACTGATTGGAGGCATTGTGGTAACAGTAACTATTACGCCATGGTTATTAGTACCCATTTTTATTGTTTTAATTTTTGTTATTATTGCCTATCGTGAGACAAAAAAGGAAAAAAGCTTTGAGCAAGAAGTTGCTCTGTGGCAATCAGATATTCCTCCCTCTAATTTTGAGGAAGCATGTGAAATGTTTCAAGAACTTGACGCAAGTGAATATGATTATCGTTTAGTACAAAATGAAAAACTGTTGGGAGTTCAAGAACGCGTTACCTTTGATATTGGCGAAAATACTCCAATTTTAGGACGTCTTTTAGTAACAAATCAAGCTATTGTATTTGAAAGCCCTGAAGATAATGAAAGGACTACTTGGGCAAGAATTGCATCAGTAACTATAACATACCAAGGATGTCACATCAGTCACCGTACCGGCGCACCATGGAATTACCGATTTAGTGCTATTCCAAATCCAAGGTTTGCAGCAGTAATCCGGGTTCTTGGGCAGCCTTATTGACTTTTAAACACACAAGACAAAGATGTTTCATTGTTTTAGCTCCCGCAAGATAAGCTTATACATACCGGATTCAGAGGCTTGGACATCTGTGACCACGAAGTGCTCTTGAGAAGAGGGGGCTTTACTGTTTTCAGGAGAGAGGACCACAATACTATCTTGAGGTTTTGGTGGTATTCCCCCGATATCATTGATACAAAGATCAAGTTCCTTTCTTGCAATTGTGGTAGAGATTCTGCCACCGGCTTCCGATTCCGAATGTTTAATGCCGTAAATCGCTGTGATACGAAAAGATTGCTGGTTGTCTTTTCGCGTGTAGATGATGGGCTGCCCAAAAGTGTTGCGCACATCTTTAACCATTTGGTTTAGCAGCCCGTTCCACCGCATGTTATTTCGCTCCAATCACTGCTTTAAACAGCATTTCAGGGCGTGTACAGATGTAAAGCGGATAGCTATAGACCTCCGGTTTTACCCATGCATTACGGTCGTGGTCGACGATAAGCATCGTGTAGAGCGGCCTTCCAACCGTGTTGGCAAAATCCAAGCTTTCACCAGGAGCAAAGGTTTTTTGGAAGACACCAGGCGCATCAACAGGAAAGAATTGGCATTCATCAGGCTTAATGCCTATAGCGCGCTTTGTTCCAGCCTTCGCACTTACATTATAGTTGTGAATACTCCGGTAATTAATGAAAGTGACACCTGCAAAGTCAAAACTACCAAAGCTCCCAGAGCCAATCGAACTTGGTGTTGCAACACCTCCGGCGCTATTGAGTGTCTGTGCTAAGGCTGTGTTTAAATAGGTCTCACGAATTGTTTTATGGTTTTTCAACTTGGAAAAGAATTCATTACCACAAAGCCCAATAATCCGCGAACGATCAGAAAATGCTCCTTTTGAAGCTTCAATCATCCTCATAATGACTTGATCAACATGGTCCGCAACATTGGTTGTCTCATTATTTAATTTAAAATCAATCGGCTTTGGTGGTGCGATTTCCCATTCTTTGTACCAATCGACAATAACAGAGCCATCGGCATCAAGAACCACCCCTTGAACAGCGCCAAGCTGCATATTTTCCCATGTCAATTCTATTTCAGAAATCAGTTTCTTTTGTTTCTTGGCAATATATTTCATTGCTGTCTCTAACTGATCTTCTGCGCCAAATTCACGACGGTTCTGGATTTCTTCTGATTTTACGGTATCACTTTTGGCAATCCGTGTTGTTTTGAAAAACCGAAGATTACGACCCTCTCTATCACCTTCTGTCAAAGGTGCGCCACGTTCACTGGTTTGAATAAGCGAAAATGTATTATCACGCCGTTCAATACCAACCACTGTGGTACTGGTTTCAACTTCCTCAAAAAGATTAAGAGAGCTTACAAGACCAGGTTGAAACTCATAGTTTTCAATGGCTTTCATCATTGTGATGCTTGAGAAAGCATCATGTTTAAAAAAATTCATATCCATGTGTGCATTCTCCTATCGCAATAGAATGTTGTTATGGTCTTCTAAAGACTGAATGGCTGCTTTCTTTTGCTCATCCGTGATGGCATCTGGCCATAGAAGTTCAGAAGCTTTTACAGTGCATAAGCGTGCTGTAATCACGGCACGTTGATCTGCTTCTGTTGCGTCAATAGTGGCAAAAGAAATCCCTGCCGGTGTTTGACTGCCATCTGATGCTGCTGGATTAAGGGGGGTATATTTTTGTGATGCTGTAATTTTCCCCATGACAGTTCCAGCTTCAATGAATGCTCCTGATGCAAACAGCACTTCTTCATTTGACATATCGGGGTCGTAGGGTCCAAGATAAGCGCCATTGCGTACGTCGTCATAAATAATATTCGTCATTTCACTGCCCTCCAAGCTGCTTCCCATTTTGCATAAATCTTTGCCTTGCTCGTCCCATCACTATGAGGGGTATAAGGCGAGACTTTTAAAGACGCGCTTTGAGAGCTAGCAGCCGTCAACACACACTGGCGTGCTTTCTCGACACTCATACCGTTTTGAATAGCTTTTGCTGCGTCAAAAGAAACGCCTAAGTGCTTTGCTTGCCTTTCAAGGGTTGTTAGTGCTTTTGCGCGCTTTCTTTCTTTTTCAAGAGCAGCTTTTATGTTTTCCTGCTTGTCCTCATTGTCTTCATCTTCATCTTCGTTTTCTTCTTCATCGTCGAAGTCTTCGGCGTTTTTGTCGATGTCACTATCGTCTTCGTCCTCTTCCTCGTCATTGATGATGTCGACGATCTTTTCGTCATCCTCTTCTTCAGCGCGGTATTGTGTGCGTGCCATGTGTTTTGTCCTTCTTTTTCTGTTGATGTTGGGTTTTGTGATATGGAATCCGTTAAGGCTTCCAAAGCTTGCGCAAGGGTGCCCTGCGCATCTGCTAATCCAAGCGTGATCGCTTGGGTGCCTATAAAAGTTTCTGCTTTTGTGTCACGAATTGCAGCAGCATTTAAGCGTCTGTTTTGCGCCACCAAATCGACAAACATCTCGTAGAGCAGGGCGCAATCGGCTTGCATTTTTATCTGTGCTGTATCGCTCAAGGGTTCATGAGGGTTGCCATGGGTTTTGTGATCACCTTCAAAGACAAAGGTCCATTTATGCCCGTGTTTTTCATCCGCACGAGATTGGTCAAGATGGGCACAAACAACCCCAATCGAGCCCACAACCCCTGTGCGAGCTACCCATATTTGAGAAGCCGCACAAGCAATGGCATAAGCTGCAGAACAAGCAAACTCATTGGCATGTGCCCAAATGGGCTTGTCGTATTGTTTTGAGAGTGTTTGAAACTCTTCAACCAAATCAAACACACCACCGGCTTCTCCACCGCCGCTATCAATATCAAGTAAAACAGCGCGAACATCAGGTTGTGCAATGGCTTCACGAAAAGAAGCGCTTAAACCTTCATAAGAGGTTAGCCCCGATAAAGCCCCAAGCCATGCACCACGGCGCACAAGCGTGCCATGAACCGGTATTATGGCAACATTGTTTTGTACTACATAAGTTTCAGGGGGTCTTAAAGCTTCTGTATTCTCTTGCGAATAAGCTTCAATGGGAAACTTTTCTCCCTCAAAAAGGCGTGGTGCAAGAGCATTCAAAATGATATCAAGCTTTGTCGAGGCAAGCATATGAGGAACCCCAAAAAGCCGTGATGCCAAAAACGGCATATCAAGATTATTCACCATTTTTATGTGCCTCACTGCCTTGGTTACTTTCATAAGTTTCAGAAGGTTCTGAATCTGCGGTATCAATTACTTGATTGCTATCAGAGGTCGCTGCCATATCCGTGTCAAAAGATAAGCCGCGCGCACGAGCGTCTGTGTGCTCTTCTTGCAGTTCGGCATGAATGCTGTCGATATCAAAGCCACGCTCGGCAAGTGCCATGCGTCGTGTTTTCAAGCCTGCACGAATTTCTTCTTTTTCCGCTGAGATATCCTTGTTTGGATCAATCATTTCAAGCGGGGGTGCAAAGCTTTCACATTGAAGCCATGGCAAGGAATTTTCTTCCCACCCTGGCAAATTGACGCATCCAGCAAGCACTGCCATTTCAACAAAACGCTCCCAAACAATGCGGTTAAACTGAAAGGCAATAATATGTTCACGCCATTGTTTGACGTGCCGTCTAAACTGAATGATGGAGGTGCGTACATTTGAAAAATTCCCCCGCGTAACGTCTCCAGTCACAACGGCATAAGGCATATTAAGTGCTGCACAAATTTTCAAGATATTGCGAAATTGAAAAGCCTCATAAGAGCCACCAACCTCAACAGGATTTGAGAATGTAACTTCTTTATTCTCTCCTAAATAAAGAGATGCACCGGGCGCAATGACAGGTGCTTTGTATTCTTCTTCAACGTTGTTTTTATCACGATTATCGGATAATTTTTCGACGTTTGGTGAATTGTCCTTGACAAACGCCGCGAAAAGAGCCGCCGTCCTTTTTCTATCGAGTTCTGCGTCGTCATAGGATTCGAGTTGAAAGATCTTTGTCATAGCGCGCGTTATTTTTGGAGAACCGCGCAATTGTCCGGCAATACGGCGCTCTTTGATATGAATGACCATTTCAGCAGGGACACGCACGCGCTCTTGGCTCTCAAATGCCATATTTGCAGGGACATCATCATAGGGGTGATGTTCCCAGAAATGATAAGCAACGCGCTTGCCACTGGCATTAAATTCAATCCCCATACGAATGTAATTGCCTTCAATATCAGCCGGTCCATTGTAAGTAAGGTCTAACATTTCGGTGGGATAAACTTGTAATTGAAGCGGCACACCAGAGCGCCCGTAGAGGTCAACATAATGTAGTCTTACAAAACATTCACCAGTTAGAAAGACTTCTCGTGCAATGGTTGCTTGAAGTCCATAAAAATTGGCATCTTCATCATAGTCCGCCTCATCAACCCATTGCCACCATAAGTCTAAAAGCTTTTTCTTTTCTTCTTGAAAACCTTCAATACGAGGATAAGGTTTAATCCCATCACTAACAGCCGCAGAGACCCATTCTTCCGTTGCAGACCCATAAAGAGATTCATTATCATAAAGCCATCTTGAACGAGCAACAATGGTATCACCACATTCTTCAATCGCTTTATTGATATGTTTTTTTGCGGGGTCAAAACCACCCATACGGCGGCTTTTACTTGCAGCTTCAAAAGGCGGATTGTGTTGACGAGAAATTGTAAAAAAGCCTGTGAGTTTATTGAAAAAACCAGCCATTAATAGCCTCGTGATATATTAAAATAGAAAACGCGTGAACGCTTGCGCCCTTCAAGGTTGGCTATTTGTATGTTCAGCATCTCAAGCGCTCTGCGAAGTTCCTCAACAGAACGATTGCTGACTTGCTTATCGCCGTGACGCACTGATTGCGCACCCGAATAAAGAGCCTCTTCAATTTGTTCACGCCGCCTTTTTAAACTTTCCAGTCTGTCAATTTTGCTGTTAATTGGTTCTAAAGTTTCACCCACAAATTACCTCCAATCCCCTCGCATATAAGGATTCATCACTGTTCTGGATTGTTTCCTTTGAGGTTTTGCTATCTGAGATCTTCTTGGAGAAGTGAATGAAGAAATCCCAGATGTTGGTTGCTCTACAGAACCTTCAATTTTAAGTTTTTCCAAACGCTCTTCTAAGATATCAACTTCTCGATTAAGGTTTATTCCCGCCGAAATCAGACCTTGTAAAGCCGCATAAGCATAGACCCTACAATCCAAGGCTTCGTTTCTTGCCTTTTCACTTTTTTGCCATTCAATACGCTTGAAGCCTTTGAAATATTTGATGACTTTTCTTTCAGCGGTTAGCTGGTCAAAATATTCCTGGTCAAGGCTTTTGTGAAAGTGTGTTGCACCAGCCCCTGATGCTTCAGGTCCCGATTTTTTAAACCGTGCCGTGATAATATCTTTTGCCGCGTCAACACCAACAATATAGAGATTAATCTGTCCTTTATTGTTTTTGCTTGGTCGGCGTGGCCATACCGCACGCCATCCCGCTTGCCCCTTAATGCCCCAGATACGCCGCCCTTCACGCGGGCGTACATAATTATAAACTGCCTGTGTGTGTCCACCACCGGTATCAATGCAAGCCGCTGTTATCCTAATCCCCTCTTTATAGCCTGGATGCGGCCAACGTTTTGCAAGATATTCATCCAATTGGTCCCACACTTCAAAAGAAGAGGGATCACCAAGGATCACTTGATAATCAATATGCCAACTTTCTTCACTACGCCCCCATCCCACCACTTCAAGTTCCAAGCGGTCATTTTGCACATCAATGCCTGCTGTCAACACGACGGATTGTTCTGGTGCAAGGGGATAATCTTCGCGTTTTGCATAGAGGCTATCAGGATCAACAACTTCGCCTGTTCTGTCCTCCCATGGCTCTCCAAGCACTGTATTAATAAAAACTTGCAAAAGAGCAGGGTCTTCTTTGGCTCTTAAAAATTCGCGCGCACAATCGCCCCAAGTCAGCCATGGCGAATAAAGCGCTGAAATATGGTAAGAACGCAGACGAGGCTTACTTGACTCCTGTGTTGCGATCCAACAAGCACCGTTTTCTTCTGCCATTAAGGTGGACTTACGATGTTCGGCATGTTCATGACCACAATGCGCACAAACAAAAACAGCTTTTTCGGGGGCGCCTTTTGGCCACTTAATTTGTGACCAAACAATGGGTTGTAGAACACCACATGCATCACAAGGGACATTGTAATATCTCTGATCACCTAGCACAAAATCCTTGGCGATACGGCTTGTGTCACGGTGTGTCGGCGTAGACAATTTAAAAATTTTACGTTGAATAAAAGCAGAGGTTCGTTTTTCCGCAATTGTTACAGGATCGCCTTCATTATCGACATTCAATGGGTAAGCATCGACTTCATCCAAAACCAAATAGCGAATAGGAGAAGAACGCAATCCAGCAGCACTATTTGCTCCTGTAATCATCAATGTCCCCCCATAAAATTCCTTTGAAAACATTGTATTTCCACTGTCTCTTGCACGAGCAGGAGCAATGCGTTCACTTAAAGCAGGGCTAGCTGAAATCATCGGATCAAGACGAGACTTTGACAGTTTCTTAGCGGTCTCAACTGTCGGCATTACATAAAGGGCAGGTCCTGGACTATGATGAATGGCATAACCACAAAAGTTCAACGCTGCTTCCGACATTCCAATCTGAGCCCCCTTCATCACAACCGTTGTTTCAGTCGGATCATAAACAGAAAGATTATCCATGATCTCTCGTAAATAGGGGGTACGTATAGTCCTCCATAATCCAGGCTCAGCACTCGTAACTGTGCTCAAATAACGATTTTTATCAGCCCACTGGGAAACAGTATAAGGCGGGTCAGGACGGCGTCCTTCATTCGCATAGCAAAAAAAGAGCCCAGCACCAGAGGACGAGGGCGAAGCATCACTTATCATGTTCTGGATTCTCTTCTAAAATGTTGGGATCGTGAAAAGAAACAGGGACGACATTTTCCACTAAAGCTTTGCGCATATGATGATCGATAGCTCCAATAAGGCTCGCAGCATCACATCCCACTTGCGCCGCAATTTCAGTACCAAAGCGATAGGCAAAATTGAGCATTGTATCTCGATGCGCTCTTCCAAAGTTCCATGCTTCTTTTCTCACTTCTTCACGATCAACAGTGGTTTCGCGTAACTTTTCCAGAGCAATCTTTTCTTTTGCTAGCGCAACTTGCATCCGCTCTAGTTTTATCTTGTATTCATTGGCTCCATCTGTGGAGGCTTGTTTGATCTTTGTCAGCGGTTGACCATCCGGTGCTAAAAATGGAGTAGGGCGCTTTGTTGGATTCTCATTCCAGATAGCTGTTGCAAGCGCTTCATTGACAGAACCATCTTCAAAAAGAGCCGCATCAAATTTACCTGTCTTTATCCGAGAAACCACTGCATTATGTGAAACACCCATCTTCTTCGCAAACGCACGAACCGATAGACCCTTACGATTCTTCTTATTCATAGTTGCTCCTTGCCTTCTTTTCTGTCCTAAGAAGGAGGTGGTTACGGCGTATTAGGATAAAGAGAGATTTACGGTACCAACTGAAAAACAAGATTTAATACGATAAGGAAATACTTAACACATTAAATTCGTTATTTATCAATGAGTTATGTGTACAATGTACAGTCAAATTGAAAATTCTGTCGCTAGCGATAGTTCGCGCTGTCCTGCCCCGCAACGAAGCCAACCCGCTGGGAAGTACCTTTTGAATTGATTTTATTGATTTTTTTTATGAAAAAACAAAGCATAAGTGATAATCTGTTTTTAAAATTGCAATAAGAATATGTAATGCTTAAACTCATAAGGATATGGAATATATAGATAAAGCTTGAGAACAGGATCTAGCCTTTCTTATTAGCAGCGTATTCTTGACGAGAAAGTTGTCTCTGTATGTTTTTGGTTAATCTTTCATTGGCATATTGTGCAATAGCACTTGCAATCTCTGGTTTGGACATCACCCCAGCAATTGAAGGTCCCTCTTGTTTTGCAATGGGAAATTTATCTCCATCCGCTCTTTGAAACACATTCCCATTCAGCTTTTTTAATTCAACACGCTTTGGAAAACTGCCTCCCTTGATAAAACCATGGGGTAAGATTTCTTTCTTTCCAAACAGTGTGTAAGTTACGCCGCGTTTTGTTTCGTTTGCTTTAAAAAATTTAAGAGGTATCGGTGTTACAGAACCAATGATATCTGTCTCAAGAAACCTTGCTGTCGCCTTTTCTTTAATATAAACACCTCTTCTTATACGCTTTATTTGGGCTGATGAGATGTCTGCAACTTGCTTTTCAGTGAAGCGTTCAACTTGTTTTGCTGTAGTGTTTAGAGCATTACGCAGAGCCCAATTAAGGCGAGGGGCTTGAAGGCTTGTGAAGGTATCTTTTGCCTGTTGAAGATACCATTTTTGGTGGATGATTAACTTCAACTTCTAAGCCTTTTTTGGGGTAGGTGACTTGGAAGCTTTAGATGCTTTTGGCTGTTCGAGTGGAATTTCCTCTGTCACTGGTTCAGACGATGTTTGTACGGCTTCTTGTTCTATCTGTTTAATTTGTTCAACTTCCTTGTCAGGCTTTATTTTTGTTTTAACATCAACAAAAGGTTTAGCGGCATTTGCACGCTTGAGACGTGCGTAGACTTGATTGGAAATCTCAACAAATGGATTATTGGGAGTTGAAGTTTCAAAACGAACAGTGCTTTTATTATCGCCAACAACACACATTGGCTTGGTGATGATTGCTTTCATCTTCGCTCCTTTTGAGGCAATGAATTAATGACATCATTGGTTACTGAATGGCGTTTGATATGTGCAAAATAGATTAGTCTGTTTTATCAATAAAAACAGTACTTTAAGCCCTCTTGAAAGCTTAAGATTTTATCAAATTTTAGGGGATATTTTTGAATTTTAGACGCAATACAACCAGTGCCGTACTGCCACTAAATACGATTTTTCACGTATTGTCAATAGAAAAATCACGATATTGTGTATTTTTAATTTTTTTGATCAAAACTTAGTATTTTAAAAGCCAATCTTTAATTTTATACAAATAACAACATTTATGTTGTGTTTAAACATTTTAGATGTTATATTATATTTATGAACAGTCAAGAATTAAAAAGATATCTTACGAAACATGGTTGCAGTTTTACCTCAGGGAAAGGTGGCCATTTGCTTGTAAAACGTGGTTCTAAAAAATCCGTTTTACCTATGCATGGTACGCGGAAAGAATTAGGAACGGGATTAGTTCAAAAGATTCTTAAAGATCTTGACCTAAGGTAAGTCTGAATATGGAGATGTAAATGAAATATGCACTTAAGTTTATCAAAGATGACAATGATACTCTTCTTGTCGTTTCCAAAGACTTTCAAGAATTTATTACCTATGGTAACGACGAAAAAGAGGCTTTGGAACACGCTAAAAATGCCCTTTTAACAGTTATTATGGGGCGTTTCCAAGATCGAGAAGTGGTCCCTTTTGGAGCTCGTGATGCTGCCTATCCTTTTGTTGAAGTATCTTCATTAGTTATTTTAAAAATTGCAATACACAACGCTATGGTTGAAAAGAATTTACGCAAAGCTGATCTCGTGCGTCTTTTAAAACTTCACCCAATACAAATTGACCGATTATTGGATTTAAACCACGCAACAAAATTAGATGCTTTAGAATCCACTCTCATTGCTCTTGGAAAAGAGATCACTATCAATGTTCAAAATGCTGCTTAAAATTTAGCGGTTTTGTATAAAATGTTTATGAAGTGCATTCAGAGCAACATACAGCGAACCGACAAGATGTGGCAGTGATTGATCTTCACTAACAAGATACTTGTAGTGCGGCATAAAGATTATGCTGTCTATAAAGGCATTGTGCTTCTTTTAGCACCTCTTTCATTGCTTCATAGTAATGAGTAGTTTTTTCAATCCATTGTTTTTTTGCCTCTTCATTTAAAGATGGAGTAAAGTCATCATAAATTGCATTTGGTAAGGCTTTTGCACAGAGGTAATTATTTCTCACTTCAAGATATTTTTGTGCAGCATCATACTGATCTTGATTAATTACACCTTGCAGATAAAGCCGTCCGATATAAGTAGCGGAAAGCGGATTTTTTGCTTCTTCTATGGTTAAGCCAAAGCGTTTGGCACGTATTTCTATTGCCAATTTGTCAATGGGATTATGAGGCATTTTTGTCCGTGAAATACGACCATTGGGTTCTCTGATACATCCATTAATACGAGGACGTCCACGTTTTGCATGTTTTTTTCTTTTAGCCATATTTTTTCAATCAGAATGGGACGCCATCATTAAGAGATGCACCATAATTATCAGCACCTGAGGCAATAGCATAATTTTGAGAAGTAATGGGTGAGGGGTGTACAGATTGCTCTTTCTTTGCATCAAGCAAATACAACTCGCCTTTATATTGAGGCAAAATAATTTCTGTTGTGTAACGGTCATGACCATTTTTATCTTGCCATTTACGGGTTTGTAATTTGCCTTCTATGTAAACCTTTGAACCTTTACTGAGATACTGAAGAGCAATTTTTGCCAAATGCGGATTAAAAACCACAATGGAGTGCCATTCCGTTTTATCTATTTTTTGATTGGTCTTTTTATCAGTATAGCTTTCAGAAGTTGCTATACTAAAATTGACTATTTCAGCTCCAGAAGTCATGGTTTTGCTTTCGGGGTTAGCACCGAGGCGTCCGATTAATGTCACTTTGTTTAGCATGTTTTAGTTACCTTAAATTGGTATTTAAATATGTAAAAAATCTTAGCATAATTTTATTATTTTTTCAATTATTTCAATGATATATTATTAATTATTAACATATAAAATTATGTTTAATATGCTCTTTGATAAATAATCAATTGACATAAATGCATGGTGTATAGTATCAAGAGGGTATATATGGCAATCGTTAGTTTTAAGCATAAAGGGTTGAAATTATTCTTTGAAAGAGGAGTCTGCAAAGGCATACAACCCGCGCATGCTAAAAAATTAGCAAACATTTTAGTAATTTTAGATACAATATCCGCGCCTGAACAAGTTACTCTTAAATCGTATCGTCTACATGCGCTTACGGGCGATTTAAAAGGTTACTGGTCAATGCGTGTCAATGGAAATTGGCGTGTTACCTTTCGTTTCATTGGGACAGACGTTGAACTGGTTGATTATCAAGATTACCATTGAGTTTTGAGGTGTTATTATGATGTACAATCCTCCACACCCTGGCGGCATTTTGAAAGAAGAATTGCTTGATGAATTAGGGTTAACAGTAACAGAAGCTGCAAATCGTCTTGGCGTTGCACGTTTAACTTTATCCCGCGTCTTAAACTGCCATGCGGCGATTAGTATTAACTTAGCTTTACGGTTAGAAAAAGCGGGTTTAAATGATGCGGAATTCTGGCTTAAATTGCAACAAAAGCATGATTTGTGGCAAGCTCGGCATAACAACCCAATCCCACATATTTCACCTCTAGAGCAAGTAGGGCATCTTTAGAAAGACTTAGCCCATCTTTCTTCACACCTAGAGGTCATGTTCTTTAAAATCAAGCAGCCCACGATAGATTTTTATGCTCTTGTTGATTTTATCGAACGTTGAGAAGAGACAACGTAATCTGAACAGTTTTATAAAATCGGAAATTTTACTATGGCTTTTTAACTGAGCACTGTAGTGTGTAAATAGATATATTTATTAAACTGCGTGTATGTAACATAAGAAACAATACACAAACTAAAAAGGAATACCAAAGAGCAATATCTGAGTACCAAAGTACAGTATCCAATGAAAAAGAAAGCTTATGCTCCACGTACTTAGAAATAATAGGTAAAGAGACCGTTTCTTTATAACTACTTGGGAAAATTAAAACGACAAGCGCTAAACTTATTAGTTTTGAGAGTCTGTGCAAATACTGTTGTAAATCACGTGTTAGTTTCACCCAACCCGTTGTATCATCATCTTTATATTTTGGATTGTTCTGCAACTCAAAAGGAATATGAGAATTGCATAAAATTACAAAAATATTTGTTACTATTATCAAACCAAAAGATGCAAATATCAAAATACTTTGAATAAAGTAGGGATTTTTTTTAATTCCTAAAAAACATAAAAATATAAAAGTTATAATGCCAAACAAGGCTCTTAGCTGTTTATCTGTAAACATATTTATTTCCTGTGGTTTTCGGTAATTTTTTGATCTCTTTATTGATCTCGTCTATAAGAGGTTCGTAATTGAGAACGCTTTTCGGAATATTCCCACCGTAAACCCATGCTTTTACTTGCGCTTTGGTACTAAAAGCCGCATTTTCTGGTGTGGTATAATACTGTCCGCCATCAAACTTTTCACACTCTCTTGTGCCGTCTTCGTATTCGTAGAGGTTGTAAAAATACTCCTCTGCTCCGTCCCCCCAAGGAACATAACCAACAGCTGTTGCAACAAACTCTTTTTGCATTGGTTGTTTACGCTTTTTTAAGAATAGGTCTTTTAATATTCTCATGTTTTTAGTCCATAATTTTACCAATTGGTCTATTTACCTAAAATTTGACCGTACAGAGCGTTTTATATTGCGGATATGGGGGGTTAATCGTAAAATCTTTAAATCGCTTTGTATGGTGCCTTTTTGTCGATTTAAACACATACCTAATTGTAAAATGATCAGCACTTTTCACTAGTTTGCTGTGGACCAAAGCGTTTCATTATCCCACCAATGCCATTTAAAGTCTCTTCAAGCTCTTGCTTGTGAACAAGCGTTAGTGGTCTAAAATGCTCTTTCGCTGTTTTTTCTTTGAGTGTTTTCTCACGTGTGTTTTCAATTGCTCTACGTACAGTTTCGGCTTTTGAAAGAAGGGTATTTTCTAGTGTCTGGCAATAAGTTAAAAGCTCTCCACAAGTTGGCATAAATGTTTTTGATATCCCAATTGCTTGACCAGTTACGATATTTTCGACGCCTTTTTTCAGAGCATATGCTGAAATCCGTTCCAGCATCATGCTATAGGATAGAACAACGGCTTTGGAATCTGTGTTCGCAGGGACTCTCATGCTTGAGAGTAGGAAAGAAGCTTGCTCAATTTGCTTAATTGAAGCTTTCACAGAGAGCAACGCTTGTAGAAGATTGCAAGCATCTAAGGTTTGCTCTTCCTCCTGTTTCGTCAATGTATTCCCAGCTTTCAGCGTCAATGGATACCCCGGACTGATCATTTCCATAATCTTCTCCAGATGAGAGATGATCTCTGAGTTCGTTGAAGCCTTCTGCAAGCTGTTCTGTGAAAGTTTTCTGAGTGAATTTTCCATGATAACCACCTAACCGTTTTTCCTGTTCTAATCTTGCTTTTTTCTTTGCTAGCGTTCCGATAGGGCTTGTGACCCAATTGTACCAAGTCCTTTGCCAATCTCGTTTGTTTGCATTTTTACCTGGGTTTGCTATCCAGTAATTTGTGAACCGTTCGGTTTCTAACAGCGCCTCATCATGCGTTAATCCTTGATCGATTGCGTATTGCAAATTAGGTTTGAAATCCTCTGGCAATCGACAACCGCGATTAGCTTGCGCTCGTTTTGCTTTTTTGGGAACGTTCTCTTGCTCGTGAATGGAAGGTTGGTTGTCTGATGAGGTTTCGATTTGCTCTGATGTAATCTCAACAGCAGCAACCTCTGTTGGCTCGTCAACCAAATCGATTGTTTCTAAATCTTCAGAACCAATTTCTTTTTTTGCTAAAACGATAGTTTTAGTTTTTTTATTATAACTGTTAATGTTAGTGTTATTGTTTATGTTATATATATAGGCATCATTAAGCATGTCGTAAGCATCATGCTTAATAACTTTAGCATCGTTAAGCATGGCTTTAGCATTATTTTTATCAGTATTTTCAATGGCTTTAGCATCATCACAAGCATCATTTGTATGTTTATCCCATCTTGCCTGCGCTGCTTTCTTTGCTCTCTCTGATAACTTCTTTGACCGAGATGTCTTCGATACCTTATCTAAGCTTTCATTAGAGTTATTGAGTTCTTCTTCAACTTTTAAACTCCATAAACACCCATCGTCTAAACGTTCGATATGACCCGTGCTTATTAAAACTTCTAACGCTTTCATAAACATTTTTACTGAACAACCAGTGTAATTAGCCCAGACCTTTGTGTTATTTAAAAGCGGCTCTCCAGTATAAAGCATTTGCAAACGCAATTTTATATAAACATTGCATTCAATGGGAGATAAACAAGCAAGATCAAGAATCCACCTATCTGCAAACAGCCTCGTCCACGGTAATTTACTGGACATATATACCCCCTTCTTTCATTAAATATAAAATTGCTAAAGCATCTGCTTCGTTGTCGTCTTTAGGCGTATGTCCTTTTGCACACACCGCCTTAATCATTTTTACTTTTGATGCGTTTCCTTTTCCTGTTGTTGCTTTCTTAATTGTGCCAACAGGAATGCCTTCATACGGTATCTGATGATGTTCACACCACGTCGTTAAGGTTGATAACAAGTCACCGTAAATATGCACTGCATCAGTACTATTATGACGCCTCACTTCTTCAAAATACACCGCGTCAATGCTGTCTACTGTCTGTTTTATTTCTGATAGACATCTCTTAAAGCGTAAATAATGCATTCCACCGACTTAAAAATATCGGGGGTGGAAATTCATGACACCACTGATGATGTGACCATCCGCACCGCATATCGCCCAGCCTGTCTTGGTCCCTAGATCAAGACATAAAATGGTTTGTGCGTTAGTGATCATAATCCCCCCTTAAGGCTCTACGTATTTATATGTTTGCTATGACAGAGCGTGTTGTGATTGCCTGTCTTGAAAAAATGTTTATGAAAAAGTATCCTCCCAACGATTCTAAAAAAGTGGGGAGGGGAAAGATGCAAGAATGGATAAAGATATTTCTTACGGGTTTCCTGTCATTTATCGGATCACTTTCAGTAGCGCTTATTTTAAGAAATAAAGACCGTAAAGAAGCAGCCAAAATCCGGAAAGATGATTTAGAAACAGCTGCAAAAAAACGAGAAGAAGATAGAGAATGGATAAGCAAGCAATTTGCAGAAAGCCAAGAACAGACGACAGCCCTTAGAGAGCAAGCGATATCGACAAAAGATCTTGCCAAATGGTCAGAAGAACATATTAAAATTTTGTTAGATAACAAAAGAGTACAGGATTTAGGACCGCCACTTTCCATATATGCAACTGGACCGCATCTTCCAACAAAGGACAAGTGGACGCTTCTTTTCTTAAAGGTAGAAAATAATGCACAAACTGTCGTCCATATTTTAAATATAAAGCTAAAAGATAGTTCTCGCTTTATTCTTGGATATGGCATCATATACAAACCTAGGCAAAAAACTTGGCAAATACAATCACCATATGTTAATCCTGACGCGGTTGCAGAATCGCGAGTATTCCCTGGCTTCTGTGATAAAGCAAAGAATTTTCGAACGGGACCAGAAATCGATGTTAATATTTCTGTAGCTCCCTCAGAAGGCAAACCTTCAAAAATCCTTATTTTTGTAGCAGCACGTGAAGAAGATATAAAAGACCAAGTTACTTTAATCATTACCCATACATCCCCACTGCAACCAGAAACAAAAATGACTGTAACAACACAAAGCCTCATAGACTTTAAAAAAGTGGATTAACTCAATTCAGACGCACACTACACGCATCATTTATTAATTTGATTTCTTCTTCTCTTTTTTTGATGAGGTCATCCCTTAAGAAGCCAAGATTACTTTCGACTAAAGCTGTAAACAAAAGTAGCTCATTTAGGCGATGAAAAGATGACAAATCTTGAGAAAAATAATTATCAAACCAAGTTGTAAAAGCTTGCGTAAAGGCAGATGAAAACCATTGATTAAAATCATCGTATGGCAATAACGGAAAATAATTTCTATCATCACGCGCAAAAATATTTTGCAGTATATAGATAAGATAACCTGTTGATGAGGGATCTATGCAACTTTCACATGTCTGATTAGGCGAGCGAACACCATAATATATGTCTTCACGTCCAATCTTATTAACAAGATTAATCAACTTGACTTTACTTATAGTGATATGCGGGACATCTATCATCTCTGATCTTTCTTCTTTAAGAATGTGTATGCTGCTGTTGATGTTCATTATTATCTGTGGGAGAAGTAGTAAAAGCAGGCATAGGGCTAGAACTATCCTTCAACTTTTGCAGCTTGAGATAATTTATTACGGAGATAGATCCTCTTTTTTCCCACTTGCAAACAGCTGCTTGAGTTACACCAAGCATTTTCGCCATTTCTGATTGTGTCCAATTAAATTTGCCCCGTATTGACTTAGTCAAATTCTTAAAATCTTCTCGTTGATCCATTTACAAGCTCCAATTACAGCTTTGTCTTATTTTATTCATATAATTATAGTTATATAAAGTCAATGAAAATTATCTTTATCAACGATAAAAAAATAAGGTAAGCAGAAGTATGAGTAATAAATCTAATATCATAAGCACATTAAAAAAGATTTTGACCGAGTTTAACTTAACGCAAGAAGATGTAGCCAAACGGCTAAACGTAACACAAGCTTCAGTGTCTAAGTGGTTAAAAGATTCTGATCCACGCGGCTCTAATCGAGATGCCATTTTAGAATTATATAAAGAACTAAAAGGGGACAATCACTTAATAACTTTTGTTCCTCTTATGGGGTATATTGGAGCAGGAACACAGATAGATCCAAGTTTTGAACAAATCCCTGAAGATGGTCTTGAACAAGTAGAAATTCCTTTTGCTTTACCTGATGATATGGTTGCTTTTGAAGTTAAAGGAGATTCTATGATACCAGCCTATAAAGATGGAGATATGGTTATCGTAAGACGGCGCCAAATTAAAACAATAGAATCCTTTTTTGGCAAAGAAGCCGTTATTTTAACACATGATAATAAAAGATATATAAAGCAGATTAGCAGGGGAATGAATGGTGAAATAGATCTGCTTTCTTGGAATGCCTTACCTATTAAGAATGTTAAAATTGTGTGGGTTGGAGAGATATTTGCTATTTTGCCAATAAGTTCTTACAGCAAGATGATTCGGACTTATCGCTAATTATCCTCCCCTCTTATTCAGCAAGATATTATAATATTTTTTATAAAAATATAACTTTTTATAATTTTTTGCTTGCTATTTTATAATTATAGTTATATAAGTAATTATATAAACCACGCACAAACAATCGCCAAGAGGCGTTAGGGAGGAAAAATTATGGAAAAAAAATACGAATTGACTGATGAAATGGATGAAGTTGGCGGACGCACGCTTTACCGCATACGTGCATTAAAAGATTTTGGAAATGTCAAAAAAGGTGACCTTGGCGGTTTTATTGAAAAGGAAGGCAATCTTAGTCATGGGGGCGATTGTTGGGTTGGAGATTATGCTAGGGTTTATGATAATGCTCGTGTTTATCAAAATGCACATATTTCCGGTTATGCCTATGTTTATGGTGATGCGCGGGTTTATGGAGATGCACTCGTTTCTGATGAAGCAAAAGTTTACAATTATGCAGAAATTTACGGTGATGCATACGTTTACGGTGACGCTAAAGTTTTTGATCATGCACATGTTTATGGCAATTCTCATGTTTATTATGAAGCATATGTTTACGATAAGGCAAGCGTTTATGGAAATGCAAAAGTTGGCGGTAATACACACATTTACGGAAATGTAAAAATTTACGGTGATGCGGATTTACGTTGTGAAGATTGGATTGGCAGCAATAGCAGAATATCCACTGGAGCAAACTAATGGAAAAGAAGTACGAACTTACTGATGAGAAAGCTGAGTTTAAAGGGGTAACTCTTCACCGTATCCGCGCTTTAAGAGACTTTGGAGTTATTAAAAAAGGTAATTTAGGCGGCTTTATAGAACATGAAAACAACCTATCGCATCATGGTAATTGCTGGGTAGGTGGTAATGCATTCGTCTTATCTTGTGCTTGCGTTTACGATAATGCTCAAGTTTATGATGATGCTGAAGTTTATGGTAGTGCACGAATTAAACATAATGCACATGTTTACGGTTTTGCCGAAGTTTATGGAATGGCAACAGTTTCCGGTAATGCACGTATTTATGGCGACGCAAAAATTTATCGTGATGCGGATATTGATGGCGATAACGTCATGTCCACTGGAGAAAAAGCATGGTGAAAAAATACGAATTGACTAATGAAACCACCGATATTGTAAGTTGCCATACATTGTACCGCATTCGTGCTTTAAGAGATTTTGATGATGTTAAGGCTGGGGACCTTGGGGGCTTTATAGAAAATGAAAGCAATCTCTCTCATGATGGCAATTGCTGGGTCTACGATAATGCTTGTGTTACTTGGGGTTCAAAAATTTATGACAATGCAAAAATTTATAATAACGCCCGAGTATATGGTGGTGGTCGCATTTTTGAAAACGCACAGATTTACGGAAATGCAATTGTTTATCCCAATGCAAGAGTTTATGGCGACGCAAAAATTTACGGAGATTCAGAGATCTGCGGAGAAAGCCGTATCACAACAAACGAGAAAAAATAAATCATGTATAAATATGGAATTAAACCTACCTTGTGTGCACAGTTAGTTGTGAGAAATACTCACAATCTAGGTGAACTTTGTATCACTATCTCTGGGTATAAAGACGAGCCTTATGTAGATACCATAATTTCTGAAGACATAATGCAACCTATAAAATCCAAACTCTAACAACCAAATAACATTTTTAAACACCAGCGTGATTCACGCCACGGGTGAATTGCGCTCAAATAGGAGGAAATCAAGATGAGTGAACTAAGTACCACACAAACGGAAT
>NZ_JBHIPQ010000045.1:0-163774 GCF_042196125.1 Bartonella sp. AP280QHHD | reverse complement strand
ATAACAAACGTGTTCCAAACCATTACGGTCTCGGAAAGTTCCTGTTTTAGGGTTGAAAGAACGGTATTTTTTCTTGCAATAGTTAAGCCAATCAGATTCTAATGATTGCTGGAGTGGCTCATATGCCACCGTTTGCTGCACTTGATAAACTCTTTGATTTTGCGGAACTTTTTGATAAATTACCTGATTTTGTGGTACTATTTGATAAACCACTTGTGGCTGTTCTGGTTTTTTTAAAATTGTACCAAGAATCGTACCTGTTGCAAGACCAAGAATACCCACCGCTAAAGCATCTCCTGAGTTATCTATATGAATATTACTGTGTTTTGTCTTTTTGCGCTCGACGTAATGATATGTTTTGTTTTCAACATGATGATAATGGTGGTGGTGGTGATGATGGTGTTGTTGTTGTTCCGTCTTACTATGTTTGGCTACAGACCTTTCATGTTTGGCTTTAAATCTTCTCTTGTCGTCATCAGAACTCTTGTGGAAATCATCAACAAACTTTTGGAAATCATCAGATAAAAAGCTACGTTTTTTATCAGAACAATGGGAGCGAGAAAAACCGCAAGGCAGAATATCAGCTTTCTTCCTCATTTCCCTTATCGCATCATCTGTTTCTTTACGCATCTTCCTCATCATATCATCTATTTCTCTCGAGATAGAGTCACTACGATTCCATGCCATATCCGCAAGCGTTGCATTTAGCGGCATCAAAACGGTCACAGTTGACATTGCTGATAATACCGCTAACCTGATCACTTTTTTCATAATGATGCTCCTTGTGTAAATTCGTATTTTTCACATCCTACACGTTTCAAACTGAATAGAGCCTGAACAATTTTGGACTTTATTGTGACAAAAAAATAAAAATTTATTTAGTTAAATCTATCGCGGAGACAGTAAAATGAAATCATAACAGAATTTTGATTTCAATTAATGTACTCTGCTTGAGGTTAATTAATAAGTTTGTATTGAGAGTCCACGATTTTTTACTATGGAATATAAACTCTTTATTTAGGGATAATTTTTTATTGTTTGGTACAATATGAATTGAACAATAGGGATATGAATAAAAGTTATCATTTTTTATCATAGGCTTATGGTGCTATGATAAAGTCTTATTTTACTTTATTTGTATTATAGGACAGTGTCCTATTTGAATATTTTCTTGTAAGGATAAATAATATTGAGTTAGATATCAGAGTATAACTGTATAAAGATAATATATTTTAGAAATTTTTTATAAAATGTTCTCTCTCATGTTGTTTTAGACAAATTGAAGCACCCTTGATGTTGGAGGTTGTCTATTTTTCGGATAACGCTGTTTACTTTTGAGCTTTCGTCTTTTTTTAGAAGAGCTGAAGATTATTTTATGCGGTTTGAAATTTTTTGCTCCTTCATTGATTGCGTTTTTTTCGTTTTATTGTTGCTTGATTAGGGGTGTTTTTACGAGATTTTCCTTTTTGATTTTCCAAAATACCAGTGTCCATGGTTGGTCCCATGTGTGCAAGGTTTGGTTTGGAGAAAAGACTTGGTTGTAATACGCGCTCATGGGTGGATTGTTCGCTATGATGTGTTAAGGGATTTTCCGCGAGTTCTAGTTCTATCTTTTGTAATTGTTTGATTTCATCGCGAAGGTGTGCTGCTTCTTCAAAATTAAGATCAGCAGCTGCTTCATGCATTAATTTTTCGAGGTGTTTAATATGAGATGCTAAATTGTTGCCAACCATATTTTTTTTCTCGATGACATCAGGGATATTTGTACGAATATGGTTGTTTTCATAGCCTGAATTGAGAATATCTCCGATATTTTTTTTGATACTTTTCGGTGTGATATGGTGTTCTTCATTATAGGCTATTTGTTTTTGTCGACGTCTTTGTGTCTCCTGTAAGGCTCGTTTTATGGAACCAGTGATCGTATCTGCATAGAGGATAACACGGCCATCTACGTTACGTGCAGCACGTCCGATTGTTTGTATGAGGGAAGTTTCAGAGCGCAAAAAGCCCTCTTTATCGGCATCTAGAATGGCAACAAAACCACATTCTGGAATATCTAAGCCTTCTCGGAGCAAGTTGATACCGATGAGGACATCAAAGGTGCCAAGCCGAAGATCGCGTAGAATTTCAATGCGTTCTAATGTATCAATGTCGGAATGCATATAGCGTACACGAATACCTTGTTCGTGGAGATATTCCGTTAAATCTTCGGCCATACGCTTGGTTAGGACGGTCACTAGTGTGCGGTAGCCTTTTTGAATTGTTTTACGAATTTCATTCACAACATCATCGACTTGATTTTTGGCTGGACGAACCTCTGTTGGTGGGTCAACAAGCCCTGTGGGGCGAATAACTTGTTCTGCAAAAGTACCGTGAGATTGTTCTATTTCCCACCGTCCAGGTGTTGCGGAGACAGCAATCGTTTGTGGGCGCATAGCATCCCATTCTTCAAAGCGCAAAGGACGGTTATCCATACAAGAAGGGAGGCGAAAACCATATTCTGCTAAGGTTGCTTTTCTGCGAAAATCACCTCGGTACATACCACCAATTTGGGGAATGGTTACATGGCTTTCATCGATAAAAACAAGAGAATTGAGTGGAATATATTCGAATAAAGTTGGGGGTGGTTCACCGGGATTTCGTCCTGTTAAATAACGTGAATAATTTTCAATTCCCGGACATGAACCGGTGGTTTCCAACATTTCCAAATCAAAAACTGTACGTTGTTCTAAACGTTGTGCTTCTAAAAGACGTCCAGCTTCGTTCAACTCATCGAGGCGTTGAACGAGTTCCATTTTGATAGATTTCATCGCTTGGTTAAGTGTTGGGCGTGGTATTACGTAGTGTGAGTTGGCATAAATTTTAATTGATTGAAGATCGCCTGTTTTTTGTCCGGTGAGAGGATCAAATTCCGTAATTGTTTCCACTTCATCGCCAAAGAGCGAAATACGCCAAGCACGATCTTCGAGGTGGGCAGGGAAAATTTCGATTGTATCCCCTCGTACACGAAAGGAACCACGAACGAAGTTGATATCTTGTCGATAATACTGTTGAGAGACTAAATCAGCCAAGAGTTTTCGTTGATTGAGTTTGTCCCCTTTTTCTATTTCGAAGGTCATGGCCGTATAGGTTTCTACGGAACCAATTCCGTAGATGCAGGAGACAGATGCGACGATAATAACATCATCACGCTCTAAGACAGCGCGTGTTGCAGCATGACGCATCCGGTCGATTTGTTCATTAATTGAGGATTCCTTTTCAATATAAGTATCTGAGCGTGCAACATAGGCTTCTGGTTGATAATAGTCATAATAGGAAACAAAATATTCGACGGCATTATGGGGAAAAAAATTTTTAAATTCCCCATAAAGCTGCGCTGCTAGAGTTTTATTGGGAGCTAAAATCAGAGCTGGACGCTGTGTTTTTTCAATGATATTGGCCATTGTATAGGTTTTCCCTGAGCCGGTAACACCCAAAAGCACTTGTGTACGTTCATTTTTTTGAATTCCCTCAACCAGAGTTTTAATGGCTTGAGGTTGATCTCCCGCTGGTTTAAAAGATGTTTCGAGTTGAAATGGAATACCACCTTCAGATTTTTCAGGACGAATGGGGCGGTGAGGTGTCCATAATGCACCATTCTTAAAAAGAGGATTACCTGAAGCAATAAGAGCAGAAAGAGCTTCTACTGTTGCAGTAACACCATTTTTCATTGTTGTATCCTTTGATAGAAAAGTGCTGGTGATTTTAAAGAAAATACTAATTTTTACAAATTTATTACGACAACAGCAAAACGTTATTGAACAGATTTGTTTTGGTTTATTGGAGCCTTCATTAGGATATTGATCAAGTTTTTTATGAGACAAATTCTTCGAAGTATTTCTTTGGAAGGAGCATATTTGTGGTTGTTCGTGAACACTATTGTATTTTTGCCATGATGATATTCAAGAGGGCATAAGTTATTATGGCTGTTATGGAGAATAATCGGTACGTTTGGGCATTAAAGACATTGTATATGTGTGATAAAGATCATTTCCATCTTTAAATGAAAGATAACGAGATGACACCCAACCTATTTGAGTGTTATATCGGATATGGCACCAATTTCCTTCACAGTTTTTAACAAAAACTAATTCTCCAGCAGAGATTAAGCCGCAAAGTGCATATTGAGTGCTGGGACCTGTTCTAAAATTAAGATTTCTCGTAACAAAAGCATCTGCTGCCTCTGATATTGTTGTGGCTAAAAAGAAAGAGCCAAACATAAAAAAAATGACGATTTTTTTCATTTTTCTGTAAAGAATTTCTTTAGAGATTTTCTATCCTTCTCTCTTCATATTCTATATAATTTCTTTTACTAGATTATGATAAAACAGAAAAAAATACAATTCTTTCTTCTTTAGGACACTTTAAAGAGAAGAGTGAAGTTTAACGTTTTAAACACCAAAATGAGATGTTTTAATCACTATTTGTGCATGTTTTGTTTCCTTTATTTATTTTTATATGGAAAACAGCGATACTGTACTATATAATAAAAAAGATCGTAGTTTTCGGATTCCAAAAGTAATTTTGGAAGCCGTTTTTTGTATTTTTATTAAACCTTCCGTGTAATAGAAAGGGACGGATTATGGAAAAAGTTCCGATGACTACAGCTGGTTTTGAGAGTCTTAAAGAAGAGTTGCGTTGGCGTCAACAACAGGAGCGTCCGCGAATTATTGAAGCAATTTCTGAGGCGCGTGCGCATGGTGATTTATCTGAAAATGCTGAGTATCATGCAGCTAAAGAAGCACAAAGTCATAATGAGGGGCGTATAAATGAGCTTGAAGATTATATCGCACGAGCAGAAGTTATAGATGTCTCGCGTCTTTCAGGTGACAAAATAAAATTTGGTGCAACCATTAAACTCTTGGATGAGGATACTGAGGAAAAAAAAGTGTATCAGATCGTAGGGGATCAAGAAGCTGATGTAAAGGTTGGTAAAATCTCTATTTCTTCGCCTATCGCACGTGCACTTATTGGCAAGCAAGAAGGTGATGTGATTGAGGTGAATGCACCAGGTGGTGCGCATAATTACGAGATCATTAAGGTTCAGTACATCTAAATAACATATGGATTATTATGCGTGTATCTTTGGACGAAACTGAAATTATTGCGCCTCACTTTAAAAGGCGTTTGTCGGGAGTAACATCTACGATTATTCAGCTTATTCCACTGCAACGCGAACAGGGTGTGCGTATATCCACTTTGGGGTTTGGTTTACCACGAACTTTGCCAACTCTTGCCTTTAGGGACCTTTTCGGACTTTGGAAAAGTCCGAAAGGGAAGCCGTTTCGTATTTGGCATGCGCGACGCAATATTGAGATGCTTTGCGGGGTGTTTTTACGCGATGTTTTGCGAATGAAGCTTAAACTCATCTTTACTTCGGCATCTCGACGCGAACACAAGCCTTTTACCAAATGGTTGCTTCGTCGTATGGATAAAGTTATCGCTACTAGTGTATGTACGGGAACCTATCTAGAAGTGCCTCATAAGGTTATTATGCATGGAGTGGATATTAGGCGTTTTTCACCCCCAAAAATTCCTGATGATTACTTTCCAGCAACTGGGGTACCAGGAAAATATGCGGTAGGATGTTTTGGGCGCGTGCGCTATTTAAAGGGTACTGATTTGTTTGTGGACGCGATGATAGCATTATTGCCTGACTATCCCGAATGGACAGCACTTATCGCTGGTCGGACTACAGAACAGCATTATGGTTTTGAAAAGAAATTACGACAGAAGATTGCTGAAGCTGGTTTAAACGACCGCATTATTTTTCTTGGTGAAAGGCTTGATATACCTGTGTGGTATCGCCGTTTATCACTTTATGTAACTCCTTCTCGTTTGGAAGGTTTTGGTCTGACACCATTGGAGGCAATGGCATCACAGACGGCTGTAGTGGCGAGTGATGTAGGAATTTTTAAAGAATTGGTGGTCGAGGGAACAGGAACGGTTGTTCAAGCAGGAGATGGAGCGGCTTTAACAGCAGCAATTGAACCTTATTTTGCTGATGTAGAAAAAACATTGGCAGCCGGAAAGAAAGCTTTAACCCATGTTCGTACTCACTTTCCTTTGGAAAAAGAGGCAAGCAAGATTGGAAGTGTTTACAAAGAACTGTTTGCAGAAAAAACACTTTGATTATTATATCAAAAATCTTTTTGAGGAATGATAAAAAGTATTTTTCTTAAAGGTTTTTCATAGTCATTAAGAAAACAGCTCAATGATATAAATGTTATTTTACAAAATTTATATTGTCTTTAGTAGAACACTATAAGAAGTTCCCAAAATTTTGGATAAAAGATTAAAAATGTATACGCTTGAGAGCGATATGTAGTTTATGATAAAGCATACTACGAGAGAAGAAAGCTACTTTTATTCATTGATATTTTAGAATAAGAAAATAATGCTTTAACTCAAGTCTGGGGATTTATGCACTATCTTATACGGTGTCGTGCTGATATTGTTGGTTTTGTAAGACTTAAATAGATAGCAAAAAAAACGTTTTCTTGTCTTAAAAAGATAATGATGGTATCTCCATGGATAAAATAGTCGTACATATTTTCAATAAATTCATAATAAGATGGATTTAAGATCAATATATATATATATGATTTTTATAGATAATTTACCTTTTCAATTTGAATAAGAGCTTTGAGTACCGTAAGATTTTCTCATGTAAAATCTGTTGATATTAACAATGAGAGCTATCTTCTTGTACATCACAATTGGAAGAAGGCATGTGGTGGATAAAAACTATTGAAGACAGGGTGTAAAGAGATTTCTTATAAATTGTCTGAAATGCAGGCTGTTACGACATTAATAGAAAGAAAATAATATGGTGGTACTAATTTATATCTTATTTTTTGGTACCGACTTGCACCTTATTGTTATTTAAGTAAAAATGATGGTGCCCATTTTATATCTTTCATGAGGGCTGTCGTGAAATGGGGGTGATGAGTATTGTGAGATGTTTTTTACAAGCTTGTGAGTTCGTAATATAATAGCATTTTTTTCTATAAGGGTGTAACTCTATTAAAGAGAAAAAACACTTTTATCAGCAAATATTCATATTTTTTGCATGAGAGATTATTCCTAAAAAAGAATGTTCTATGCGTCCACTTTATTTGATAAAGAAGATCAATAAAGTGAAGTTTTATATGTTATGGCTTTGAAAATATTGGTATTTGATTGTTTTTGTTGAATTATTTTTATATCATTGATATGATGATTTGTATGGAAATTTTAGAAAATCTTCAGTGGATTGAGTAAGGGGTGAATATTATGACGCATACTGTTCTCGCCTTTTTATCTTGTCAATTTTTTATCATGGTAGCATAAAATACTCTATACATTAGAATTGTTCACGCCAGAAAGCGGGAATAAAAAGGACGAATATTGTTATGATTTCAAGGCGTCCAGCTAACATTAGAAAACTTAAAATCCATAAAGCATGATCGTTGATTGTAGAGAAATTACCAGTGGGGCCAATAATATCTCCAAAGCCTGGACCAACATTTGAAAGTGCGGTTAAGACCCCCGTAAAGGCAGAGGTAAAGTCAAGACCGGTTGTAAGCAAAAGTGCAGTGCCGATAACAAGGCAAAACATATAAAGACAGACAAAAAACAAAACGGCTTGAGCAACATCATTTGATATATTTGAGTGATCGTAGCGCGCTTTTACAACGACATTAGGAGAAAGAAGTTTTTCTATATTTGTTTGTGTAATACGCCAAAGAATAATGAGGCGATTGATTTTCATGCCACCAGAAGTAGAACCAGCACATCCGCCTGTAAAAGAAACAATAAAGAAAATTCCAAGCGCAAACGGTCCCCAAAGTTGATAATCTTCAGCGCTGTAACCGGTGGTGCTAATAATGGATGAAAGGTGAAAAATGACATCAAGGAAAATCAAGTGGAACGCGCGATGATCATAAAACCGTAGCCATGCCGCTAAAGCAAAGCTGAAAAGGAGAACGATATGGAGAAAAACAATCACTTGTGGGTCAAGGAAGCGTTTAGAGTGTCCAGGAAGGACTAATTTAACATAAAGTACGAAAGGTAAAGCAGAAAGCAACATGAAGATTGTTGAAATAATTAAGATGGCTGGTGTATCAGAAAAATAGCCAAAAGAAGCATCATGCGTTGAAAAACCAGCTGTTGCTACTGTACTCATTGCATGGTTAATGGCATCAAATAAATTCATGCCTGCAGCAAAATAAGAAAGCATACAAGCCAATGTTAACCCAACATAAGCGATGATAATTCCGTTAGCAATTTGGTTGATGCGAGGCAATATTTTTTCAGATTTATCAGATGATTCCATATGAAAAAGTCGCACGCCACCCACACGCAGTGAAGGCAAAATTAAGAGGGCTAAACCGATAAAACCAATGCCCCCAATCCAGCATATAAGAGAACGCCATAATAAAATACTTCGCGATAAATTATCAAGATCAGAAAGGACTGTGGAGCCTGTTGTTGTAATTCCAGAAACAGATTCAAAAATGGCTCCTGCTAGAGAAATGGGAAGAGGAGAAAGATAAAGAGGTAAGGCACCTACGATGCTTCCTGTAAGCCAAAGACAAACAGTGAGCATAAAGCCAAGCCGTGCTGAAAAGCGACAAGTAGCTCCCTTAGTTGCTAAAAGAATCAGCGTTGCTAACATGGTGGTTATGGCACAAGAATAGAGAAAGCTTATCCAATTACGATTGTTGTCGTGCAAATCCACAAAAATTGGCAAAAGCATTGCTCCTCCCATGATTAAGGCAAAACGTGCACAGACATTGATAATAAATTGAAAAATGATCGTTCCCTATCTTTGTATCTCTTTTTATTATGGTTTTGTGCTCATAAGAAGTTACATTTTTCTCTTTATAGGATAAGGATTAATTCTTAACATTAGCGTGCCTTGATGAATTAGTAATCAGACCTTTTCATAAAACTTGAAAAGAAGTATACATAACATAATTAGGGCTCTTGAAAAATATTTTTTTAAAAGGCTGCATTCCGTTATCATTTATAGAATAATTAATTTATAATAAAGTGAAGGGGATTTAATGGTACAATCGCATATTCGTCTGCTGATTATTGGCTCAGGTCCGGCTGGTTATACAGCGGCGGTCTATGCAGCAAGAGCAATGCTTAAGCCTGTTTTGGTGACGGGCTTGCAGCAGGGGGGACAATTGACAATTACAACTGATGTTGAGAATTATCCAGGTTTTGCAGATCCCATTCAAGGACCATGGTTGATGGAACAAATGGCAAAACAAGCTGAGAATATGGGGACAAAAATTGTTTATGATACAATTATAAAGGCTGATTTGTTGAAGTATCCTTTTGTCTTATATGGGGATTCAGGAACACAATATTCTTGTGATGCACTGATTATTGCAACAGGAGCTCAAGCGCGCTGGCTTGGTTTAGAAAGTGAACAGACCTTTATGGGCGGAGGTGTTTCCGCTTGTGCTACATGTGATGGCTTTTTTTATCGTGATAAGGACGTTATTGTCGTGGGAGGAGGAAATACGGCTGTTGAAGAAGCACTTTATTTATCGCATTTGGCTAAAAGTGTAAGCGTGGTTCACAGGCGGGGGCAGTTTCGGGCAGAAAAAATTTTACAAGATAGGTTGCTGGCTTGTAATAATGTGCGTGTTCTTTGGGATCATGTGGTTGAAGAAATTGTGGGGCTGCCAGCTCAAGATTCAATGGGCGCTGTTGTAACAGGGGCACGTCTGAAAAATGTTAAGACAGGTCACGAGATGAAAGTGAATGCAGAGGGCATATTTATTGCCATTGGGCATGATCCTGCTGTTTCTCTGTTTGAAGGACAGCTGAAACAAAAACGAGGCGGCTATTTATGGACAGCACCCGACTCAACAGCAACAAGCATTGCTGGTGTTTTTGCTGCTGGGGATGTGACAGATGAAACATTCCGCCAAGCTGTAACAGCTGCGGGAAGAGGATGTATGGCAGCGTTGGAAGCAGAACGGTTTTTGGATATACCCAGGCGTTAGTCATTCATTGAGAACATAGAGAATATAGAGGTAGAATTAATTGTGGCGCCACCGTTGGATTGGGATAAGTTAAGGGTTTTTCACGCTGCAGCAGAAGCGGGATCTTTTACGCATGCTGCTCAAAAACTTCATTTATCTCAATCAGCCGTTTCACGACAGGTTTCGGCTTTAGAACAAGAGGTTGGGGTATCCTTATTTCAACGTCATGCGCGTGGTTTGATTCTTACAGAACAGGGAGAAACTCTTTATCGTACAGCTCATGATGTTTTGATGAAGCTTGAAAGTGTGCGTTTGCAATTAAGTGAAAGCTATGCAAAACCAACGGGGCACTTGCGTGTGACCTCGACCTTTGGAATGGGGGCAGGGTGGATTGCAGAGCGTATGCCAGAATTTCTTAGTCTTTATCCTGATATGCAGGTTCAGCTTTTGCTTTCCGATGAAGAGCTTGATTTGACAATGTGTCATGCGGATTGTGCTGTTCGCTTACATCAACCCAAACAACCTGATCTTATACAAAGAAAACTCTTTACAATTCATATGCATGTCTATGCTTCGGAAAAGTATATTGCAAATTATGGAAAGCCGGAAAAATTGTCTGATCTCGATGAGCATCGTATTATTTCGTTCGGTGAACCTGTTCCACCTTATTTGTCTGGTTTAAATTGGTTGGAAAAGGCTGGTAGAAGTGATGGATCATTGCGCGTTTCAGTTTTACAAATCAACAATATCATCTCAATAAAGAATGCGCTTATGCGTGATCTTGGGATTGCTGTGCTTCCTGATTATATCGTCAATAATGATGAGCATTTAGTGCGTCTTTTTCCTGATATGGTTGATATTCCTTCTTTTGATACTTTTTTTTGTTATCCTTATAATTTAAAGAATTTGGCAAGGTTAAATGCTTTTCGAGATTATATTTTTTTAAAAGCTCGCCAGTGGTCTTTTTAATATTAATATCTTAATTTATAAGGAATAATTAGCTGTTTTGCAACTTGAGACTCCCGTAATATTCTTTCGTTTCAAATTTGCCTATATTGAATCAATTAAAATTATTTGTTGCACATTAAAAGTGGAGGGAGTCCGTACGGGTAAATATTTTTGAAAAGAGGGATAAATGTTTTTTATGAATACTAGCAACCGTGAGGGTTATTATATATTGAAAAATGGACAATCGTGTGATGGTGTAGTTAACATTTTTACTATTTAATTAAAGAGAGTGGTACATGATGGAGACAAATTTAAAGCTATGTGTTTATTGCATAGCAGATACGCTTAAGTCTTTATTGTGCTTTTCCTTATAAAATGACATAGAATACTATCTCTTGATTATGTTGCCTCCCAGTTTCGTTTTCTTGAGTGTTCCCTTACGAAGATCTATCAGATTGATTTTATCTCTGAGGATTTTCCAAATTTGCCGGACATATGTCCGGCTTTTTTTTAAATTTTTGAAAGAGTCCCTAGAAATTGCAATATATGGGAAGATGATAAAGAAAAAATTTCGAAACTGGTGGATATCCAACAATTTTTTTAAGAATACTAAAATTCAATGAGGAGTTTGAGAGGGGATATTCTATTGTACTGTAAAAGTCTGTCTTTTAGGGGTGTGATATAAAATATTTAAAACCTTATACATGAAGTGCTTTTTATTAGAATGTGAGGTGAATATTTAAGGCAGGTCTTGTTCATAAAGCCTATGAAGTAAATCAAGTAGTTATTAAATAGAACTTAAAGGAAACTGGATTGCTTACACAACGATGGGAGGTGGCTTCTTCTTCGTTTTAGGACGAAGAAGAAGCTGAGAAATAGAAGAGATTTTATTGTAAGGGCCTTTGATTATAAGGGCAATTGTGTTTAAAAGTGCTCGGTCTTTTTTAGAGTTATAAATTGAATGGAGAAAGTAGAATAGGCTTGTCATCTCTTATGATAATAGACCGATTCATTTATTTGATAGCTAAATTTTTTTGATCTTTATCTACAGCATCTATTTTTGTGTTTATTCATAGATATTTTTGCTGAATCGATAGATTTAGACCATGACACAGTTTCAGATATTTTCTCGGATATACTAACATTCGGCAAAAAACAATCACAAGAGATGATATTAAAAATTTTAAATTAAACTGTTGCAAAAACGCTGTATACGTATACAAGCTTTTTCAAGTAATTCTTCTGATGTTGCATAAGAAATACGAAAAGTTGATCCAAGTCCAAAAGCAGATCCTTGGACGACAGCAACAGCTTCTGTTTCTAGAAGCGCTATGGCAAAGTCTTCATCATTCGTAATACGTTGACCATTGGGTGTTTTCTTTCCAATAAGTCCGGTGCAAGAAGGATAAACATAAAAAGCACCCTCAGGCGTTGGACAGTGAATGCCAGGAGCTTGATTTAGCATGGAGACAACGAGATCACGGCGTGCTTGAAAAATACTTTTATTTTTAGCAATAAAGTCTTGTGGCCCGTTGAGTGCTTCAACCGCAGCCCATTGTGAAATGACACTTGTTCCAGATGTTTGCTGTCCTTGAATGGTATCCATGGCTTTAATGAGTTCTTGTGGTCCGCCTGCATAACCGATTCTCCATCCCGTCATCGCATAGGCTTTAGAAACACCATTCATTGTGAGTGTACGCTCATAAAGCGCTGGTTCTACTTGAGCTGGAGTCACAAAGGTAAAACCCTCATATGTGAGATGTTCATATATATCATCGGAAAGGATATAAACATGAGGATATTTTACTAAAACATCTGTAAGTTTTTTCAATTCATTATGTGTATAAGCGGCACCTGATGGATTTGAAGGAGAGTTAAAGATGAACCATTTGGTTTTGGGGGTAATGGCAGCTTCTAGCTCTTGTGGTTGGAGTTTATAAGAAAATTCGGCTTTTGTTTCTAAAAAGACAGGCGTACCATCGTTGAGTGCGACCATTTCTGGATAACTAACCCAATAAGGGGATGGAATGATGACCTCATCTCCTTTATTCAAAGTTGCCATGAATGCATTAAAGAGAATTTGTTTTCCACCGGTACCAACAATAATTTGTTCTGGTTGGTAAAGAAGATTATTTTCTCTTTTAAACTTTGCAGAAATTGCTTGGCGCAATTCTGGAATTCCTGATATGGGAGGGTATTTTGTTTCTCCCCTTCGAATAGCTTCAATAGCCGCGTTTTTGATGTTGTCTGGGGTATCAAAGTCTGGCTCTCCAGCACTTAAAGCAATAACATTGCGCCCTAATGCTTTTAAATGGCGGGCCTTTTGAGAAGCAGCAATTGTTGCAGAAGGTTTGATACGAGACAGTTTGTCGGCAATAAAAGCCATAATTTTAAATCCTTATATTATATCAACAAATGGTTATTGCTTTAAGGATATTCTATAAGAGATTATATTGTATGCAATAAAAAACTTCCAAAATACTCTTACACGGGCTTTATATTCTTCTTTTTTGAGATATTTTACAAGATAATCTCTTCGTAGATTTTATGAAAGTTTTTGAGGAAGTATAAGAGAGGTTTGATAAATTGTGCAAAGGAGATAAGCAGTCTTTTATTTTAACAAGGTAAAATAATGCTTTATACAAAATAAAAAAATCTTCGTCTTTACAGACGAAGATTTCTAAATAAAATATTGCAGAATTTAAACTTTAAAGTGCTGCAAGGTTACCAGCGGCAAATTTTCCTGAACGACGATCTTGAAGAACATCATAAGAGATTTTTTGCCCTTCATTAAGACTGTTTAGACCTGAACGCTCGACGGCAGAAATGTGTACAAATACATCTGCACTACCATCGCTAGGCTGAATGAATCCGAAACCTTTTGTTGTATTAAACCACTTAACTGTTCCTGTAGACATAGGAAACTCCTTAGAATATATAATTATATTGAGCATTGAAGCTTTCATTTCTTCAATACGGTTGTAGATCGAAATTAGGTGGGAGAAGTTTCGTCGAAAGTGCAGATTGCACAGGAAAGAAAGTCACGTAACCGAAAATTCGATGAAACCTCTATAAAAGTTTTTAGAACAAAAAGCAAGTCTTAATCAATTTTTATATAAAGAAAAAATAAGAAAACAGTGTATATTTTGCTAAGTAGAAAAAAATTCAACTAAAATAACTTTGTAGTGAACGTACCTCAAGGTGCCTTTTTTTGAGTGCTTTGATCGCTTCTACGACGGCTTCGGCTCCAGCTATTGTTGTATAATAGGGAACATTTTGCATGAGTGCTGCATAACGTAATGATTTTGAGTCTGAGATGGCACTGGCAGTGCTAGTTGTATTAAAAATCAATTGAATTTGGCGATTACGAATAGCGTCTTCAATATGGGGGTGTCCCTCTAGAACTTTGTTAATTTTTTTTGCTTCAACGTGGTGTTCGGTGAGAAATTTTTGTGTTCCACTTGTGGCGACAACAGAAAAGCCAAGCTCAGTTAAACGTTTTACAGGATTTAAGATGCGTTTTTTATCTTCATCCCTTACAGAAACGAACAAAGTTCCCTTTTTAGGGAGTTTTACACCAGCTCCAAGTTGGGCTTTAGCAAAAGCAAGCGAAAATTCATAGTCAAGTCCCATAACTTCACCGGTTGAGCGCATTTCTGGACCAAGAAGTGTATCAACACCTGAAAAACGAGCAAAAGGAAATACTGCTTCCTTGACGGCAATATGTTGTTTTTTTTGCAAAGAAGGTAATCCACCATAAGCTTCAAGAGCATCATGAAGCGTTTCTCCTGCCATAATACGTGCAGCCATTTTAGCAATAGGGCGACCAATCGTTTTTGCAACAAATGGGACAGTACGTGAAGCACGGGGATTGACTTCTAAGACATAAATGGTGTCATCTTTTATAGCATATTGTACATTCATTAAGCCGCGAACATGAAGTGCTTGTGCTAATGCTTTGGTTTGGCGCTCTAATTCAGTAACTATTTTATTTGAGAGCGTATGGACTGGTAGAGAACATGCTGAATCACCAGAGTGGATACCAGCTTCTTCAATATGTTCCATAATACCAACGATTAGTGTTTCGTTACCATCACATAGACAATCAACATCTACTTCAATTGCTTCTGTTAAATAGGTATCAAAGAGAAGCGGATTTTTACCAAGCAATATATTGATTTGTCCTGTTGTGTCGTTAGGATAACGGACTTTGATATCTTCTGAAATTAATTCAGGGACACTCTCAAGTAAATAATTTTGTAAGCTACGTTCATCACGAATAATTTGCATAGCACGTCCTCCTAAAACATAAGAGGGACGTACAACCAAAGGGAAGCCTAGTTCGTGGGCAATGAGGCGTGCTTGTTCAATGGAGTGGGCAATACCATTTTGAGGTTGTGTTAAATTAAGTTTAAATAACAGTTTTTGAAAGCGGTCTCTATCTTCTGCTAAGTCGATAGCGTCAGGTGAAGTACCTAGGATGGGGATATTGTGTTTTTCTAGAGCGCTTGCCAATTTCAAGGGTGTTTGTCCGCCAAATTGGACGATGACTCCAACCAAATCTCCTTTTTCCTGTTCTGCTTCTAAAATAGCGATAACGTCTTCTGTTGTTAAAGATTCAAAGTAAAGGCGATCAGAGGTATCATAGTCGGTTGAAACTGTTTCAGGATTACAGTTAATCATAATCGCTTCAAATCCTGCATCACGCAGTGCAAAAGCAGCGTGGCAGCAACAGTAATCAAATTCAATACCTTGCCCAATGCGGTTTGGTCCACCGCCTAAAATAGCAATTTTTTTGCGTTCAGAAACGTGTGCTTCCGAGTGCTCTACACCTGCAAAGGGAACTTCATATGTTGAATACATATAGGCTGTAGGAGAAGAAAATTCAGCGGCACAAGTATCAATCCGTTTGAAGACGTGTTTAACATTCAGTGATTTACGTAAAGCTGCGATATAATCGGGTTCTTTCCCTGTAAGGGAGGCTAATCGCGCATCTGAAAAGCCCATAGCTTTTAACATACGTAAATTATCTGCGTCTTGGGGTAATCCATGAATGCGGATACGCTGCTCCATTTCAATGATGGAGGCTATTTGTTCTAAAAACCACGGATCAATTTTGCTAATTTGGTGAATCTCATTTAAGGGTAAGCCTGTGCGCATGGCTTGAGCAATATAGCGTAGACGATCAGGGCTTGGTATGGCAATGGCTGAGCGTATAGAACTTTTTTCATCACCTTCAGCATGCTCTGGAATCACAATTTCATCAAGACCCGTAAGCCCTGTTTCAAGTCCACGGAGTGCTTTTTGTAACGATTCTTGAAAAGTGCGTCCAATTGCCATGACTTCTCCTACAGATTTCATCGCAGTTGTGAGGACAGGTGATGAACCGGGAAATTTTTCGAACGCAAAACGAGGAATTTTTGTCACAATATAGTCAATAGAAGGTTCAAATGATGCTGGTGTTGCACCACCCGTGATATCATTTTTTAATTCATCAAGTGTATAACCAACAGCCAGTTTAGCCGCTACTTTGGCAATGGGAAACCCCGTTGCTTTTGAGGCAAGCGCTGAAGAGCGAGAAACACGCGGATTCATTTCAATAACAATGAGGCGCCCATTTTCAGGATTGACAGCAAACTGTACATTGGATCCCCCCGTTTCAACACCAATTTCTCGCAAAACAGCAATCGAAGCATTACGCATACATTGATATTCTTTATCGGTTAAGGTGAGAGCAGGTGCTACAGTGATCGAATCACCGGTATGAATCCCCATTGGATCAATGTTTTCAATAGAACAAACGATGATACAGTTGTCGTTCTTATCACGAACAACTTCCATCTCATATTCTTTCCACCCTAAAACACTTTCTTCAATTAATACTTCTGTTGTTGGTGAAGCTTCAAGCCCACGTTCAATAATTTCATAGAATTCAGAGCGGTTATAAGCGATTCCACCACCAGTTCCACCAAGGGTGAATGAAGGACGAATAATAGCTGGAAGCCCAACAACATCAAGAGCTTGAACTGCTTTTGCTGTTGCATGAGCGATATAATGTTGTTTGCGATCAGCTTCGGTATGTCGCCAGTTGCGCTCAAGTTCTTCGAGTGCTTTGTCAAGCGCAGCACCAGAAAGTTTTGCTTTAAGTTCAGCACACGTTTTTGCGTGTTGTTGGCGATTTTCTTCTTTCAGTTCTGTTGCATTGGCTAACATAGAGCGTGGCGTTTCCAAACCGATTTTTGCCATCGCTTGGCGGAATAAAGCACGATCTTCAGCTTTATCAATAGCATCAGCATTGGCTCCTATCATTTCAACATGATAGCGGTCTAGAATACCCATACGCTTTAATGATAAAGCAGTATTGAGGGCTGTTTGTCCTCCCATAGTGGGCAAAAGGGCATCGGGACGCTCGTGAGCAATAATTTTGGCAACTATTTCAGGAGTAATGGGCTCTATATAAGTTGCATCAGCTAGATCTGGATCTGTCATAATCGTGGCAGGATTAGAATTTACCAAAATAATTCGGTAACCTTCTTCTTTTAATGCTTTACAGGCTTGAGTGCCTGAATAATCAAATTCACATGCCTGACCAATGATAATAGGTCCTGCTCCGATGATAAGAATAGATTTTATATCTGTGCGTTTGGGCATGACTTTTTCCTATGACAAATATCTGTGTGTGATTGTTGCGGGCAAAATATTTTAGTTCTGAGGCTACCGTCATTTTATAAGTTAAGTGAAAAAGAAAGTAAGCATTAAAATACCTTTTCCATGCTTTTTTTCATAAAATTGAAGATAAATTTCTTTTTTGAGTTGAGTCATCTCGTCAGTTTATCAAAAGTATGACCTTTGATAAAAAATAATAACAGTGCTCCAACAAATTAGAATATTCAAGCATACTGTGGAGCATAAAAAGCCGGAACATCTTTCCAATCCATTGCCGGCATACTTTCTTTGTGTTTTATGACGTTTTTTGCTTAAGAGAGCACGCGCTTTTTCTGTTGCTTGTAAAACATAAGCTATTATTTATGGTTCGATGGGATTTCGTAAAATAAAATGGGAAGCTTATCGTGTTGTTCCGTAAAATACTGCCGTTTAGAGTTGTGATATAAGGTATGAAAATTTACCACATTAAGGTGTTTTTGTTAGAGTGTATGATAGAATTCAGAGCAGGATTTGTCTGTAGAGAGCTTATGAAATAAACCATATCAAATGGGTTCAGTTGGAATCTGTTATATAAAAAGCAAGATTGTTGATAGATCAGCTCTGGTCGAAGTTTCCGTCTTAGGGTAGGAAGAAAGTCAATCTATGTATCTTTCCATTTCATAAAAAGGTGAGAGTGTATTTAATACAATGGCTAAGGAGATAATTTCAGAATGATTTTGTTTGTTTTTAAAAGATAGTGAATACTCTCCCTTTACTTTATGGATGATGTTCAAAACTTTTTAAAATATAAAGAAGGCTAAAATGCTGAATATTTCCCAAACGAGAGTATTCTGTCTGAAAGATGTATCAATAGGAAAGCTTTTGGTGGCTAGGTCTCAAAAAGGGATTTGTCATATAGCGTTAGGAGACACTATAGAGCAATTATTACAGGAGTTTACGATACGCTTTGGTGATGTACAACAAGTTGTAGGTGACAATACATTTAAGAGAGAAGTTGCCCATATTATAGCCATGATAGAAACACCTAAGCTGGTAAAAAAATATAATTTTCCCTTAGATATAAATGGTACAGTTTTTCAACGACAAGTATGGGCAGTATTATGTGATATACCATGTGGTGAAACAATTTCATATGAGATCTTAGCATGCCGTATTGGTATGCCGAAAGCTTTTCGTGCCGTTGCTCATGCCTGTGCACGTAACGAATTGGCTATTATCATTCCGTGTCATCGTGTTGTGCGTAAAAATGGTTTTATTTCAGGGTATCGTTGGGGGGAAAAACGGAAACAGATTTTACTACAACGGGAACAAAATGGAAAAATTTAACTTTGTGTGATGGGCATTATAATCGTTACAGTTGTTCCTTTCATTTCTTTTGAAGTAATTTCAAGTTTTCCTTTGTGGAGTTCTAGCAAGGAGCGTGAAATGGCTAATCCAAGACCTGAGCCCGTATGAGATTTAGTGAGCTGATTTTCGACTTGTTCAAAAGGTTGCCCAAGTTTTTTAATTGCTGATTGGGGAATACCAACGCCTGTATCTGTAATTTTAAAAATAAGGTTATTTTTTTTCTTGAAAGCGCAGACATCAATATTTCCGCCAGAAGGCGTAAATTTAACGGCATTAGAGATGAGATTAAGGAAAATCTGTTTCATTGCACGACCATCAACTTCAGCATGAAGTTCTGGGGTAATGTTTGTTGTAACAACAATATTTTTTTCTTGAGCTTGAGGTGTTAGTGTTCGTACTGCTTCACTAATGATGGGCTCAAGATCGGTATTTTTACAATCAAGCGTAAATCTTCCTGCTTCGATTTTTGACATATCAAGGATGTCATTGATAAGGGTTAGAAGATGGGTTCCTGAATTGTAAATATCATGCATATATTCCTTATAGCGTTGTGAACCAAGAGGACCAAAAGTCGATTGCAACATGATATCTGAAAAACCAAGAATAGCATTCAGAGGCGTGCGCAATTCATGAGACATATTGGCTAAAAATTCTGATTTAGCCTTATTAGCACTTTCGGCGCGTTCTTTTTCTGCTTTCAGACTTTTATTAAGTTTTTCAACTTCTGTTGCGCGTTGTTGAGCACTCCCTCGCGCGCGCTTGAGTTCTTGAATGAAAGAGAAAAGACGCCTTTCACTGTCTTCAAATTTTTCCTGTTGTTGTTTAAGCTCAGAAATGTCAGTACCAATACAAACCAATCCTCCATCTTGGGTTCGTCGTTCGTTAATTTTGAGCCAACAACCATCTGCCGTTTGGCGAATACTGGTTAAGTTACCAGTACCATCATCTTTAAGGGGATATTCACTGAGTGCAGGGCGTGCCATGGCTTCGACGGTTGCACGTTGGATACCTGATTGGAGAATTTGTTTAGGAATAGCGGCATATTCGCAAAATTTGCTGTTGGACATGACTAAACGTCCTTCAGCATCCCACAAGACGAAAGATTCTGAAATGTTTTCAATCGCATCACGGATACGAAGGTCGGCTTGCGCTGTTTGTTCAGCCAATTGTTGCTGTTCACTAATATCGAAGGAAATACCAACCAAATGGGGTTCTTCTTCTTCAGTAACTTCGGCACGAATGCGCATCCATACATAATGACCATCAGCATGACGCATAGGAACGTTAATATCGATATGCTTTTTTTTACCGCTCATTAATTCCTGAGCAAGGTCAAAAAAATTCGCATCATTTGGATTGATAATGGCGCTAATTTGGGAAATTGAGAGCAATGCATCTTGAGGGACATAGCCGAGCATTTCGTACATTGCTCGTGACCAGTAGACGCGTCCACTTGCCATATTCCAATCCCATAGTCCACAGCGTCCACGCATCATTGCCATATCAATACGGTTTTGAATTTTTTCTGAAACAAGATCTGTTTTGCGTGCTCGTACAATTTGGTTGTAATAAGCATAAAGAAGAGCAAGGATAACGCCACTAGTTCCAATGAACATGGTTATATTTAACGAGAGAGCTTTCCGCCATTCCATGTAAATATGTTGCATTTTTTCACTGATGAATACCCCATATTGTCCATTTTCTGTTTGCTGAAAGGAAGCGAGAGCAGGAATATCTTTTCCTATTGTAATTTTCATGATTCCAGCATGTTTTCCTAGAGCTTGTAAAGTAATGCTTTCAGAGGTAAAATTCTGTAAGGGTTTTCCTAAGACAATCTCGGAACTTGATGAAGCTAGGACATTGCCTTTTTGATCGACAATAGCAATAACAGCGCTGGTTTTTATAAAACCTTTGTTACGAAAATTAGTCAGGATATTTTGTAAATGATTATGAGAAAGAGCAGCAGCTTTTCCTTGTCGAGTGGCGGCAAGTAAGTCACGGTCGATTGTATTGGTAATATGAGAAGCTAAGAGAGCGATGGTAGAATGCGTGTTTTTATCAATTGTGTTGCGCCAATCATAGATTGATAGGAAACGGATTGCTGCTAGTATAACAAGAAATGCAAGAATTACAAATGGGAGTGAACGTCGCAGCCAAGGTTCAATAAAAAGAAGTTTTTTATAGGCAGAACCAGAAAACAGATTGGTACGCTCTGTCCGCTCCTTGCGACTTTGAGCGCTTGATTTTGAATCAGCATACATCTCCCTTGGCGCATTATATGCGTCCAATTTAGCCATTTCGCGTTCCTTTAATTCTGGAATAATGTGATTTAAAAACTGCTTCGATATTCATAGTAACCCCATCGAGTGCAATGAATCAAAACAGGAGTCTTCTGTCCAGTCTTTTTTTAAAAAAAAATAATTTTACTTTTATGATTTTGGAATATGAAAAGAAAAAAGTACTTTAAACGTGATCTATAAACAGGCTTAGATTGCCTGTTTATAGATTTAATGATGATCGAATAGTTTATAGAATTTATTTTAAAAAATATTATAGCATATTGATTTAAAATAATTTTTTGTTTCAAGTAAGCAGACGGTTGATGATATCAGCAACATCGCTTGATAATTTTGGCGCAGCAGCAATCATTTTTAATTCAGTTTCAAGTTTTTGTTGTCGAATAGGTTCTAATTGTCGCCAAGAGCGCATCATTGTTAATAATCGTGAAGCAAGCTGTGGATTTTTTTTGTCAATTTCCAAAATAACTTGGCAAAGAAAATGATAAGATGCTCCATCCATCCTGTTAAAGCCCGTGAGATTGTTAGAGGCAAAAACACCGATTAGAGAACGTACACGATTAGGATTATCTTGTGAAAACAGCGGATGTTGCATGAGCTTTTGAACATTCTCGAGTGTTGATGTGCCAGCAACCATTGCTTGAATAGAAAACCATTTATCCATGACCAAAGGGTCATTCTGATAGCTGTTTTCAAAATCATTTAAGGCATTTTGTGCCTGCTCATTTTCATTAAAACGCTTCACGAGAACAGCGATACTCGCCATACGGTCAGTCATATTATCAGCTGTTGCATACTGTATAGCAGCTCGATTTGGATTGGCTTCAGCAATGGAAAGGTAATCCAGTATGATATTCTTTAATGCTCGCTTTCCAGCTTGTGCAGTGTTTGGTGAATAGGGCTCTTGGGTTTGCATTTGTCCATAGAGTTTTGTTAAGAGCTCTTGGTGAGTTTGTGCAAGTGAAACTAAAAACTGATTGCGGACATAATGAATACGATCTGGGTCAATATTTTTACCGATTGTATGAGCAAGCTCAACTTCACTAGGTAAATTTAAACAGAAGGCACGAAATTCAGGCTCTAAGGTTTCATCTGTTATGATCGTTTCAATCAGCTTTAGCAAAGCAGAAGGGAGTGTTGCTTTTTCTTGTGTTTTATCTTGAATGCTTTGAATCAAAGCTTGCGTCATTAAATGATTAAGAGATTGCCAGCGATTGATGTGATTGTCATCATGTTGTGCAAGAAAAATAAGTTCTCTTTCATTGAATGGAGTGTGTAGAATGATTGGTGCTGAAAAGTCTCGCAGCAGTGATAAAACGGGTTTTTCACGCAGTCCCTTTAATGTAAAGGTTTGGCTTTCCTTGGATAAAAGCATAACATCTGATTGAATATTTGTATCTGCTTCATAGGTGAGGTTTTCTCCGTTAGGTCCTAGGAGTCCAAAAGCGATAGGGATAAACATGGGCTTTTTTGTTTTTTGTTGTGGGGTAACGGGAATATGTTGCTTTGCATGAATTGTTAAAACACCATCGCTATAATGACTATCGATTTCTACATTGGGTGTTCCTGCCTGTTCATACCATAGCATGAATTGGGAGAAGTCTTGACCAGACACTTCAGCAAAACAGGTAATAAAATCTTCAATTGTACAAGCTTGTCCATCATGACGTTGAAAATAAAGATCAGTGCCTTTACGAAAAAGAGTAGGACCTAAAATAGTCCGTATCATGCGAACAACTTCAGCACCTTTTTCATAAACAGTTGTTGTGTAAAAATTATTAATTTGGCTATATTGACGAGGACGCACAGGATGCGCAAGAGGTCCTGCATCTTCTGCAAATTGCGTTGCTTTTAATGCTTTTACATTTTCAATTCGCTGTAGGCTGCGTACATTTTGATCTGATGAAAATTCCTGATCACGATAAACAGTGAATCCTTCTTTTAAACAGAGTTGAAACCAATCGCGACAGGTAACACGATTACCGCTCCAATTATGAAAATATTCATGTGCAATAACACGTTCAACATTTCTATAATCCTGATCGGTTGCTGTTTCAGGATCGACAAGAACATATTTATCATTAAAAACGTTAAGGCCTTTGTTTTCCATTGCTCCCATATTAAAGTCGGAAACAGCAACAATATTGAAAACATCAAGATCATATTCGCGCCCAAAACATTGTTCATCCCAACGCATGGAACGTTTAAGAGCATCCATTGCATAGGTTGCGCGTTCGGTTTTTCCTTTTTCTACATAGATACCAAGCTCGATACGTCGTCCAGATACAGTTGTAAAATGGTCTTCTAACTTATCAAGATCTCCACCTACTAAAGCAAAGAGATAAGATGGTTTGGGATAAGGATCTTCCCAAATGGCAAAATGGCGATTATTTTCTAAAGTTCCTGTTTCCACCAGATTACCATTTGAAAGCAAGATTGGGATTGTTTGGGTATCTGCTTCAATTTTCACTCTATAGGTAGAAAGAACATCTGGGCGGTCGTAAAAATAAGTAATACGACGAAAACCTTCCGATTCGCATTGTGAGCAATAAACACCATTTGAAAGATAAAGCCCCATAAGTTGGCGGTTGCTTTCAGGATTCAGTTCCGTAACCAATTTCAATGTAAAAGGAACCGTTGGTGGCGTTGTAATTTCTAAACGTGAAGGCGTCACTTTATAAGTGTTTGGGGCTAATATCTCATCATTAATAGAAACGGAAATTAAAGTAAGATCATCACCAGAAAGAACAAGAGGTGTTAATTCTTTTGTATCGTGACGGGATTCAATAGACAATATGGCTGTAACATAGGTTTTTGTCGGTGCTAATTGGAAAGAAAGTTGTGTTTTAGGGATAACGTAAGGGGTTGGTTGGTAGTCTTCCAAACGATAAATAGATGTTATTGGCTGTTTCATAGTTTTTTCCCATTTGTATTTTAAGAGTTAAAGAAGGGTGTGTTAATTTTAGAAGCAATATAGGATTAAAGAATTACAAAAGGCTGTCGAGGCGATTTTTTACTTCTAAGAAGTCTATCCATGTAAGCTTCTTTTGACTAGGGGTTCTAAGAAGGTAAGCTGGGTGGAAAGTTGGCATAACAGGTATTTTTATATTATCCTCGCTTTCATAGATATGCCATTTCCCTCTTGTTCGGATAATCCCATTTTGAGATCCAGTAAGAAACTGTGCAGCAACGCCTCCTAGTGCTATAAGAACACGAGGACGCGCTAAATAAATGTGCCGTTCAATAAAAGGGCGGCACAAGGCAATTTCTCTTGGTGTTGGTGTACGATTTCCTGGCGGACGCCAAGGAATAGTGTTGGCAATGTAAACATTATTTCTTGTTAAGCCAATTGATGCGAGGATTTTATTAAGCAACATCCCAGCTTTTCCCACAAAAGGAATTCCTTGTATATCCTCGTCTCGTCCTGGTGCTTCGCCTATAAGCATCAGGGGGCTTCCTGCTGTTCCATCTGAAAAACAGGTATTTTTTGCTGTCAATTTTAATGAACAGCCATTAAATGCAAGGAGAGCAGATTTTAATTCATCAAGTGTCTTTGCACTTTTTGCACTCTCTATAGCTGTGGATTCATTTTGTATAGTCCTAGAGTTATGCAGCTGATGATGATCTAATTTTACGGTTGGAGATGTTTTGGGAGATGCTTGTTGATTATGAGAAATGTTCACGACAGATATTAATTTTCTCTCTGAACAAGCAGACTGCTTAAAACGATCAATAGGGAAATCCGTCAGAACGGCATCCGCACCACTTTCTTTATAAAAGTTTAAGAGTTCTTCATAGGAAATTGAGCATGGTGTTTGATTTAACATTTTATTTTTTCTAATGATCTAGCGATTATAGATCAAACAAAATTATCCTTCAAGTTTTATTAAATGTATTCGCTAGCCATTAATGTATAAGAACGCTGATAGGATTCTCTCTTTTCACAAAAAAGGCAAATCGTAAAATGCGAATGTTCGCGATTATATGCATCTTTAAATGTATAATTTGTTTAAATTGCGTTATTTCAACTTTTTAAACAGACTAAACTCACTCATACTAAAAGAATTTTTTACTGAATGCAAGTGGTGTGATAATATTTTTTATCATTATATTCTATATTTAATACTTAATGAAAGTGAATTTTGTATTATTTTATTTATAAGATTAATTATAAATTTTATATTATTATATTTTTTAATAACTTTTATTAAAAAAATTAAATATATTAATTGAAATATATAAATATTACTTTTATATGAGAAAATACTAAGACGTTATAAACTATTTTTACAATGGGTTAAAAGCAATGTGTGGATATATGCTTTTGCTTTTTTTACAGCTGAAATGAGAGGTTCATTTAATGCTAAATGCGCTGCAATAGCGCTTGAGAGAATGCAACCTGTTCCTCGCATTGTTCCTTTTAAACGTGGAGTAGAGATATTTATGACTTCAGTTTTGTCAATGAAGCTATCAATTGCAAGAGGCCCCTCTGCATGTCCCCCTTTTACTAAAATAGAGCGAGCTCCCAATGACAAAAGTTTTTTTGCTTGTTGTATTGCTTGCTTATCATGAGATGCCAATGGACTTTTGCTAAGAAGAGCGAGTTCTTCTCTATTCGGTGTTAAAAGATCAACATGAGGAAGCAGTTTATCGATCATCGTGTCGATGATTGTTTCCGTTATTAGTTTTCCTCCTGATGAAGCGACAAGTACAGGGTCCAAAATAACTGGAACATGGGGATAGTCTTTGAGTACGTTACAGATTGCTGCTATAATTGCTTTTGTCCCCGTCATACCGATTTTTATTGCGCTTATTGGATTTGCTTCTAGGGCAGCACGCATTTGCGCAGCGACGAGGTCTCCACGCATTGCAATGATTTCGACAACGCGATTATCATCTTGTACGTTAACACAAGTAATTGCTAAATTTGCTTTTATTTGAAAATGTGCAGAGGTTTCTATATCACGAACAATACCAGCACCTCCTGTTGGATCAGTGCCCGCAACAATAAGAATAGAAGGTATCAACGCCATGTTTGTGTCACTTTTATCCACTGCTGTACACGCTCTTCTGGTTTTTTATGGAGGATAATATCAGTCACAACAGCAGCACTATTTGCTCCTGCTTTTAAAACACCCACTGCGCGTTCTGGTGTTAAACCACCAATACCCACCAAAGGTAAAGCACCAATCCGCTTTCTCCATTGTTTGATTTTTTCTAGTCCTTGCGGCATCCATTTCATTTTTTTTAAGATTGTCGGATAAATAGGACCAAGTGCAATATACTCAGGATTAGCAGAGAGTGCGATATCCAATTCATGTTCATCATGTGTACTAAGACCAACTTTTATACCACTTTTACGAATTGCGTGAAGATCAGCATTGCTTAGGTCTTCTTGTCCCAGATGAATAAAATTACACTTTTCATCAATTGCTATTTCCCAATGATCATTAATAATTAATTGTGCTCCCAATTTATTGCATATGTTTTTTGCACGCTTGATATGTTGACGGATTATTTGTTGATTTTCATGTTTCATACGCAATTGTACGAGCTTGATACCAAGAGGAAGCAAACGTTCAATCCAATCAGCGTTATCAACGATGAGGTAAAATGGATCCAGTTTCATGAAAATACCGCTTTTCCAATGATTGGTGTTGAAGGGACTGCTACATTGCGTGCTTCGATCATGCCAGCTTTATATCCCATACGTCCTGCTTGAACAGCTTTAGAAAATGCTTCAGCCATTAAGACAGGATCACCTGCTTTAGCAACTGCGGTATTAAGCAGTACTGCATCATAACCGAGTTCCATCGCAATAGCGGCATGTGATGGGCGTCCAATGCCGGCATCAATAACAAGAGTAGCATCAGGAAGATAAGCACGGATAGAACGCAATCCATCAGTATTATGAGGTCCTTTGGCAGAACCAATAGGAGCACACCAAGGCATAATAACACGGCAACCAATGTCGAAAAGTTTTTCAGCAACAATGAGATCATCCGTTGTATAGGCAAAAATTTTGAAACCTTCATTGTTTAAAATTTGAGCAGCTTCGATTAAGGAAAAAATATTTGGCTGTAAGGTGTCTGAATTACCGATAATTTCGAGTTTAATCCAAGCTGTTTTAAAAAGATCTCTTGCTAATTGGGCTGTGGTTACGGCCTCTTTAACAGTATAACAACCAGCAGTATTAGGAAGCACTGTTACCCCAAGTTCTTGAAGAAATTTCCAAAATTGTCCACCTTGTTTTCCACCTGCAGTTTCACGGCGCAAGGAAACAGTTACAATTTCCGTATTCGATTTATGAATAGCATCACGAAGGATTGCTGGTGAAGGATATTGCGCTGTACCTAATAGAAGACGGGAAGAGAATTGTCGTCCATAAAGATTCAGCATAATTTTAGCCTCCTTGCATTGGGCTTAAAATTTCAATTTTATCTCCTTCATGCAAGACAAATTGGCTTCGTGCATCTATGGGAACAACTTCAGCGTTAACAGCAGTTGCAAGCCAATTTCCTTCATACCCCAATTCTTCAAGCAAGAGACCGAGAGTCATAACTTCTGTTTGGACTGTTTCACCATTAACAAATATTTGCATGTTTTATTCCAATGCCAATTCCATTGCTCGTTTTGCCATTTCTGGAGACAACAGAAAACCATGTCTATAAAATCCATTAATAGAAATAAAGTTACCATCTTTATGCACAGAAGGGAAGTTATTAGGATAACATGGACGAACACCAACGCCAGATTCAATAATTTCTGCTTCAGCAAAAGCAGGATGTAAAGTATAAGCCGCGTTGAGCAGTTCCATCATTGATCTTACAGAGATTGCACCATCAAAGTCACTTTCAATCATCGTTGCACCAATCATAAAAATATTATCTTGTCGAGGTACAATGTAGAGAGGAAACCGTGGATGAAGAAGACGAATTGGACGCGAAATTTTAATATCGGTGCAGCGCACGAGAAGCATTTCACCGCGTACGCCCCGTATATTTTTATCTTTTCCTAAACGTGCTATTCCTGTCGCATCAATAACAATATCAAATTTTTTTTCAGCCTTCTCTACATCAACAAAACAGGCTCCATTGTTGAGCAGCTTTTCTTTTAAAGCCATAAGTGCTTTGCGAGGATCAATATGGGCTTCATTTTCATAAAAGAGTGCACAGTTAAAACGTTCAGCAAGATCTGGTTCAAGATGAGCTATTTCTGTATTATCTACGGTTTTGTGATTATGCGTACGTACAGAAAATCGTTCGAGCTCTCCTCTATCTCGTGTAGGTGCAACCACTAAAGTGCCTTTTTGTATGACAAGGTTGGGGAGCGTTTTACGCCACCATTGTATAGCTTGTACACCAAGATCTTCAACAATTTGTTCTGCACTTTCCCTTTCACAGTAAGGTGCGAGCATTCCTCCTGCATACCAACTAGCACTTCCTATAGGTGAATGAGGGGGGGCTGATACAGTAACAGAAGCACCTTTTTGCTGTAACATAAAGGCAGCTGTTAAGCCGCCTACACCTGCACCTTTGATAAGAATGTTCTTCAACTATTTACTTTCTTTTTTTGAGGAGGAACAATTTCCATATAAAGGTCACCATTTTTCTGATATTTTTCGGCCATGGCGATCATACCTTCCCCTTTTGTTTTTCTTATTGCAGCTGCCTCACGAATATCATGGGAAATACGCATAGAACAGAATTTTGGTCCACACATGGAACAAAAATGCACTAATTTATGGGCTTCTTTAGGCATTGTCTCATCATGAAAGGCACAGGCTGTTTCTGGATCAAGAGAAAGGTTAAATTGATCGTGCCATCTAAAATCAAATCGTGCACGCGAAAGAGCATTATCGCGCAATTGTGCTCTAGGTAAACCTTTAGCAAGGTCAGCGGCATGAGCAGCAATTTTATAAGTGATCACACCAGTTTTTACGTCATTCCTATCGGGCAGTCCTAGATGTTCTTTAGGTGTTACATAACACAACATAGCAGTTCCAAACCATCCAATCATAGCGGCACCAATTGCTGATGTAATATGGTCATAACCAGGAGCAATGTCCGTTGTAAGAGGTCCCAAAGTATAAAAAGGCGCCTCATGACAAAGATCTAATTGTTGCTCCATATTTTCTTTAATTTTGTGCATTGGGACATGCCCAGGACCTTCAATCATAACCTGTACATCTTTTTTCCAAGCAATTTTTGTCAATTCTCCCAAAGTTTTAAGCTCTGCAAATTGGGCCTCATCATTGGCATCGGCAATAGAGCCAGGGCGTAATCCATCCCCCAATGAAAGAGAGATGTCATACGTGCGTGCAATATCACAAATTTCATCAAAATGTTCATAGAGAAAGCTTTCTTTGTGATGATGGAGACACCATTTTGCCATAATAGAACCGCCTCGTGAAACAATACCTGTTACACGATCAATGGTCATAGGAATAAATGGTAATCTTAATCCTGCGTGAATGGTAAAATAATCAACACCTTGCTCTGCTTGCTCAATAAGGGTATCACGGAAAATATCCCATGTTAAGTTTTCGGCAATACCCTGTACTTTTTCGAGTGCTTGATACAGAGGAACAGTCCCGATGGGCACAGGAGAATTTCGAATAATCCACTCACGAATATTATGAATATTTCGACCTGTTGAGAGATCCATAACTGTATCTGCTCCCCAGCGAATGGCCCAAACCATTTTATCAACTTCTTCTTCCATAGATGAAGTTACTGCTGAATTGCCAATATTAGCATTAATTTTAACACGAAAATTACGCCCAATAATCATGGGTTCGCACTCTGGATGATTAATGTTTTGTGGAATAATGGCGCGTCCACAAGCAATTTCATTGCGCACAAATTCCGCAGTATAAATTTCTGGTATTGATCCAGCAAATGTTTCATTTGATGGTACATTCTGCCGTTCTTCTACTGCTAATCCTTCATTTTCTCGTATAGCCACATATTCCATTTCGGCGGTAATAATACCTGCGCGTGCGTAAGCCATTTGTGTAATTGCTTTGCCATTTTTTGCTCGTAAAATAGAACGTTTTTGCTTAAAGGCTGGTGTAAGGTTTTTATCAGAAGTCAATCCATTATCTTCAGGTTTAACTAATCGTGCAGGATAAGTTTCAGTATCATCCCGCTTAGAGAGCCAAGGCAAGCTAATTGCTGGCAGGCCTTTTGTAATATCAATGATCATATCTTTATCTGTGTAGGGGCCAGAAGTATCGTAGACGTTTAAAGGTTTTTCACCACTGCCATCAGCCAGTGAAATTTCACGCAATGGTACGCGCACATCAGAAAAGAGAAGGCTCTGTTGATAAATTTTGCGTGAAGCGGGAAAGGGGCTACAACTGATTGATGGAGTATTTTTCTGCACAAACTTTTTCCTTATAGACACGGAGTTCAAAAATAGGTTGCGATGTTAATGGAGTTACGATGTTAATGGAGATGTATTCAAATTATCAATCACGAGCATTCAGATGAATAGGGATAGTATTGCTTTGTAGCAAAGAAAACCCAATACAGCTCAAGAAAAGTTATTTTGAAAAACTGATACAATATCTATTCTAATATTTGCATGCCTCCTCCCACTTGAAGTATTTTTGTTAATACGAATATGGTTGGCTTAAATATCTATATTGTCAATCATAAAAATATATTTTAAACGATTTTGGTGTGTTTTTAAGAGTGAAAATAGATATTATGAAGTGATAAACTATGATATTGAAGCTTTTATAAACCAGAATAAAGTTAAAAACGGATTATCAGGGAAAAGTAGATAGTTTATGGCTTTGATTGAGATTTTTTTCATATTAAAATAATAACTCAGAATACCATAAGATCCTCTCATCATATATCTTTTCGTATAAAAACACTTCCTTGCACGTCATAAGTGGGAGCGTATGGGGCAAAGCACTTGAAGAAAGGAAGCCAAATGTCATTTAATGAACATTCTAAGAGTGAGGCTGTCAAAACGTGGGAGCCAACAAAATGTATGATGGATTCCACTTGTATCTTCAAAAGCTTAAAGCTGATGATCTATAATGGCTTGCTATTGTATCATTGACGTGCGCTGTCGTAAAATGAAAGGAGTATATTTTGAGCAATATTTCTTAAAAAGTACGTAATATGCAATATCATTATATTTTGTTTGGGGTACTTTATTCTTTATGAGGGGGATGTTCCCATTAAGAATGCGATAAACAAAAGCGTGAAACAATACCTAATCTTTATTATAAAAATAATATTGCCTTGAATTAAGAAGAACACCAATAATTGCAAGATGTTGTTTAGAATGATTTATTGTTCTTGCAAAAAAAATATACATATAATAATATATAGAGGGAGATGTGCTAAGTGTGGGAGGGGAAAAGTTGGTTATGGGGCGTTTAAAAAACAAGGATATTGTTCATAAAAATTGGGGGAGGGGCTGGGTTATGCTTTTTAATTTTTTCCGGATCGGATACAACCTTCAAATTTTGTGAAGGTGTGTGATATTTAATATTTCAAAGTATTTTATTTCCAGTTTAATGAAAGTGTGGAGCAAATGTCCATATTGAATATATTCTCTGTGATACATTTAGATTGAACAAAAGCTTATTCAAAAAAAACATTGGTGCTAATCTTGTGACACAATTTCAGAAATCAATTGAATAAAATAGAACAAAGTATCTGCATGTGAATAAAAACATAATGAAGCATGCAAAAAATTTGAAGCTAATTTTTAAAGTTTTAATACAAATGATAGCCAAAAGATAGAATTTCTTTGTTTAAAATATATGGTATAAAATATCGACGAGATAGATTTAAACTATTGAAAAAAATAAAAAAAGATAATGTTTAAGTCAGAAACTTTCTATGTGGATGATAAGTTATTACATTCAGTAATGGTTATATGAAATCCATAATAAGAAAAATTTTGGAAGTATTTATAAATTTTGCAACAAGATGCAAGATTGAAAAAATAATTATATAACAACAGCAAAGCAACAAAACAAGATATTAAGTAACCTCAGATGAGGTGGTTACATTATACATTAGAAGAGAAAGCATTAATACTAATGTTATGAAAAGCGTCTGGTGAATTTAGGTTATAAAATTGGAAGGAGTGAAGAGAGATAAAATGCGTAAATAAGGATGGTGCAGTGGTTATGATGTACCAATCAACAGCGGCAGCACATTTTAGTGCACAGAACGAGAAGTTGTTAGAAAAACTATGAAAATAATGGGGGATTTAAAATGTCTAATATCTATGATTGGTCTCTAAAGGCTGATGAAAATGCTTATTCAGATAGTATCATTAATTGGGCAGAAGGACAGCCGCCTAGTTCTGTTAATGATAGTGCAAGGGCGATGATGCAGCGCGTGCGCGAATATCTTGCAGATAATGGTGGATCTATTAATTCAAGCTTTATAGTAAATTTGGAAGATAAAACAACATTAATTACCTTAAAGACAGTTTCGCCTATAAAGAAATACAACAATGATATCGTCATACGTTTTAAAGCTTGTGGTGTAAATATTGGCGTGACAACAATAACTGTTAATAATATAGGAGAAAAGCTTATCTATAAAGCCACTGATACGGGGGTTATACCATTAGAAGGTGGAGAATTTCAAACAGATGGCATTTATGAAATGGTATACAATAATGGTGTTTTAATAAAAGAGCATGAGGGTTGGTATTTATTAAACCCTACACCACCAAAGATAGAAAGTTTCCCCTCTGGATTTATTGCAACATTTGCTATGCAAAATGTGCCAAATGGTTGGCTTTTATGTGATGGTAAGGCCTATAAGCGTGAAGATTATCCGCAGTTATTCGAGGCAATAGGTGATAAATGGGGAAAAGACAGCAATAAAACTTTTAAAGTTCCCGATTTTAGAGGCATGTTTTTACGCGGCTTTGATAATGGTCGGGGTTTAGATGGTGGTAGAAAGTTTGCAGATGAACAACAAGATAGCATAAAATCACATACGCATATTGGGAGTATTGAAAACGCAGGCGAGCATGCGCATAATTTTGAGTATCAAGGGGTAGGATGGCCCGTTGGTGATATTGGGAGACTCCCGAATCATTATACTTATAATGCAACCCTGAAAGGGAGAACAGCTTCTGCTGGTACACATACACACAAGGTAACTCTTTCCCATACGGGTGAGGCAGAAACGCGCCCTGTTAATACAACCGTTGTCTATGCTATAAAATCATGAGTATGTTTAAGTAATAATAATCTATACACCTTGATAATTTTGTTAACGCGGAGCAATTCCGCGTTATTTTCTATGCATATGAAAAGGAAATCTATATTGTTAATAGAATACTTGAGAGCGTCAAAAAACAATTTTAAAATGATTGAAAGAAAGAGTTAAGGATATAATTTATTTTATAATTATATGATAACATAGGGAAAATGTGTAAAAATCATTTAAACTGTGCCGTGAAGAGATCTGGAGATATATTTTTTCACAAGGTGTTTTGATAGGGGAAGGTAATAAAATTATTCAACCTGAGGCATAAAAAAGTACAATATTTTTAGCGTTTTTTTGTGCAAAAATAGCATATCCCTGTATGAGTTAATTCATCTTATAAAGAGATTTCTCACCTTGTTGTCGATTTCATTTCTTTGCATTGCCATGGTAGGAGGCTTTATCTGTAAATGATAGTTCCCCTTTGAGTGGAATCATCATTATGCTTATGAAGCAGAAGACAAACGCTATTTCTATACTCTCTCCTCATCCCTATATTCCGCATTGTTTTTGCATTAGGGGGCTTACAAAAAGCGTTATTGAGTTTATTTTAAAGTTTTTATTCAATAGGTTAATTCTTTGTGATATGCCAATAAACAATTTTTTAATAGAGAGAGAAAAGTAAAAATATCATTGTAAATCAATATTTATTTATACAAATAAGCTAAAGTATATGTATTATAAAGAAAACATTACCATTAAAGTTACAAATAAATCTTTTATGCAGGGGAGAAAGGTACTTGATTTCTATATGGTCCTTAGAAGATATAATAATACACCCGTTATTATAACAAAGGCATTTATACGCATTTCTTGAATCATTTTTATAAAGATAAAAGTGATAGAAAGAGTGGGAAAACGCATGTTTATGTTGTATAAATTTGTATGATATAACAGTTTGATAGCAAATAAAATTTCACATGTTTTTAGTTACGTAAAATCTTAAAAGATTTTAAACTGGTATTTTTTTCCAAAAATATCTTTAGGGTAATTGGTCTTCTTTTTTAATGACAGATGACAAAAAGGAATTCATATGAAAATAAAAAAGATTCTTGAATATTTGCGTGTTTTATTTTGCTATGGACTTTAGTTTTTAGATTGAAGCCGATAGCCTAGAGATCTAATTTCATAGGAGGATGTCGTTTGAGGGAGTATAAAAGGGATATCTTCTTTAGGTAATTCAGAAACGTTTAAAGAACAATGATAAACATTGCGGAGATTTTGTGTTGTCAACACATTAGTTGCATTTCCTTCGCAATAAATCTCACCTTCCTTGAGCAAGATCATGTTATCTGCATAATGTGCCGCGAGATTGAGGTCATGAAGAACAGCAAGAACGCCGCCACCAGAATGAGCAAATTGTTTAGCAATATCCATAACGATGATTTGATGTTGAATATCGAGGCTAGCAATAGGTTCATCTAATATCATCCAGCGAGGAATCCCATTATGAACAGGTTTCCAGACTTGGCAAAGTACACGGGCAAGTTGTACTCTAGCTTGTTCTCCACCTGATAATTGGTGATAATACAGGTTGCCATAATCAGAAAGGTCAACGCACTCTAAAGCTTTCTGGATAAGATTTTGCAATTCGGCTTTGGCAATGCTAAATTGGTTTACAGAAAGGCCAAGCCCTACAACTTCATGGACTAAGAATGGAAATACGAGCGTTGTTGATTGTGGTAGTACAGCGCGCATTTTTGCCATTACATGAGTTTTTGTTTGGCATACATTATAACCATTTAAGGTTATTTTTCCACTGTAAGGAATTTCACCACTCAGAGCTTTGATAAAAGTACTTTTTCCTGATCCATTAGGACCAATAATAATGGTAAAAGCACCACTTTTAGCTTGAAGATTAATGTGTTTAAGAATCTGCTTCTTTCCGCGCTGAACACAAATATTTGTCGCTTCAATCATGAAAAGTCTGTTCCTCGTTTGCATATAAGGATCCATAGAAAGAAAGGTGCACCAAAAAGTGCTGTTACAATCCCAATCGGCAATTCTGCGGGGGCAACAATTAAGCGTGCAAACATATCAGCAAAAATAAGTAATGCTGCTCCCAAGAGAGCAGAGCAAGGAATGAGATAGCGATGATCAGGACCTATGAGCTGACGTAAAATATGAGGAACAATAATACCAATAAAACCAATACCACCACTGACAGCAACAGCACTACCGCACATAAGAGCAACAAGGGGAATAGCAATATTTTTGACGCGTTGAATATGGAAACCAATATGGCCAGCAACAGCTTCTCCAAGAGCAAGGGCATTAAGTGCTCGTGATAAAAAGGGAGAGAAAAGAAGACCAATAACGATAAAAGGGAGAACAAGCCATACTTTCAACCATGTAGCGCCCGCAAGAGAGCCCAGACTCCAAAAAGTGATATCACGCAGTTGTTGGTCATTTGCGACAAAAATCAATGTTCCGACAACTGCACTGCTTAATGCACCAAGAGCAATACCTGCAAGCAGCATGGTTGCAATAGAGGTAAAGCTGTTATGCGTTGCTATTATGTAGAGAATAATCGTTGATAAAAGTCCACCAAAAAAAGCACCTATGATAACTTTATAAGGCTCTAGAAAAGGTGCAAAAGAAACAGGAAAAGCAATGCCGACAACAATTGCTAAGACTGCTCCAAGTCCAGCACCTGCTGATACACCTACAATTCCGGGATCTGCAAGAGGATTACGAAAAAGCCCTTGCATAAGAACACCGGAGACAGCTAAAGCTGCTCCAATTAATAATCCCAAGATAACACGGGGAAGCCTTATGTCGATGAGCACGAGGTAATCACGCGTTTTACTACTTACCGAAAAATCTTGTGTAAGTATCACATGGAGGAGATCAACGAAAGAAACCTTTGCTGCACCATTCAAGAGCCCACCAAAAATACTGAAAATAAGGAATATTATTAAGCTTAATAATAAAATTTTTCCCTGCTTTGAACGGTTTATTTTTTTACCTTCTTTTTCTTTAGGTAAATGCATCTTGGATGTACCGTCTACCATTTTTATCAGCTCTTACCGTTTTGATGTGCACCATAAAGTATCTCAATAAGCTCTCTTGATGCGTCTGCAGTACGTGGACCAAATCCCAAAAAATACATAGCATCCATCTGTTTTATGGCATGATTTTTCGCTGCAGTTGTTGCTTGAATTGCCGGTATGGCTAAAATCTTATCAATGCTGGTTGATCTTGCACCATGTTTTACAAGCAAAATAACATCAGGATCTGATTTCAATAATGCTTCGCCGTTGAGAAGTTTATATCCTTTATAATCGGTGATAGCATTGATAGCACCTGAAAGTTTGATCATACTATCAGCTGCAGTACCTGTTCCAGATGCCATGACGCGTCCATTTTGCACAGAGAAAACAAAAAGAACACGCTTTGGTGTTGTTACTTTCGCCAAACGCGCATCGTTGTCTAAAAAATTACGCTTCAATTTCTCAATTAACGCCGCGGCTTGCACTTCCCGATGAATGGCTTGACCAACGAGGCGAATCTTTTCTATCACATTTTCACGGGAGTAGTCTTCTGGTATGATCACCAGAGGTATTGATGTTTTTTTGAGAATATCAATTGTTGAAGCGGGACCACTTCCTTCAACAAGCAATATACCCTCTGGAGCAAGTGATAAAACCCCCTCAGGTGAAAGAGCACGCATATATCCAAGCACAGGAAGCTTGAGCGCTTCTTGTGGGTAGACGCTTGTACTATCACGGGCGACAAGTTGATCTTGGGCTCCCAATGCATAGACAATTTCTGTAAGTGCTCCGCCGATAGAAACAATTCGAGCATTTTCAGGAAAACGCGTTGCAGGTTCAGCAATTACTTGTTTAGAAAAACAAGTAAGAGAGAGCAGTAAACACGTAAGAAAAAGGTTTGATAACCTATGTAAAAGAGATATGAACATGTCTAACCTTATCTTATCTTAGTTACTGCTGTTTTCTTGGCATGATGGCAAACTATTCAATAAAGAACGCCAATCTTCACGTTCTTTTTGACCCTCCTTGCGTACGCCAAAAAATTGAATAACCATCTCATCATCTTTATCGAAAACTTCAAGTGAACTGACATAACCATCACGGGTAGGTTTGCGAACATGCCATACTCTAGCAATCCCAGACGTGAGTAAATGAAGGTCAAATCTTGGATCAAGAACATTAAGCCAAGGTCCCATTTGCTTAATGTTTTTTACAGTCCCACTAAAAATTTGAATACACCCTTTATTCCCAACAAAACACATGATTGGCAGTTCTTGTTGTGCGACTTGGTTAAGCATTATTTCAACAGCATTTACCTGTAATTCATCGGCAAATTCATTACCAACATATTTTACAGCATGATGTCGATTAATTTTAAATTCGGAAATAATTTTGTGAAGTTGGTGTACATCTGTCATTTTCCGCCAACGATCCCGAAAACTCTCAATATCCAATTCTGTTATGTCACATTGGGCTGGGAGAGAAACGGGAAGAATGTTAAGAACAGGAGACTGATCTTCAAGAAGGAGCTTTTCAACAAGTTCATTCCACTCTTCCATATTTGTCATATCTTTAGAATAGACCTTTAAAATAGCAACGCCATGTTGATCAAAGAATTGCAGACTTTTTGTAGGTTTTCCAAGAATAACGACATCATATTCAAAACCGAACTTCCATTGTTTTGTAAAAATACGCAAATCAATTTCACCAAGTGTGATAGGAATATGTTCGTTTTGAACAATTTTTTCAAAGCGTCCCGTTATTTCGTGAACAGCATATTCATTGCGAGTTAAGACCATGACGGTTCCAAGTCGAGGTGCATTTTCCAAGAGAGTAGCAACATCAGTTTGTAGCCTTTTTGCTTTTCCAATGGTACAATAAGCCGCAATAAGCTCCGCTTCAGATATACCAATCGAAACCGCAAAATCGCGGTTTCGCATTTCTTTTTTTTCTTCACGCAAACGAAGAATCATTTCAGCTGTATGTGCCATGAATTTACCTTATGTTACTTAACTCAAAAACTAACTTTCAAATTTTACAATTCCAAGGCAATAAATTAAATTCTTTTAAGAGTTCAATCTATCACAAAATAACACTCTATCGCCAACAGCTGAGCAATCAAAAAACGATAAAACAGAAAGAATTAAAACTTTTCTACCAAATCTTTGTAATTTTAAAGATGTTGAAAATAGAAACACAATAATTAATCCTTTTATCAATACGATTTTATTGACCGAATAATTAACAGAAGTGACTAAAACTTTTGTACAAACGACACCTTAAAGTTACGACCAGGCTGGCTATAATAATCTTTTGGTGTTGAACTTTTACCTGAAGGAAGTTCAGATACATTCCAATATTTTGTATTGAAAAGATTATAAACACCGGCTCTTAGAATAGGTCCCGTTTCACCGAATGGTTTCCACCACCCTGTCATATCAACGACATGATATCCTGGAATTTTTTGGTAATCAGATTCTCCGGCTACTTTGTCACGTTTAGCTGCCAAAGTAAGGATAATATCGCTTCCCCAAACCTCTTTTGCATATCCTAATCCGATAACTGCTTTCAAAGGAGGAATTGAGTTAAGATACTCCTTTTTATCAAGATCTTTTCCTTGTGAATAAGCAAGAGCAACATTGCTATGAAAACCATTTTTAAGAACTAAATGGGCTTTTGTCTCAACACCAAAAATTTGCACGTGAAAACGATTCATGTAATGCCGACGCGCAAATCTAAATTCCTCTGATGGCCCTCTATCCTCAGTATCTATGAAATTCTTATATTTATTGAAAAAGGCATTGAAGGAACCACCGAAATTTACATTTCCATACCGTAGACCAACATCATACCCATTGCTTGTTTCTGGTTGAAGATCAGGATTCCCTTTCACGTAATAAGCAGAAGGTTTGATATAAGAGACGTAAAGTTCTGAAATACGTGGTGCACGAAAAGCCTGTGCCCACTGAGCATAGAGCGTTACTTGATTACGAACATCCCACTCCACGCGTAATTTAGGAGAAAAGCGTGAACCATTTCTTTCTGGAGGGAATTTATCAGAAATCAGTGCTTTCTCATAAGAAGGTGTTTTCTGAGGAACATATTTGTACCAATCATACCGGATTCCCGGTGTTATACGAAAACGATCATCAACCAACCCAATTTCATCTTCAAAAACAAAACCTAAATTGTAACCATTTGTGTCTGGTGAATCTGATCGATTAGCAGGAACAAAAAGACATCCCCGAGCGTATTCTTTTATATGACAATTGTCTTTACCTAACAAATAGTGATGAAATTTAGATGACGAAACATTCATTACAAACTTTAACGTATGGTTTATAGTGCCAAAATCCACTTTTTTAAGGGCATCAGCATTGAAACCATAATTGATATTACGCAAGAAATTATCTCTCAAATAATCCCCTTTGGGAGCTGAAACACGAACGCCTGTCATAACGTAACGACTTGATTGCCTTTGCCAATAAAGCTGCCCATTAAACGCATCAAGAACTGCATCACCATTACCATTATAATTATAAGAAAGAGAAAAGCGCTCACGAAGTTTATTATCCTGCTCATAAACGGAACCTGGAGCGTATCTTTTAGACGAATTTAATTCATGTGTGTTACTATTATGACCAAAACGCTCTGCGGTAAAACCAAGGCGGTGATTATCACTCAAATATTGATGAATTTTAAAAAGCAAGTTATTTTTATCAAAGTGAGAAGGGTTTTTGCGCGTGCGTTCCTCATACCCTTCTACTGTTCCCATATTTTTGCGCTCATGACCTTCTACATAAGATCCTTGAAAAAGTAAAAATGTTCGGTAATTACGCACAGCAAAAGCTTGATCGATGCGCCAGCTGTTATCAACAGAATTATAACCACCTTTTATAAGGCTTCCCCAATTCTTTTCTTCCACGATCAGGTCTTCAGGATCAAGGGTACGCAACGCAATGATTCCCCCTAAGGCGCCAGAACCATAAAGACTAGAATCTGATCCTTGAATAGTATCAAACGTAGAAAGAGCATTGAAATCAAAAGTTGTGTTTCCACCTCCACCACGGAATATATCATTAAACCATGGAAGAGAAATACCATCCATTGTCGTAAGAACACGGTTTGCATCTAAACCCCGAATAACGAAACTGTTATTTTCTGAGTTATAGGATACGGAAGGATTAAGACGACTCACATCATAAACATCAGTTATTTGTCTTTCATCAATATTCTTGTTGGTCTTACGATCAGTCAGAATGGTTATTGAATTTGAAGCATCTTCTATTTTTTTTCCTTTAATAAGGATTGGTTTGAGTTCAGTGACAGCACTTCCATCTTTATTTTGTGCAAAAACAAATGAAGGTATACAGACCGATAATGCACTTAAAATTACACAGCTTTTATAGATATTTTTTCGTCTTATTTGCATAACACATCATAACCCTTTTAAACATCCCCTCTCTGTTTTGAAATTTTTTAATACAAAAAGGCTGGACTCACTGATTAAAACTTGCCAGCCAAGTAGGAATGATTTTGACAACGGCACAAAATCATTAGAAGACCATATTAAACATGACAAAATCAGTCAAGAAAAAAGTTGCAATTTCAAAATAGCCTGTTTTAATGAGATTGAACACCAATATTAAGCTTAAAATAGTGGCAGAAGAAACGATGATTTTTGCAAATACGAAACAATTATTAACTCTTTGGATTGGTGCATTTATTGGGGCTTTCTTTTTGCATGTATTATTGGCAGCACAGTTTTATTTTCAAAGTACTGGTATAAGTAATGGTTTGCTCTCGTCGGAGATTATGCTGACTTTTATGCAAGAAACTGTATATCCGGATGTTGATACAGACTTGCCAGATATTCATAGAGAGTCGGATATTAATACAGAGCAAGAAGTATTACAGTCTGATCTCCTAGAGCAGGAGTCAGAAGGATTGGAATCCGTGGATGAAGTTCAATCGGAAGAACCTCAGCATATAGTAGAACAAGATGACTTAAAGCCTTTAGAAGAACCCCTACCTCAAAAAGTGGAGCATAAAGCGTTTATCAAAAAAACAATACCGATGCCAAAGGCTGTAGTAAAGCGCTCCAATGCAAAGGCGGTACGTTCTTCTTCCATCAACAAGGGCGGCGGTACAGCAGGGCTTGAAGATATGTTGTTAATGGAGTGGTTAGCAAAGGTACAGTCACAATTAGAAAGGCAAAAAAATTATATTGTGGGACAGCGCACCAATCGTACAAAAGGAACGGTGAAGTTAGAATTTATGGTGCATGAGCAGGGGAGTATTTTTTCTAGTCGTGTAGTAGTCTCTGCTGGTGACCCGGAACTTGATCGATTAGCGATGGCAGCCCTTCGACGCGTTGGTTCTTTTCCACCACCACCACCATCAAAAGTGAATAAAACAATTAGAGTATCCCTAATATTTAGCTGATTTTTTATGCGGGGCGCTTTCTTATAATATATTGATTTATAATGATTGTTTATAATTTTAATGAAAGTTCAAATATAATTTATTCGAATTTTTTTGATGTTGAATCAATCAAAACCATCCGCTTACTTATGATACAAGTTGAGGAGGAGCATGGATAAAAAACTTCTAAAAAGCAGTGAATATACTTCTTATGAGTGCTCTAAATGAAAGGGCTTTTGCAACATTGGGAGTTAAGGGATGATAGAGCTATAGCTTTTATTAATTAAAGGTCTAATCGATTTTTATACCATTCGTGAGAGGATTTTCGTAAGTACTTTTCAGATACACCGTTGTGAAATGGACTTAGAAACATTAAAATAAAACAATAATATAAATAAGAAAAACATACTATTTGGGGATACTCTGTTTTGTGTGAAGGATGTGAGCTTATATGTAAAGCTTATATGTAAAAATGAGAAAAACAAAAAGCAAAGTTTCATCTTCATTATTAAAAGATATTGACATATTTAAAAGTCGTAAAACCGAATGAAAAGGGAAGATGCAGAAGAAAATTGTTTGTCTTTAAAGGCTTTCTAACTCAATGTGTCTGTCTTTCTGTTATCAGAAATAATCCAAACGATATATATATATAATAACGTGCTCTTATTTGGTATAGAAATGTTATAAGCAGAAAAAATAGTTTTAAAAAATGCTGTTTCACAAGATTTGAATATTGTCTAATAAGCAGTAGTAAAAGGATGAGCTATTTGTTTCACTCTTTTCTTATATTTGTAATCTCTATGATATTGTCGTTTATGTTGAGAAGAAATGAACTATTTGTACGACATGTTTATTTATAATGATAATTCATCATTTTGTATTTGGAATAAAAGACCAAAATAGCGGAGGGTTTTCTCATTTCGAATTTATTAATACTGAATTAATTAAAATTACTTTTTATATATCCTAAGAAGGTTGGTATGTGGGTACTATTTAAAAAGGAATAAAAACACTTCTTGTGAACGCATTTCAAATGCTATTTGGGAAGTTAAGGCATATTATTTCCGTCGACCAGAAAGCAAGTCGGTTGTTATATCTATTTTCCCAGTGAGTCTTGCTTTGTAGACACCATAATTTTCCATGACACGCATCACGTAATTACGTGTTTCTGTATAAGGAATACGTTCAATCCAATCAATGACGTTATCGAGAGATTGACCTCGAGGATCGCCATAACGTTTTATCCATTCATTGACTCGACGGGGACCCGCATTATAGCCAATAAGAGTTAGTATATAGGATCCATTAAAACGTTCTAATTGTTCATTGAGAAAATGAGCACCTAATGTTGCATTATAATGAGCATCACTGCTAAATTTTTTAGGAGACCATGCGATTGAGTATTTTTTTGCCAGTGCTTTTGCTGTTGTAGGAAGCAATTGGAGTATACCTTGTGCACCTGCTTTTGATATGGCTGTTGGATTAAATTCGCTTTCTTGGCGTGCAATGGCATAGATAAGCGATTTTTCTTCTACAGAAATATTAGCAGAAGCTGGTATAGCTCCCAGAGGATGAGAGAGTGCACCGACATTTTTCCCCTGAAAAACAGCCATTTTTCCAATTTTGAGGCTGGTATAATAGTCTCCATTTTTTTCTGCCATAACAGCCAGAAGAGCTAATTCACCGGGGCTTTCTATTTTTTTTCCGAGCTCTCTATAAAAAATTTTAGCAAAATCAGCATAGCCGGCTGCTTCAAGACGTTGAATTGCTTTGATCGCTTTTCGTGCACTAAAATGTTGTCGCTCAGCGGTTGTTGGTTTGGGAAAGAAAACTTTAAGCTTTTTTTGGTTGAGTCGTGCAGCGGCTAATTGACCATAGTAAGTTGCACCAAAATGAGCTGCGCGATGAAAGTATTGCTGGGCATTTTGATGTTCTTCTAGCGTTTCTGCTGTTCGTCCCATCCAGTAATATCCACGTGATGCATAAAAAGGTAAAGAAGAGAGTTGAGGAATACGTGAAAAATGCTGCATTGCCAATTTAGGGTTATGAAGAAACCGTAGTGCATACCACCCTGCATGAAACTCAGCATCGACGGCTAATGCAGATGTTATACCAGTGTGCATTGCAACAAGTTGATAAGCAATTTTTGGTTTGTTTAAATCGAGCATTTCACGAGAAAGGGCGCGTTGTTCTTTCCACAATGAATGAGGGTTCATAAGGCGGAATGCATCTTTTGATGTTTTCATCATGAGTGCTGCTGCTGCATCATATTGCTCTGTTCGTCGAAGATGGCGTATTCGAGCAAACTGAAAAAGAGGATCTTTTTGCCATGATCTCTCTACAGCTTTTAATTTTTGTGTAGCTCTAGGATCATTTTTTTCAACGGCCACAAAAGCATTAAAAAGAGATTGAGCATGGGCTAATTTTGCAACGCGTGCTGCTGAATCAAAACGATGTGCATAGAGCATAAACTGCATGCGTCTCAAATGATCAATAGGTTTTAATGCAGCGTTTGCATTTTTAAGAACAAATACTTCTTCTTTTGCATTAAGCTGTGTTTTATGCCACCATGGCGCAATAACGTGTTGAGCACGAGTGGTTTGTCCCGTTGCGATAAGTGCTTTAGCGAAGAGAGCCATCCCTTGTGCTGTTTGGGGCGGGTGATGAGAAAATTTTTGGATGATTGCGCGTGTGACGTTGGTTTCGTTAAGAAAAGCACGTTCAGCATTGCGTTGCATCGTTTCTATACCGGGCCATCCTTTTAGCATGTTGATTGCATTAAATATTTCAGAACTGGGTATATTAGCTTGGTTTGACACCCCCAGCGCCCATGACAAAATATGACGATCAAGGCTATGTTTTTCCATTGAATTACGAAGATTTATTGTTTTTGCAATATTGTTGTTTGCTAGTGCATCTAGCCCAGTTTTCAGTTGCTGAAGTGTAGCAGTATTGTGTGATGTAGTGTGTATCTGTTGAAGAGATTCTTGAGCTTCTTTTGCGGTAAAGGGAGTAGGGCGAACCAAAGGGATTGGTACTTTCCCTTGCAAAAGGGGTGTTTGCGCGTATGCACTTGAAAATAAAATTCTTATTGCCAGTATAAGTGTAGTAAAGGTTGATACGAAAAGAGAGGTGGATAATACACGCATAGAGAAAAGACCTTGAGACCTTGCTTTTTGTAAAAACTTAAGGATTTATAGAACACAAGCATGAAAAACGCGTTAATATAGACGGCTTATTTTAAAGAAATGTTCAACATTTAAGGAGGGACATTTTCATCTTATGGGGGCTTTTTTTGAAATTCATCTTGCTTCAATGATAGAGCAAGATTATGTTCTATTTAAAATTTATAAAAGGCGATTATAAAAAAATAAAAGCAAACATTATAGGGAGTTTATCATGCTCAAGGGAGCTATAACTGCGCTTATCACACCGTTTGATAACAAGGGCGCGATTGATGAGAAGGCGTTTTGTGATTTTGTTGAATGGCAGATCACACAAGGGATTAACGGTGTAAGCCCTGTTGGGACAACAGGTGAATCAGCAACGTTAAGTCATGAAGAACATAAGCGGATTATAGAATTGTGTGTTGAGCAGGTTGCAAAGCGTGTTCCTGTTGTTGCTGGAGCGGGATCAAATAGCACAAGCGAGGCTGTAGAGCTTGCACAATACGCGCAAAAAGCTGGTGCAGATGCAGTTTTGGTTGTCACTCCCTATTATAATAGACCAAATCAATCTGGTTTATACAAGCATTTTTCTTCCATTGCCAAAGCTGTTTCTATTCCGATTATAATTTATAATATTCCTGGTCGTTCTATTATCGATATGGCTGTAGAAACGATGAAAGACCTTTATCAAGATTTTAACAATATCATTGGTGTTAAGGATGCAACGAGCAGAATTGAGCGCGTTAGTGAACAAGGTGAAAAGTGTGGAAAAGATTTTGTGCAGCTTTCCGGTGATGATTGTACGGCGTTAGGTTTTAATGCACATGGAGGTATGGGGTGTATTTCAGTTTCTTCTAATGTTGCTCCAAAGCTTTGTGCTGAACTTCAAGCTGCTTGTTTTCGTGGTGATTATAAAACAGCACGAGAATTAAATGATCGCTTGATGCCTCTTAATCGTGCTGTGTTTATTGAACCTAGTCCAGCAGGTATTAAATATGCTGCTGCAAAATTAGGATTTTGTGGTGATACTGTGCGTTCTCCTATTGTTCCATTAACAGAAAGAACAAAGAAGATTATTGATGCAGCCCTCAGTCATGCTGGTCTTTTAAAAGCATAAAATGATATTGACAAAGCCATGAATAAAAAAAAGAACGCGCCCGTACGGAAAATAATTGCTGACAATCGTAAAGCACGTTTTAATTTTGAAATCCTTAATAATCTCGAGGCTGGTCTTGTCCTTCAGGGAGCGGAAGTGAAGTCCTTACGTTCTAATCATGCCAATATTGCTGAAAGCTATGCGAGTTTTGAGAATGGGGAATTATGGTTAGTAAACAGCTATATTCCTGAATATACGCAGGCTAATCGTTTTAATCATGAACCACGACGTTTGCGCAAATTATTACTTTCAAAACGTGAGATGGCACGTTTTTTTAATGCAACGTCTCGTGAAGGAATGACACTTGTTCCTCTCAAACTTTATTTTAATGAACGAGGGCGCGTTAAGTTGGAGATCGCTCTAGCGCGTGGGAAAAAGCTTCATGATAAGCGCGAAACGGAAAAAAAACGCGATTGGGGACGTGAAAAAGCAAGACTTTTAAAAAGATATGGCTAATGGATGCGATCTAGATATTCTTTATTCATAGCGCTGTTTAAAACAGTTTTAGCATTGATCTAAGTATGTTTTTGCTGCTTGAAAGATTTGGTGAAACATGGCGTCTGTCAAGCGCCCAGTATTTGTATTATAACGAGAACAGTGATAGCTCGAAAAGATGCGTAATCTGCCGATATTATTGATTTCACCGTGTCCAAAAGGGTGAGATAAAACTTTTGCATTAAGGGCACGTATCGTTGAATGGTGCGCAATGGTGCCTAAGGTAATAACGGCTTTAAGTTTGGGAAGATTTGTTAAAAGAGGTGAAAAGAAATAGCGGCACGTGTTAATTTCTGCACCGGTGGGTTTATTTTCTGGTGGAACGCAACGAACAGAGTTAACAATTGCTGCATCAATAAGTTCAAGAGTATCGTCTGCTCTTTCTTCAAAGGTTCCTTGGGCAAAACCAAACTTTTTTAAAGTTGAATAAAGTAAGTGCCCAGCATAATCACCAGTAAATGGACGTCCAGTTCGATTTGCTCCGCGTAATCCAGGAGCAAGCCCAACAATAAGAAGGCGTGTTGTATCTGGCCCTTTATAAGGAAAGAATGGGCGCACCGGTGCGTTATACCAACTTGGTTCTTTTACACGCCAGCCAGCGATAAATTGATGAAGCCTAGGACATAAATTGCAATTTTGGGGTGGTTCTGGGTAAAGTGATGTTAATTGGCTATTCATGGTGTTAGGCATCAATCGTTTTTCTATTTTTTTGAGTCTTTATATAGCGTATATGACGGGTTATGTTTTGATAAACAATCTATAATGAATATAAATAAACTTTTTTAGAAGAAAGTTTAATATAAACTTATTGCTCATTATTGTGTAAAGAGAGATCATCTTTCAGTAATTTATTCGATGAATAAGAGTGCGATACACATGATGTTCAAAGAAAAAAGTTTTCTCTTTAGATAAAGATATTATCATAAAAAGTATGTATAAGGCTGCTGTTATTGCAAAGGGTTTAAACAGCAGGTATTCCTTTTAAAAGGATAAGGACTCCAGACAAGTATTTTGTCAAGAAAGACCTCCCTTTGTTTGAAGTCAATCTATTGGAATGCTTTTAAAAGAAATTTTGATAACAAGCATGAATAGGTTATACATTTTTATAAATTTTCCAAGAATTTTTTTAAATAAGTTCTTTAATCAAAAAATATAAAAGTTTGTGTTGTTTTTCTTGTATTTTATTTTGATTATTGTATATACTCCTCTATCCGCTATTAAATTTTTTTATTTGAGAAAGAGGCATAAATGGCCCGCGTAACGGTAGAAGATTGTATTGATAAAGTTGACAACCGCTTTGAATTGGTACTTTTAGCAGGTCATCGGGCGCGTCAGATTTCACAAGGAGCGCAGATTACGGTTGATCGTGATAATGATAAAAATCCAGTTGTTGCTTTGCGTGAAATAGCAGAAGAAACATTGTCGCCTGCTGATTTAAAGGAAGACCTTATTCATTCGTTGCAAAAGCATGTGGAAGTAGATGAGCCAGAAATGGCAAGTGAATTTATTACCCATTCAGGTGAAGCTGAAAGTGTTTTTAATACGTCGTCGCAAGAAGAAGGTACTTCATTTGATCATATGTCAGAAGAAGAGCTTTTAGCGGGTATTGAAGGTTTGGTTGTTCCAGAAAAAAGTGACGATTATTAATTGCAGCAATTTATGTTACAGGAGTAAAGATACCTTGTCATGTAAGGAGCAATTATTTTTCTTGTCTTTTATTGATAGGACATGTTCAATAAAGATTAGAGGTGTGAAAAGATAAAGGATATGCTCGTATGATGCGTCAGTGTGAGCTTGTTAGACGTGTTCAACGTTACAAGTCTGACGTAGATGAGGCTCTTTTAAACAGGGCCTATGATTATGCAATGAAAAAGCATGCACATCAAAAGCGTGCGTCAGGTGATCTTTATTTTTCTCATCCTTTAGAAGTTGCTGCTATTTTGACAGATATGCGGTTGGACGAGGCAACGATTGCTGTTGCTCTTTTGCATGATACAATTGAAGATACAAGCGCTACACGAGCAGAAATTGATCAGCTTTTTGGTTCTGAAATTGGGAAGTTGGTTGAAGGGCTTACAAAGCTTAATAAGCTTGATCTTGTATCAAAGAAAGCCGTACAAGCAGAAAATCTTCGTAAACTTCTTATTGCTATTTCTGATGATGTTCGTGTTCTTTTAGTCAAACTTGCTGATCGTCTTCATAATATGCGTACCCTTGGTGTTATGCGTGATGATAAACGTCGGCGAATTGCTGAGGAGACGATGGATATCTATGCGCCACTTGCAGGTCGTATGGGTATGCAGGATATGCGTGAGGAATTAGAGGATCTCTCTTTCTTTTATTTAAATCCAGAAGGTTATCGTACGATTACCAATCGACTTTCTGAATTATTGAAACACAACCGTGATTTGCTTTCCACAATTGAAAATGAATTGACAAAACTTTTTTTCGAGCATGGCATTAAAGCAGATGTTAAAAGCCGTCAGAAAAAATCTTATTCAGTTTTTCGCAAAATGGAAAGTAAAGCATTATCTTTTGAACAATTATCGGATATTTTTGGATTTCGTGTGATTGTTGAGTCCGTGAATGATTGTTATCGTGCTCTTGGTGTCATTCATACGACATGGCCAATGGTTCCTGGTCGTTTTAAAGATTATATCTCTATACCAAAGCAAAATGATTATCGTTCTATTCATACAACAATTGTTGGTCCTTCAAGACAACGTGTTGAGTTGCAAATTAGAACGGCTGCTATGGATGAAGTTGCTGAATATGGGGTTGCTGCTCATTCCATATATAAAGAGCACGGTTCCAATTATTCGACTGTGAAGTTATCAAGTGAAACGAATGCCTATGCATGGTTGCGTCAAACGATACAATCTTTGTCTGATGGAGATAATCCAGAAGAGTTTTTAGAACATACAAAACTTGAGCTTTTTCAAGACCAAGTTTTTTGTTTTACGCCGAAAGGTCGATTAATTGCTTTTCCTAAAGGAGCTACGCCTATTGATTTTGCTTATGCCGTCCATACAGACATCGGTGATTCTTGTGTTGGTGTAAAAATCAATGGTCGTATTATGCCTTTAATGACCAAATTAAAAAATGGTGATGAGGTTGATATTATTCGCTCACACGCTCAAATTCCGCCAGCAGCATGGGAATTTCTTGTTGTCACGGGTAAAGCACGTTCAGCTATTCGACGAGCAAGTCGTGCAGCGGTACGTAAACAATATTCGGGTTTAGGATATCGTATTCTCGAGCGTTCATTTGAATATATGGGAAAGCAATTTTCAAAAGACCTTTTGAAGAAAGTTTTGCCACGTTTAGCACGTAAAGATGTAGAGGATGTATTGGCTGCTGTTGGGCGTGGAGAGCTGTTTTCCGCTGATGTGATTAAAGCGGTTTATCCTGATTATCAAGATCACCGTGTGGTACAAAAGTCATCTTTTAAGCCTGGGGAAGAAGGTTGGTTTAATATTGAAAATGCTCAAGGTATGATTTTTAAAGTTCCAGAAAATGAAAAGAATGCAATGGTCGAGAATCATCAATCTAAAGCCTTGCCTATTAGAGGAACCCGTGGAGATATACCCGTACGTTTTTCACCGGAAGGAGCAGTACCTGGAGATCGGATTGTTGGTATTATGCAGCCAGGAGCTGGGATTGTTATTTATCCAATACAGTCTTCAGCTTTGATGGCATATGATGATCAGCCAGAACGATGGATTGATGTCCGCTGGGATATTGATGCCCAAATGAATGAACGTTTTCCTGCACGGATGAATATTTTAGTTGTAAATAGTCCTGGTTCTCTGGCTGAAATTACACAAATAATTTCTGCTAACGATGCCAATATCCAAAATTTATCTTTTATCCGTACAGCACCAGATTTTACAGAAATTATGATTGATTTGGAAGTGTGGGATTTAAAACATTTGAATCGTATTTTTTCTCAGTTAAAAAAGGCAGGTTCAGTAAGTACAGTACGGCGGGTTCATGGATAAAAAGAAAGATTTTGCAATGAAGACACAAGATGTCATTGATATTTTTAAACAAGCAGATGCTATTCTAGAAGGGCATTTTATTTTAACATCGGGGCGCCATAGTGCGACTTATATGCAAAAAGCGAAAGTATTCATGCATGCTGACTTGACGGAAAAGTTATGTCGTGGATTGGCTGAAAAAATCAAAAAATCTATCGAGGGAAAAATTGACTATGTTGTTGGTCCCGCAATTGGCGGTCTTATTCCTTCCTATGAAACTTCACGTCACCTTGGTGTTCCTTCTCTTTGGGTAGAGCGTGTAAATGGCATCTTTGAATTGCGTCGTTTTGAAATCAAGAAGAGTGCACGGGTTGTTATTGTTGAAGATATTGTAACAACGGGTCTTTCCATTCGTGAGACTGTTGAAGCGCTTGTTGCAGCAGGAGCAGAGGTATTGGCTAGTGCATGTATCCTTGATCGTTCTGGTGGTAAGGTCAATGTTGGAGTTCCATTGATTGCGCTTGCTGAATACGAGATAACCTCTTATGCTAGTGATGCACTTCCTGCAGAGCTTTCTGTTCTTCCCGCGATTAAACCAGGCAGTCGAAATATTTAATTGTCGTTATATTTTTTTTGTGCAAAAGCTTAAAAAGATTAATTTGGATGATATAGATTATTTCATCATCAAAAGATGTATATTGAGAGTCATATGCTTTTTCGTCGTCGAGAACCAATAGATTTTGTAACGCGTATTCGACTTTGGTTATGGCCACGTCGTTCATTTTCTCGCTCATTTTGCTACATACATAAACGTATTTTGCGTATATCAGCAACACCGCATGAAGTAGCATTAGGGGTTGCTGTTGGCGTTTTTTTAGCTTGTTCCCCTTTCTTTGGGCTGCATATTATTTTGGCAATATTTTTTTCTTGGCTTTTGCGTGCAAACTTTGCTGCCGCAATCATTGGGACAATTTTTTCTAATCCACTCACATTTTTATTGATTGTCATGGCTGATTATAAAGTAGGGTATTTTTGTTTATCACTTTTTAGCGATGTCAAAGAGATTTCTCTTTCGCAAATTCGTGCTCTATTTAATGGTTTGACATTGTCAAATCTCTCTCTCCTCTTTAAAGGCGCATGGGACACAATTATGAGTCCTATGATTTTAGGGGGAACTCTTTTAGGTATTGTTTTTGGTGGTTTATCTTATATAGGTGTTTACAGAGCAACGGTTCGTTTTAAACAAAAGCGATATCAAAAGATTATAAAAAAAAGGCGTTTAAAGAAGCGCTCATCGCCTGTATTAAAACAGAAATAAATTTAAGAAAGATCGGGTAATATCTTATGATTATTGGTCTTGGAAATGATCTGGTTGATATACGACGTATTGAGAAAATGTTGGTTCGTTATGGTGAGCGTTTTATTGAACGTATTTTTACGGATATTGAAAGAAATAGATCTGAAAATCTCAAAAAAAGCTCCTCTTCTTATGCAAAAAGATTTGCTGCTAAAGAAGCATGTGCTAAAGCCTTAGGAACGGGAATCGCTTGTGGTATCAATTGGAAAGACATGGGGGTAGTTAATTTGCCGTCTGGTAAACCAATATTGCAATTAACAAATCGTGCGCAAATACAACTTCAAAAGTTATTACCTCCTCATCATGATGCAGTTATTCATCTTAGTATAACAGATGATTTTCCTTGGGCACAGGCATTTATTATTATCGAAGCACTTCCACGTGGATAGATGGCATGAGAGATTGTGCTTTTGTTATTTGAATATTATGATGAAAAAAATTATATCTGTGATGAGAAGGCAGTTGGTGATGATCCAAAAAGATAAAGTGCATAAAAAAGAAAAAAAAGGTGGGCTTCGTGAATTTATTTCTGTTTTAATACAGGCTTTGCTTTTAGCAGCGTTTATTCGGACACTTTTTTTCCAGCCGTTTAGTATTCCTTCCGGTTCAATGCGTCCTACTTTGTTGGTGGGAGATTATCTGTTTGTTTCTAAGTATGCATATGGGTATTCTCGTTTTTCCATCCCCTTTTCTCCTCCTCTTTTTTCTGGACGGATTTGGGCATCTCAACCTCAACGTGGAGATGTGGTCGTTTTTCGCTTACCAAGTAATCCGAAGATTGATTATATAAAACGCGTTGTTGGGCTACCAGGTGATCGTATACAAGTCCGTCAAAGTGTCCTTTATATTAATGATGAGGCTGTTTCACGTCACTTTATGGGGGAGATTGATAATTCTGATATAACAGAGGTTAACTATCCTGTTGAGGTTTATCGCGAGACAATGCCTAACGGTGTCAGTTATGATACACTTGATTTAGCTTTCATCCCGAAAGTTGATGATACAGAAGTCTTTGAAGTTCCTCAAGGACATTACTTTATGATGGGAGATAACCGCGACAATTCAGATGATAGTCGTTTAGATGTAGGCTATGTTCCAGAAGAAAATCTTATTGGTCGCGCGAGCGTGATTTTCTTTTCTATCAGTAATGGTTCAAGTGCTTGGCAGATTTGGCGCTGGCCATTTGATGTGCGTTGGAAACGTTTGTTTTCTTTCATAAATACGGTTCATGATTTGCCGCTTATCAAGCAAGGAAACAACGATGAAACGTCTCATGATTGATCAGCTTTTCAAGCTGACGGGGCATCGTTTTAAAGATGAAGAGAGGTTAAAGAAGGCATTAACACACTCGAGTGTACAAGATTCGGAACAGGGGAATTATGAACGACTAGAGTTTCTAGGGGATCGGGTTTTAGGGCTTTTGATTGCAGAGATGCTGTATCAACTTTTTCCTCAGGCAAGTGAAGGTGAATTATCAGTCCGTTTAAATCATCTGGTCAATGCACAGACATGTGCTGATATTGCGCGTGAAATGAGACTTCCTGATATGATCCGTGTTGGTTTTGAGATGAAAAATTTTGAGGGGCGTCGACTTATCAACATGCATGCAGATGTCGTGGAAGCTTTGATTGCCGTAATATATCTCGATGGAGGATTGGAAAGCGTTCGCCCTTTTATTCAAAAATATTGGCAAAGTCGGGCAAAGAAAATGGATGCTGGTCGACGTGATGCCAAGACAGAATTACAGGAATGGGCGCATATCCAAGGCAATGCACAACCACATTATCAGGTTATAAAACGTTCAGGTCCAGATCACGATCCTGTTTTTATGGTAGAGGTCAGTATTTCTGGGTTTGCTTCAGAGATTGGGCAGGGAAGCTCCAAAAGATATGCTGAAAGAATGGCAGCTGAAAAAATTTTGCGACGAGAGGGTGTATGGAAAACAGTAGGAAAAAATGATCATGAGTGACGTTATGAAAAAGCGTTCTGGGTTTGTTGTGCTTATTGGGATGCCTAATGCCGGTAAATCGACATTGGTTAATCAATTGGTTGGAACAAAGGTTTCAATTGTAACACATAAGGTACAAACAACACGAACTTTAATCCGCGGTATTGTCATTCATGATGATGTGCAAATTGTGTTGGTTGATACACCGGGTGTTTTTCGTCCCCATAAGCGCTTAGAACGAGCCATGGTCTCTGCTGCTTGGGGAGGGGCTAAGAGCGCTGATGTTCTACTCGTTTTAATTGACGCTCAAAGTGGTCTTTCGGATGAAGTTGATATGATGTTAGATATTGTAAACAATATGAAACAAGAAAAAGTTCTTGTTCTTAATAAGGTTGATACAGTTGTTAAATCATCTCTTCTAGCGTTAACCACTAAAATAAATGAACGTGTAAAGTTTGCGCAAACATTTATGATTTCTGCTCTAAACGGTTCTGGTTGCAAGGATTTACTTCATGCGTTGAGTAACATGATGCAGGAAGGGCCATGGTATTATCCGGAAGATCAAATTTCTGATATGCCTATGCGTCATCTTGCTGCTGAAATTACGCGTGAAAAACTTTTTCTTCGTCTTCATGATGAACTTCCTTATTCCTCAACGGTTGAAACAGAAAACTGGGAAGAGCGTTCAGATGGTTCCGTTAAAATTAATCAAGTTATTTATGTCGAGCGTGAGAGTCAGAAAAAAATTGTCTTAGGAGCAAAAGGCGATACAATTAAAGCGATTGGTCAAGCAGCACGTAAAGAACTCATGGAAATTATGGATCAAAAGGTGCATCTTTTTCTCTTTGTGAAAGTGCGAGATAATTGGGATACCGATCCAGAACGTTATCGTGAAATGGGATTGGATTTTTTAAAATAAGATTTTTAAAAATAATTAAAGTAAAATGAAGTGGAAAGAACAAGCCGTTATACTTGGTACACGCCAATATGGTGAAACAAGTGTTATTCTTGAGATTATGACACGTGAACATGGTCGTTATATGGGAGTGGTAAAAGGGGGGCGCTCGCGTCGCATGGCAGCTCTTCTTCAACCTGGAAATTTTGTGGAGGCTGAATGGTGGGCTCGTTTAGACGAACATTTGGGACTTTTTCGGCTTGAAGCTCTTGATTTACATGCGGCACGATTAATCTGTCTACCAGAAGCACTTTATGCTTTGCAATTGATAGCTTTTCATTTGCGGCTTCTTCCCGAACGTGATCCGCACCCCATTTTATATGATATTTTACACCTTTTTATGCAGAATTTTGATGAACCATTTGTCAATGCAGAATTGCTTGTACGTTTTGAAATGCGGCTTCTTGAAGAACTTGGTTTTGGTCTTGATTTATCTTGTTGTGCTGCAACAGGTCGTCAGGAAAGGCTTCATTACGTATCACCAAAATCTGGACGGGCTGTCTGTGAAGAAGCAGGGGAACCTTGGAAAAAAAAGCTTCTCATTCTACCACAGTTTCTTGTACACAGAACGACTCGTCCTGCTGATTTTAGTGACATAATAAATGGTTTTATACTGACGGGTTTTTTTCTTATGCGTCATGTCTGGGAGCCACGAGATATAAAGCAGCCGTCAGTGCGCATGAATTTGATACAATTGTTTGAGCGTCAATTTGGTGTACAGGCATTAATTGGTTGATCTGATGATAATTGAATGGGAAAATGAGAATTTTAAAGACAATTGCTGAAGTCCGCCAATATACTTCAGAGGAACGACGTTTAGGTTTTTCGATTGGTTTTGTTCCAACAATGGGGGCATTGCATGATGGCCATCTTGCATTAGTACAGTATGCAAGAGCAATGTGTGATCGCGTAGTGGTTTCTATTTTTGTCAATCCAAAGCAATTTGGACCTCATGAAGATTTTTCTCAATATCCAAGAGATTTGAAGGGCGATTGTGCTTTGTTAAAAGAAGCAGGTGTTGAATGTGTTTTTGCTCCTTCTGTAGATGAAATGTGGCCACTGGGGAATGATACAATTGTACAAGTGAAAAAATTATCACGTATTTTGATGGGAAAATTACGTCCAGGGCATTTTTGTGGTGTAACAAGCGTTGTTGCTAAACTTTTTAACATTGTCCAACCAGATAAGGCTTTTTTTGGGGAAAAGGATTTTCAACAAATTTTAATTATTCGGCGTATGGTTGAAGATTTGGCTTTTCCTATTGAAATCGTTGGAGTTCCTATTCTACGGGAGTCAGATGGTGTAGCGTGTTCTTCACGCAATCAGCTTTTAACATTAGAAGATCGTAAAGCTGCCAAAATTATTCCTGAAAGTGGAAAAGCTGCTGAAAAGCTTTATCATGAAGGTGAACGGTCGGTTGATAAATTATGCAAAACTGTTCGTGATATTTTACAACAAGAAACGCGTGCAATCATTGAAGCGATAGATTTACGGGATATGGAAACTTTATGCGTGGTTAAAGGAACATTGAATAAACCAGCAGTTTTACTTCTTACTGTCCGCTTTGGTGAGATAAGGCTGATTGATCAATATATATTGCAAGAGAAGGGTGGAAAATGAGTGTACATAAAACCGTAAAGCGTATAACATCTTCCGAAATACGTGCACGAAAGGGACAACAGCCAATTGTTTCTTTAACAGCTTATCAAGCTTATACTGCGCGGATTGCTGATCCATATTGCGATATCCTTTTGGTTGGTGATAGCGTTGGGATGGTTGTGTATGGGTTTGAGACAACGCTTCCTGTTAATTTAGATATGATGATTTCACACGGGAAAGCCGTGGTGCGTGGATCTCAAAAAGCTCTTGTTGTTATTGATATGCCTTTTGGTTCTTATGAGGAAAGTCCAGAGCAAGCTTTTTTAAATGCATCGCGCATTCTTGCACAAACGGGGTGTGGTGCAGTTAAGCTTGAAGGGGGCGTTTATATAGCCGAAACAGTAGATTTTTTGTGTAAACGTGGCATTCCAGTGATGGGGCATATCGGTCTTACACCCCAAGCAATGAATCGTTTTGGTGGTTTTAAAACACAAGGACGCAAGGAGAATGATTGGCAAAGAATTGAAGCAGATGGAGCAGCGATTGAAGAGGCAGGTGCTTTTGCTGTTGTTTTAGAAGCAATGGTTGAACCTTTAGCGGTGAAACTGACAGATAAGCTTTCTATCCCTACGATCGGTATAGGGGCGTCCAATCAATGTGATGGGCAAGTATTGGTTATGGAAGATATGTTGGGCTATGGTTCTCATGTGCCAAAATTTGTACGCCGTTATGGAGACCTTGAACAAGCCATGGAAACTGCAATAAAGAATTATGCAGAGGATGTCACATCTCGTGCTTTCCCAGCGGATAATGAAGTTTATAAACTAAAATAAACTTCAGTTTAAGATGAAAGGTTTGACAAGAGAACATTTGTTATTTTGATAATGAATGTGCATTTTTAATATATTTTGTATGCAATTTGAACTGTGATTTTTTCCATTTCTTTAATGAAGTCACGCCTCTCATGCAAAATAGAACGCCATTGGGTCGCTAATTCACATGCTTTTTTAAAGAAAGCTTTCTTAAGGTACCCAACCTATTTCGCGACGGCGTTCGTGAATAGTATAGTGGTAAGTCCCTTATGAAGTGTATAAAATTTATAGAGTACTCCCGTCTTTACGCTTCATAAGAGAGCAAGCCGGCATCATCACACACTTTGCCAATTTTCAATGCTGCGACAGCGCTTAGCACTTGAGATGGTTCATAAGAAGCATTTTAACTCTTTCTTTAAAAAATTTTACCCACACGCCAGACCCGCTTGTGGTGTGCAAGAGAATGATTTTGATTGATTCAATATAAACAGATTTGAAATGAGTGAAGCTTACGATATTAGGAGCTCTCATTCAAAATGAAAAAACAATGAATTATTATTATAAGTCAGTGTGATGATTCTGTAATGACAAGGAATCAACAATGCGAAGGGGCTATAATCTTTGGACATCCAAGTCATTAAAGCGCGTTAAAAATGCGTTTTCAATGTGTTGGGTAGAATAGGGGGATAAATTCAGATCATCGGGTAAAATATTATTGGGAGAGCCAAAATAGTGAAGGGCTTCTTCTGTATTAAATCCAGCAAGCGTAATCGCTTCATAATAGGCAGCGATACGGTCGGCTTGTTTAATTTTTTTTAAAAGTTTTTGAGAAAGATCAACGGGAAGAGAAAAGCGCATGTGGATAGCATCTTGGATGCGCTTTTCAACGCGTTCATATTGTTTTCCTATAACAGCTTTAAAAGGGGAAATCATATCGCCGATGACATATTCTGGAGCATCATGAAGAAGGGCATAAAGACATTCGTTGCTTCCCGATTGTGGAAAAAGTTTTTGAAATATTTGTTCAACCAAAAGTGAATGTTGTGCAACAGAATAGGCATGCTCTCCTCGTGTTTGACCGTTCCAACGTGCTACGCGAGCAAGTCCATGGGCAATATCTTCAATTTCAACATCAAAAGGAGAAGGGTTGAGAAGATCAAGTCGCCTTCCAGAGAGCATTCTTTGCCAAGCGCGGGCTTCTCCATTTTTTAATAATTCAGCTTTAGCCATGAGTGTTTTCTATAGTATTTTCAGGAAAGGTAAAATTCATATTTTCAGCAATGCTTATAGTGACAGGAATGTTTTTTACAGTAAAGGGGATGTTATGATCCATAGCATCTTTGACGTGGTCAATACGCATTAAAGCAAGAGCCTCATTTTCTACACATGTTCCCAAGTAGCCAAGCACTTTTGTTCCTGCTTCAATGCTAGATTGAGGGGTTAATTTACACTGGCCTTTTACAATAAAAATACGGCGACGTGCTGCACGGCGGTGGTGCATTCGTGAAACAATTTCTTGTCCAATATAACATCCTTTATTGAATGCAAGTCCATTGATTTGATCGTAATTAATATCATGAGGAAAGACTTTGCCAATTTCATAGTCTTGATCACTTTCCGCAATTGCATAACGGATACGCAATTGATTCCATGTGTCATGATATTCTGAAGTTAAAAAAGGTTTTTTGCCATAGATTCGTATTATTTTTTCTTTTTGTGGGAAGCGTTTATCAACAAAACTTGAATCAAAATTTAAAGCATCTGATTCATTATTCAAAGAAACTGTAACAAGCTCTTGGAATGGTTGTGTAATTTCTACTTTTTTGCGCAGCTTATAGAGCAACAGACGCTTATGGAGCGTATCAGCTAAAGGCATCCTGATATCAATCAGGTAACCATCTTCTTTTTTTCCGATAAGAAAATCAGCAAGAACCTTTCCTTGTGGGGATAAAAGGGCTCCAGGGAAAAGTTCCTGTGGACTGATTTTTTTTACATCTGTCGTGATCAGGGATTGTAGAAAATCTGTTGCTTCTTCGCCTGTAATTTGAATAAGTCCGCGGTTTTTTAAGCAAATGGCATTTTGTTTTTCAATCATGGTTCTTGCCTTTCTGCTCAAAGTTACATAATCGATAAGTGAGCAATATGTAAGGAGCGTGGTTATGTTTAAAACATTTGATACAATTTTTAAAGGTGCAACACTTGTGAATCATGATGGAAGAAGCAAGCGTGATATTGGTATTACAAATGGTCGTATTGCTGAAATAGGCGACCTTACATGTGCATCGGCTAGTGAGGTCATTGATTGTACGGGGCTTCATATTTTACCAGGAATTATTGATAGCCAAGTGCATTTTCGTGAGCCAGGAAATGAATATAAGGAGGATTTGGAAAGTGGCTCGTATTCTGCTGTGTTAGGGGGTGTTACGGCAGTTTTTGAAATGCCTAATACCAATCCATTGACAACATCAGAAGAAACATTAAGCGATAAGGTTCAACGCGCATTTCATCGAATGCATTGTGATTTTGCATTTTGGGTTGGAGGAACGCGTGAAAATGCTCATGAACTATCTGAATTAGAAAGACTTCCTGGTGCGGCTGGAATTAAAGTCTTTATGGGGTCCTCTACCGGTGATCTTTTGGTTGATGATGATGAAAGTGTACGCCTTATTTTGAAGAATACACGCCGTCGTGCGGCTTTTCATTCTGAAGATGAGGCGAGGCTCAAAGAGCGTAAAATATTGCGTATTGAAGGGGATGCATCGTCACATCCGATTTGGCGTGATGAAGTTGCGGCATTAAAATGTACGCAGCGTTTGGTAAAAATTGCTCATGAGACGAAGGCTCGGATTCATGTGTTACATCTTTCGACAGAAGAAGAAATTGATTTTCTAAAAAAACATAAGGATGTTGCAACAATTGAAGTGACACAACATCATTTGACGCTCACGGCTGATGATTATAAGAAGTTTGGTACATTAATTCAGATGAATCCGCCTATTCGTGAGCCGCGCCACCGTGACGCTCTTTGGTACGGTGTTCAACAAGGAATTATTGATGTCTTAGGTTCAGATCATGCGCCTCATACTCTTGAAGAAAAACTTCAACCTTATCCCTCTTCACCTTCAGGTATGACAGGCGTGCAAACAACAGCAGCAATTATGTTGACACATGTGAATGCAGGAAAAATATCTCTTGAACGTTTTGTTGATCTCACTTCACATGGCCCTAGTCGTATTTTTGGTATAAGTTGTAAAGGGCGCATTGCTGTTGGGTTTGATGCTGATTTAACCATTGTTGATCTTAAGCGAGAGGAAATTATTACGAATAGCTTAATTGGTTCTCGCGCCGGTTGGACACCTTATGATGGTCAAAAAGTTAAAGGTTGGCCTGTTGGGACTATTATCCGTGGTATGCGCGTTATGTGGGAAGGTGAAATTGTCACACCTTCACAAGGAGAGCCTGTTAAATTTATGGAAACTTTGGTGTAAACAGATTAAAATTATAAGTATGCCGTAAAATACCATCCTTTAGAGTGGTGATATAGGGTATGTCAGCCTCTTTGGTACATAAGTGTTTTTTTAATGAGTGGTGAATATTCTTAGGCTTGTTTGTAGAAACTATGCAGCAAATTACATGTGCTAGAAGCCAAGAGAAACCTTGTTCAACAAGAACCTAGATTATTTACAGAGCAAATTTAGTTAAAAATCTTTGTCCGTTAAAGTGTGGGGAGGAAGCCAAAGAACAGTTTTGTATGGGGAAAAAGGCGCATATGAATAAAAGCGTATCAAGACATTATTCTTTAAACGTCTCTCTATTTTCAGAGCTGGTTTATTGCTCCCCGCATTTGTGAAAGGAGTATCATTGATATCGCTAAGATTGAGAGAGCTACTTTTTGTATAGATTAATTATTTATAATGCATGAGGAGGTTTTCAGATAAAATTCTTCCTTCCTCAATGTATCTTTGGTTGGCTTCAATGGCTGCTTGTGTACAATGATGATAATTTTCTGAGAAAGCACGATACGCTTCATTAAACGCTTCATAAAAATAAGCACGTCTTTGTGGAATGGGGCGTTCTGCTTCAATCAGTGCATTCATATAGTCATACCATTGGTTTGTTGGAGGCTCGCAAAGATTTTGGAGAGAATGCAATGATCCCAAAATTTCTGCTAGTCGGAGTAATTTTTTTTCATAAGGTGGAGATTGTTGTGCAAAGGTTGGCATTGAAATGACAAGAAATATTAAAATAATGATGTTCATCAATCTATACCGCATTATTTTTATTGCTTTCTTTGAATAAAACTCTGTAAAGATAAAATAATTTTGTCATGAGAACGGTGTAAAAATAAAGTTAATTGCTACATTATTCTCAATTATTGATTATAAAATATAGGGCGTAAGAGGCAGTAAGGAACCCATTGTGGAATATTGAAAATACTGACGAAGCTTTGTGTGGTTAAAAATTTAAGATTTTCTTTCTGCAAACTATCTATTTTTCACATAGATTTATATTGTATTGCCTATAGATTTTTTTCTAAGCTCATTTTCTTTAAGGAGAGAAAGCATCTCTAATGATAGAACGCTTTTGTCCAATCAAATAAAATAGATTGTTTTTATGATAAACGATGGATACAGCCGTAAATACAATGGGAAAATGGTAAGAAGAATTTACTATAAGATACAAGTTTTTAGCTTAAACCGCGTAATACAATGATTTGAGATAAGATACATCTAAAAGGATCGGTGCATAATATCGTCCATGGAGTCAATAAATGAAAGAGTTGCGATTTTATAATACGCTAACACGTAAAAAAGAAAAATTTACACCAATAGATGCGACAAGAGTACGCCTTTATGTTTGTGGACCGACAATTTATGATTATGCGCATATAGGAAATGCACGTCCTGTTATTGTTTTTGATATTTTATTTCGCTTATTGCGTCATGTTTATGGCAATGAGCATGTTCTATATGCACGTAATATTACAGATGTCGATGATAAAATTAATGCACGAGCAGCTAGCGAATATCCAAACGTATCATTGAATGAGGCTATTCGTCACTTAACAGAACGTACATATTCTCAGTTTCAGCAAGATACCATAGCACTTGGTTGTCTGTTGCCAACCAGTCAGCCACGCGCCACTGAGCATTTAGAGGAGATGCGCTCTTTAATTGAAAGGTTGCTTGAAAAGGGGCACGCTTATGAAGCGGAAAATCATATATTATTTTCTGTAAGTAGCATAAAAAATCCTCCCCATTATGGGGCATTTGCAAATCGTTCTTTAGATGAAATGAGGGCGGGGGCGCGTATCGATGTTGCTGCTTATAAAAGGGAAGAGATGGATTTTGTTTTGTGGAAGCCTTCTGTGGAAGGAGAACCAGGTTGGAAATCACCGGGCGGAATTCCTGTTTTAGGTCGTCCAGGTTGGCATATTGAATGTTCTGCAATGTCAATGGCAAAGTTATTAGCGCCCTATGGCGGTGGTTTAACCTGTGATGATCCGACCGCCAATGTTTTTGATATCCATGGTGGTGGAATTGATTTAATTTTTCCTCATCATGAAAATGAGATTGCACAAAGTTGTTCAGCTTTTGGGACGGAGCGAATGGCTAATTTTTGGATGCATAATGGTTTTTTACAAGTTGAAGGCAAAAAGATGTCGAAAAGCTTTGGCAATTTCATAACTATTCGTTCTGTTTTAGAGAATAATTTGGGGGAGTTTAATGGTATTTTAACCGATGAAATGAAGCAAAATTGGGCTGGTTTGTCTGCGCGTTTTTCGATGTTGCAAACGCATTATCGTGAACCATTAAATTGGACAGCACAGCGTTTAATACAATCGAGCAGCGAACTGTATCGTTGGTATGAATGGCTTCGCAGCAAAAAGAGTGAGATGAAAAACAATGAAGCAATTGATGATACTTTGATAGATGCACTTAGTGATGATCTTAATACTCCAAAAGCACTGACTCTTTTGCGAAAATTTTATAAAGAAGGAAATGCTTTGGCTCTTCTGAATGGGATGAATTTATTAGGACTGTTAAGACAAGAATGGATTAAAGAAATAGATTGCCCATTATTTACGAGAAAAACTTTCCTTGATACAAAATTTATTGATCAGCGCATTGCCGAAAGACTAAGACTTATCCATAATAAAGAGTGGGAAGCTGCGGATACAATTCGTGATGAGCTTGCAGCCAAGGGGGTTCTTTTAAAAGACAGTAAGGATCCGCAGAGTGGTGAGCGCATAACTGTGTGGGAAATAAAGCGACACTAAAGCGACACTAATGTCTCTATTCCAGCAGCTCCATAAAAAAGGAGAATATGATGGAATTTTTATATCATTATGGGTATGTTGCACTAAAACTAGTTGTAGGACTTATCGCTTTCCTCTTGATTTTAAGAACCACAGGTCGTGGTAGTCTTAGTCAAATGACGCCAGTTGATTTGGTAAGTAATTTTGTCATGGGAAGTATTATTGGAGGCGTTATTTATAGTCCGGATGTTAGCAGTATTCAATTGTTGATTGTCTTATTTATTTGGCAGACTTTAGTCACATCTCTTAATTTTCTGATGCGCTATTCAGTTTTTTTTCGTCGTCTTATTGCAGGACGACATATTGCATTGGTTTTAGATGGAGTATTTCAAGTGGATAAGATTAAAAAATTAGGTATCAGTGTGAATGATCTGATTACAATGTTGCGCATTAAAGGCTGTAGTTTACATGAAGCTGCTTTCGTTCGTTTAGAAACCAATGGCGATTGTTCCGTTATTAAAAAGGAAGAAGGAAAGAAGTCTATCATTTTAATACAAAATGGTGAAATTCTTGATAAGGGGCTGAAAGAGATTGGTAAAACAAAAAAATGGCTTCAGGCAGAATTGAAAAAAAAACATGTAAAAGTTGAAAATTTATTTGCAGCAGAGTGGTATGAAAATACAGATCAAAATAATAAATTGTATAGTGGATTATTTCTTGTTCCTTTTTCAAAAACAGTCTAACTTCAAAAAACGGGTAGGTATAGCTTATTGGAAGCCATAATGAAGAGATGAATCTATAAATAACCACAGAGGGTATTTTGCCTGTTTGTGCGGATGATAGAGAAGTAAGGACTTTATGAAACGCAATGAAATGACAAAAACTGTATCATCAGATACAGGGAAGACTCTGCACACACTTTACAATTTATGGCCCTATATGTGGCCGGTAGGGCGGCGTGATCTAAAAATGCGTGTGCTATGGGCAATATTTTATCTTGTTTTGGCTAAGCTCGTTCTCATATCTGTACCGTATTTATTTAAATATTCTACGAATGTGCTTGATTCAAGCTTTCAGCTACCTGAATGGTTCCCATCCAGTTGGATTATTCCCATCATGCTTGTTTTGGCATACAATGTCGCGCGTATTATGCAGGCTGGATTAAATCAATTACGCGATTCCCTGTTTGCCACTGTTGGTCAATACGCTGTTCGTCAATTAGCTTATAAAACCTTTGTACATATGCATGAGTTATCTTTGCGATTTCATTTGGAACGCCGAACAGGTGGGCTTTCTCGTGTGATTGAGCGTGGAACAAAAGGAATCGAAGCGATCGTAAGATTTTCAATTCTTAGTACAGTACCAACAGTTTTAGAATTTATATTAACGGCACTGGTATTTTATATAAGTTATGGGTGGCATTATCTTCTCATTGTTGTTGTAACGGTTGGATTATATATTTTGTTTACCATTAAGGCGAGTGATTGGCGTATTCGCATTCGACAAAAAATGAATACAGCGGATACTGAGGCGAATACTCGCGCTGTTGATTCTCTTTTGAATTTTGAAACGGTCAAATATTTTGGTAATGAAACTCTAGAAGCCGATCGATTTGATGCTTCTATGGTAGGTTATGAAAAAGCCGCAACAAAGATTTGGACATCTTTAAGCTGGCTTAATTTTGGTCAGACTCTTATCTTTGGTATTGGAATGACGATCATGATGCTGATGTCAGCTTATGAAGTTTTTTATAAGACACAAACTTTAGGAGATTTTGTTTTTATTAATGCGCTTTTAATGCAACTTTCCATTCCACTAAATTTTATTGGTTCAATGTATCGTGATATTCGACAAGGTTTAACGGATATTGAAGCAATGTTTGATCTTTTAGATGTTCAGAAAGAGATCGTTGATAAATCGGATGCTAAACCGTTAGAGATAAGCGATGGGACCATTTGTTTTCATCAGGTAAAGTTTTCCTATGATTCGAGACGTCAGATTCTCAGAGATATTGATTTTGAAGTTCCTGGAGGAAAAACAGTCGCTATTGTCGGTCCATCGGGTGCCGGTAAATCTACTATTTCTCGGTTGCTTTTTCGGTTTTATGATGTTGATGCAGGCTCTATCACAATTGATGGGCAGGATATTCGTGACGTAACACAAAAGAGTTTGCGTGAAGCGATTGGCATGGTCCCACAAGATACGGTGTTATTTAATGATACAATTGCCTATAATATTTGCTATGGGCGTCCAAGTGCTACAGATGAAGAGATGCGCAAAGCTGCTGAAATGGCACAAATATCAAAATTTATTGAAATTTTACCGGAAGGTTTTCAGTCTATGGTAGGAGAGCGAGGTCTCAAATTATCAGGTGGTGAAAAACAACGCGTGGCTATTGCACGGACACTTTTAAAAGCTCCTCCACTTCTTATTCTAGATGAAGCAACGGCGGCTCTTGATACGGCGACGGAACAGGAAATTCAACAAGCATTGGATATTGTAAGCCGTGGACGTACAACATTGATTATTGCGCACCGTCTTTCTACTGTTATCAATGCGGATGAAATTTTAGTTCTTAAAAGTGGTCGTATTATTGAAAATGGGACGCATACAGAGCTTTTACGCAAGAAAGGTCTCTATGCTTCAATGTGGAATAAGCAGCTTGAAGCATCGCAAGCAGAAGAAAAATTACGTAAAATGCGTGAAGAAGATGAGACGAGTGTTGTTAATCGTAAAAAATAAATAGAGCAAAATGTAATCTATATCTTTATATGGAGTGATTGATTAAATACATAAAAAGACACAAGAGGAACAAAAAGCTTTGTTGCTTGTTTAAGTTTACGATGAATAGGAAATTATATGAGTATTCTGCAATCTTTCCATAATAGCTTTGTAACGGTTCATAAAGAAGGTTATCCTTTTATTGTAGCGTTTTTTGTTATTTCGCTCATTCTTGGTTGGATATGGAGTCCGTTGTTTTGGTTTGGTCTCGTTCTCACGGTGTGGTGTGTATACTTTTTCCGTGATCCAGATCGTGTGATCCCTTTGAATTCAAATTGGGTTATGTCGCCTGCAGATGGGCGTATTTCATTTGTGGAATCATGTGTTCCACCTGAAGAATTAGGATTAGGGAAAGATGAAATGATCCGTATTTCCATTTTTATGGATGTTTTTTCATGCCATATTAATCGTATTCCTATCAGTGGTACAGTAGAGTCTATCGTTTATCATCCAGGTCGATTTACCAATGCTGACTTTGATAAAGCTAGTCAGTTTAATGAGCGTAATGGGGTGGTAATTGATAGCAAACATGGTAAAATTGGTGTCGTACAAATAGCGGGAATGGTTGCGCGCCGGATTGTTTGCTGGTCAAAAGAAAACGATGCCGTTATGACTGGTGAGCGATTTGGATTGATTCGTTTTGGTTCTCGCCTTGATGTTTATATACCAACTGAAATGAAATTGCGTGTTGCAGTTGGACAGACAGCAATTGCTGGAGAAACAGTTTTGGGTTCTTTTGATGATAAGAGTGCCACAACGGACTTCAGATACGATTAGGACTCACAATGAAAAATTTTTCGCCATTTTCTTCATTCAATCCTGAGGGGCAGCATGATGATGTTGCAAATCGGCGGCGTTCACCTACATCAATGCGGTATGTCATTCCCAATATCATTACTATTTTAGCAATTTGTGCAGGGATGAGCAGCATTCGTTTGGCTTTTGAACATCGCTATGAAGCTGCTATTTTAATGGTGCTTTTGGCCGCAGTTTTAGATGGTGCTGATGGTCGCATTGCCCGTTTAATAGATGGTAGTTCATCTTTTGGGGCACAGATGGATTCTCTTGCTGATGTTATAAATTTTGGTGTTACCCCTGCACTCATTGTTTATTCTTTTATCTTGAATCAAGCGAATCATATTGGGTGGGTTGCTGCCCTTGTTTATTGTGTTGCTTGTTGTTTGCGATTAGCACGTTTTAATGTGATGTTAGATAACCCCAATATACCTAAGTGGCAGAGAAGTTATTTTGTTGGTGTTCCAGCACCAGCAGGAGCATTATTACTTTTATTGCCTACCTATTTAGGCACTCTTGGTTTGGTCCCCAATTGGGGGTGGGCATTATTTTTTAGTCTTTATACTGTAATTATTGCTTTTCTTTTGATTAGTCGTTTACCGGTATGGAATGCAAAAACAATTGATCAAAATTTAAGGCGCGATATCGTTATACCTTGCATGTTGGTCATTGTTATTTATGTCGGTTTTCTTGCGACTTACACATGGGAAACTTTATTGATTACAGCTGTTAGCTATATGATTTTTCTCCCTTGTAGTTTTATCGCTTATAATAAACGTGCTACTTTAGAAGAGAAAAAGGCTGATGCTAAAGCTATCCAAGAATTATAAAGTGCTTCATTCTTCTGTCGAAAAGCACAGGAAAAAGAGAGAGTCAAACGATTTACTTCTCATATGATGATCAATCAGGTACATGATAATCTACAAACCGATTTTTATGGACATTAAAGAGTTTTCCAGTTTCCTTTAAATCAGGTGATAACAAATGGACTATCTTTTTTGCAACCTCTTGTGGTAAAGGAAGAGTTTGTGGATCTTCACCGGGCATAGCTTCAGCGCGCATGGCAGTGCGTGTGGCACCAGGGTTGACACAATTAATCTTAATAGGGGTTTGTTTGAGTTCTTCTGCCCAACAGCGGGCAATCACCTCTAAAGCCGCTTTAGAGGCTGCATAAGCTCCCCAGAAAGGGCGCGCAGCATGCGCAACGCTTGAGGATAACAGGATGGCTCGTCCAGCATCAGATTCACGTAATAAAGGCTCAACGGCTTTCATTAAGCGCCATTGGCTGAAAAGATTTATTTGAAAAACATCTTCAAATACCGTGTTTTCTATATGCGCTATTGGTGAGAGTGTTCCAAGAATTCCTGCGTTTGCAACGATAATATCAAGTTTTTTCCAGCGTTTGGCAATTGAGATAGCAAGGGTATCGATGTTTTCCATATGATGCAAGTCAAGGGGAACAAGGGTTGCATGAGCTCCTTTTTCTCGGATTTGATTATCTAATTCAGTAAGTCCACTGACTGTTCGTGCAAGAGCAATAATATGAGCACCGCGTGCAGCAAGCTCGAGTGCCAAATAATAGCCAATCCCTCTTGATGCGCCAGTAACAAGTGCAACACGCCCATGGAGACTAAAGTCACGTTTTGTCATCATTAATCTCTTGTTTTAAGAACAGATGATTGATGAATTTTGGAGAGATTTTCTTGATCAACCAGATGCGTAGGATAATATCCAGTAAAATAATGGTCAGTAAATTGTGGATCGGCGTTATTCCGTTTTTCCCCTGCTACAGCAAGATATAATCCATCAGTTGAAAGAAATTCTAATGAATCCGCTCCAATAAAATCACACATAGATTTTAAATCTGGATATTGATTTGCTAAAAGGTTTTCAGCTTTAGGTGTATCAATACCATAAAAGTCAGGATAAAAAATCATAGGGCTAGAAATGCGCATATGAACTTCTTTTGCTCCTGCATCGCGAAGCATTCGTACAATTTTAAGGGATGTTGTTCCACGCACAATAGAGTCATCAACCAGAATAACACGTTTTCCTTCAATCACAGGACGGTTTGCCGAATGTTTTAACTTGACGCCAAAAGCGCGAATTTGTTGTGTTGGTTCGATAAAAGTGCGGCCAACATAGTGATTACGAATAATACCAAGCTCGAAGGGAATTCCAATTTCTTGTGCATAGCCAATTGCAGCAGGCGTTCCTCCATCAGGAACAGGAACCACAACATCACCCTCACAAGGGGCTTCCTGTGCTAAACGGATTCCCATATTTTTACGTGTTGTATAAACACTACGCCCTCCAACGATTGAGTCCGGGCGGGCAAAATAAACATATTCAAATAAACAAAGCTTTTCTGGTGTCTCATTTTCTGGTTTTATAATTTTTTTCGTAATTTCCCCATTTTTTTGTATTTCACATATGATGATTTCTCCATTTTTAACATCACGGACATATTTTGCTCCAATAATATCAAGAGCACAAGTTTCAGAACAAAAGATAGGCTTACCATCAAGTTCCCCCATCACGAGAGGTCTAATTCCTGTTGGATCGCGTGCCGCAATAAGCTTTGTACGTGTGAGCGCTAACATAGCATACCCACCTTCTACTTGCCGAATCGCATCAACAAAACGATCAGAGGACGATTCATAACGTGAGCGGGCGATAAGATGGAGAAAAACTTCTGAATCTGACGTTGATTGACAGATAGCACCAGAAGCGATGAGTTCACGGCGTAATGTGAGACCATTGGTAAGATTACCATTATGCGCAATAGCAATACCTCCAACTTTCAATTCAGCAAAAAGGGGTTGAACATTGCGTAATGCCACTTCTCCAGTTGTTGAATAACGGGTATGTCCAATAGCACGATTTCCTGGTAAGCGGGCAAGTGTTGCAGGGTTTGTATAGTGATCGCCAACAAGACCTAAATGCTTTTCTTGATGAAATATTTTATTATGGTAAGAAACAATCCCAGCTGCTTCTTGCCCACGATGCTGAAGTGCGTGGAGTCCAAGAGCTGTTAATGTTGCGGCATCTTCATGCCCAAGAATACCAAAAACTCCACATTCTTCATGAAGGGTATCATCATCTAATGAAAATTCTTGACAGAAAACATCGCTTTTTATCATCATATTCTTTCAGTTGTGATATGGAGGAATCATTAATATCACATTTTACATCATTTAGTTCTCTTTCCTCATGAAAAACTATTCTCTATTTTTTGAAAATTATCTTTTCATGAGAGTGTTGCTCATACGTATGTTTATTGCTGTCTTTAAACAAATTTTCCGTCTTTTCGAGAACAGATCCAATATCTTTGGGGAGTATTTCCCAGACTTTTTGTCCCAATGAATCTAAAATAGGCCTTGTTTTTGCATTTTTTAACCAATTCGCTTGAAGCTCGGGTTTAATCAGTGCATTAAGCAGTAACATACCGATGACCATGATAAGTAAACCACGAAGTGCTCCAAAAATAAAACCAATAGCACGGTCAAGGATACCAATTCGACTATCAATAATAAAATCAGAGATCTTCATTGTAATAATTGAAGTAATAATGAGAACAATAATAAAAATTGTGACCAATGTTGTGATCAATGCAATCATTTTATTAGAGAGATATTGTTCAAAGAAAGGTAAGACAGGTTTGAATAAAAACAGTGTCGTAACAGCTGCAACTGCCCAAGAAATCAACGATAACACTTCACGTGAAAATCCTCGAAGCATAGCAAGAAAAGCGGACAACAGGATGATTACTACGACAATTCCATCAAGGATTGTTATGATCATTTGTTTGTTCCTTATACATAAAGTTGTGTTCTTTTAAGTCTGTGTGCAAATATATTTTTTGTTATGCCATTTTTTGTTCTTATAGCAAGGATCTTTTGTATTTTATAGAGTTTTTTCTATATTATCATATCTGTGGTGCAGATCATTTTTTACTTACGGTAAGAGTAGCAACGAGTTCGGGAAGGTCGGAGAAAGTTTTTTGTTGAAAGTTGAGCGACTTCATCATTTCGGTTGTTGTTGTGGGGTGAAAGGCTCCTTGAAAACCGAGTTTTTTTGCTTCATTGATGCGCTGTGCTGAATGTGCAACAGCGCGGGTAGCTCCTGAAAGACTGACTTCACCAAAATATACATAATCCGTTGGCAATGCGATATTGGCAAGAGAAGATACCAAAGCAGCGGCTACAGCTAAATCAGCAGCAGGTTCTGATATGCGATATCCACCTGCCACGTTCAGATAGACATCATGCTGTCCAAAACGAATGCCACAATGAGCTTCTAAAACGGCAAGAATCATAGAAAGGCGATTTCCATCCCATCCGACAACCGCACGTCTTGGTGTCCCAAGGGAAGAAGGAGCAACAAGCGCTTGAATTTCTACGAGTATCGGGCGTGTCCCTTCCATTCCTGCAAAAACAGCAGCGCCTGGTGCTTTTTCATTACGTTCCCCTAAAAATAATTCAGATGGATTTATCACTTCGCGTAATCCTTTATCAGACATTTCAAAGACACCAATTTCATCTGTTGGTCCGAAGCGATTTTTTACAGTTCTAAGAATGCGATAATGATGTCCTCCTTCACCCTCAAAATAGAGAACGCCATCAACCATATGTTCAACGACTCGAGGACCAGCAATTTGTCCATCTTTTGTAACATGCCCAACAAGAACAACGGCGGCTCCTGTTTTCTTGGCAAAGCGGATCATTGCCTGAGCACCGATACGTACTTGTGTGACAGTGCCAGGTGCTGAATCTGCTGTATCTGACCATAGGGTTTGAATCGAATCGATAATCACCATATCAAGGTTTTTATGTTCGCTTAAGGTTGCCAGAATATCTTCAACATTGGTTTCAGCAGCAAGTTTCACTTCTGTATTGTTAGCTTCAAGCCTTTGTGCGCGCAGACAAATTTGCGCAATAGCCTCTTCACCTGAAACATAGATGACATTATATCCTTTACGTGATAAAGCAGCGGCTGTTTGTGTCAGCAATGTTGATTTACCAATACCCGGATCACCTCCAACAAGGAGTGCTGATCCACGGACAAAGCCCCCACCGGTAACACGATCAAGTTCAGCAATACCAGAATGAATACGTGGAGCATCTTCGATATTTCCAGAAAGAGATGTGAGTGTGACAATGCGTCCTTTACGAGCATTCTGCTTAGGACCACTTCCTATGCCGCTATTTATAGTTTCTTCGATAAGGGAATTCCATTCCCCACAAGCGCTACATTTTCCTGCCCAACGGGAATGGATGGTTCCGCAATTTTGACAGATAAATTGAATACGATTACGCGCCATGTCGATTTAACCAATTTGCTCTGGAAGGTAATTGCTATCGGCCAGATCACTAAAGCGTGTGAAATCAGATTGAAAGGCAAGGGGCACGATTCCTGTCGGCCCATGGCGCTGTTTTGCAATAATAACGTCAGCTTTTCCAAAAGCTTTATCCATTATTTCTTGCCATTTCGTATGTTCCAAGCTACCTAGTTTTGGTTCTTCATTTTTGAGATAGTATTCTTCGCGATAGACAAACAGAACGATATCGGCATCTTGCTCAATTGAACCAGATTCACGTAAATCTGAGAGCTGTGGACGTTTATCTGTTCTATTTTCTACTTGACGAGAAAGTTGAGAGAGAGCGATAATAGGAATATTCAATTCTTTTGCTAATGCTTTTAATCCTGTGGTAATTTCTGTGATCTCTTGAACACGATTTTCTGATGAACGCTTTGAACTGCTTGTCATGAGTTGGATATAGTCAATAAACAAGATATCTAAACCATGTTGCCGCTTGAGACGCCGCGCACGAGCAGCTAATTGCGTAATTGATATTCCCCCAGTTTGATCAATATAAAGTGGTGCCTTTTGTAGTTGGTTCACCGCACGAATAATTTTTGAAAATTGTTCATCTGAAATATTGCCACGCCGAATATCAGAAGAAGAGACTTCTGTTTGTTCAGAAATAATACGGGTTGCAAGCTGTTCGGATGACATCTCAAGTGAGAAGAATCCCACAATGCCGCCTTCATTTTCTTGGATATTGGCATTACGATTATAAGCATTAGCAATATTAAAGGCAATATTGGTAGCCAGTGAGGTTTTACCCATACCAGGGCGGCCCGCAAGGATAATTAAGTCAGATGCTTGTAATCCTCCCATTTTTTCATCAAGTGTTTTAATATGGGTGGCTATCCCTGATAATTGTGAAGAGCGCTTTTTCGCAGCACTTGCCATATCGATAGCTTTTTTAATAGCCTCATTAAAATTTTCAAATCCACCTCCATATTTCCCTTTTTCTGCTAGCTCAAATAACTGATTTTCAACAGTTTCAATTTGTTGGGTAGGTGTGAGTTCTACAGGAGCATCAAAGGCTGTATTGACAACTTGAGTTCCAAGGTTAATCAAAGACCGTCGGATAAAGAGATCGTAAATGACGCGTCCATAATCTTCAGCGTTAATAATAGTGACTGCCTCTGTGGCTAAGCGAACAACATATTGGTATACAGTAATATCTCCAATTTTTTCTTCCATTTGGATATAGGGCTTGATTGTAACTGGATCTACACGTTTTCCTATTTTAATAAGGTGAGATAAAACATGATAAATTTTTTGATGCAATGGTTCAAAAAAATGTTCTGGTTTTAGAAAATCTGAAACGCGGTCAAGAGAATCATTGTTGATAAAGATGGCACCAAGCAATGCCTGTTCAGCTTCAATATTATGCGGAAGTTGCCGAAAAGAAGGAGAATCCTCTTTCTTTGAAGAGCTGACATTAACAACGTTAGTTTCTTCCATAATATTTTTCCACTAAAATTCTAAGTCTAGCTACTTTAGGCGATAAATTGAAAATCGTATAATTAAAAGAATAGAGCTACAAATCTTCATTTTAAGTTAAAATTATATAATTTTTAAAAACTCTCTTTTCGTTCCTCATTTATCATTTGTGTATTATTTATATAACGTCTATCTATTTTATTTTATAATATGTGATTTTAAAGTGGAAGTTTTGCTACTCTAAATTTAAGTATTTTTAAGTTACTTAACCTTAAAATTCCAATATCTGTGTAAGTAGAATTATTTTTTTATAACTGAAATTATTTCAGATCATGTGAGGATATAATCAACTTAACGCTCATACAAACTTTAGCCTTAAGGGTAGAACTTTAAATTATTTTTGCTTTATATGCTGGAAAAAAAAGACATTTCACTCTTAGTGATATTATCATTCTCGGCATGTAATGCCTTTAAATAATATATTTCTAATTCTTTCATAAAAATTAGGTTCTTTATGTACGATAGCCATAAAATACTCACTTTTAAAGTGTGAGTATTTTATGAGCGATATTTAAAATGGAATAAAAAATATAAAACAGAAAGCAAAAATAGCAATTAAGCTTCTTGATGAGAACTGTTTATATCGTTGTCATTAATTTCTTCTGCCAATAATTCTTCCTGACTTTCTTCTAATAATTCTTCTTGAATATTATATATTTCTTTAGCCGAAGTGAGGGTTTCACCTTCTGCTTGGCGTTGTGCTTCACTGGTAGAACGCGCAACATTAATAATCACAGAAATTTGAACCTCTGGATGTAAGCTAAGAGTGATAGTGTGAAGACCGATCATTTTTATTGGATGATTAAGTTCGATTTGATTTCTTCCAATAGAAAAGCCTTCATCTGTTATGATTTCAGCAATATCACGTGTTGACACAGAACCATAAAGTTGTCCTGTTTCACCAGCAGAACGAACAACAATGAATGATTGTCCATCAAGTTTTTCAGCAATTTTTTGCGCTTCGCTTTTGCGTTCAAGATTACGTGCTTCAAGTTGTGCACGTTGTACCTCAAAATGTTTTTTATTAGCTTCATTTGCGCGTAAAGCTTTACCTTGAGGCAAGAGAAAATTACGCGCATAACCATCTTTAACTGAGACAATATCACCCATCTGACCAAGACGAGGAATGCGCTCAAGTAAAATAATATCCATAGTTTTTCCTTTCGAACAAATAAATTTAGTGGAGTTTTTTGCGTGATTGAAAATTGTATTGAATAGCAGCCCAAATTCCCATCAAAAGCATCATGAAAACAATAGGTGGAGTAAAAACGACTGTAAAAATAGCAATATAAACAAGAGAAAGTATAATAATCCGACCGTTTACCCCTTTTGTAATATTGTGAAGATATGCTAGACCGCTAATTAATATGATGACAATGTATGCAGTACTAAAGACACGGGTACTCAAGTTAAGAGAAGCGCTCAGCTCAACCATCGATGCTATGCAAACAATAATGAAAATAACAATTCCAGAAATGGGAAGGCGGAGAGTTTCGCTCCAATCATCACGGGGTCTTTTCAGCCATTTCATATGTTGTGCTGCTATCATGGAAAAGTAAAGGTTACCAATGAGAAAAACCAAACTATAAATAGTCAAAGAAAAAGCAGTAAAAGTTGCTGTATGCGTCATTAAAAGCTCACTAAAAGCGCGTATATCGGCTTCTTTTATTGACTGTGTTTGTTGCAGAGTTTGTGCTATGTTTTCGGTGATTTTTTTTGCAACGATGGGTGTGGAAGGACGTGTTTGAACATAGAGCCCAATGAAAGTTGCTATAAGAGCGATAAAATTAGTTAAATGAAAAATAACCGATGATAATGGATACCATATCAGTTCGTTTTCTTTTTGCGCTGGTCGTGCAAGCCCAAGAAGCCAAGAAGCATAGACAGCAGGAAGGAAAAATAAGAACATAAAGCCAAGAGCAATATAGGTATTAGTGGTTATGATAAGAACAACAGTGGCACTTATGAGGGCGATGAGACTGGCTAATGTTCCTTGACCGAACGCAACAATAAAAATTGGCAATGAAAGAAAGCAGCCAAGAAGAAGAGAAAAAAAGGGCGCGATATTTGCAACACTGATGATTGCCAGTCCTATCACAACAGCAAATAATCCTGCCAAAATACCGGTTAATATCTCATAAGTACGATTTTTTTTCATTTATTGCTGTCCTGCTTTCTGCAGTTAGAGGTGTGTCAATACCCCAACTTTGACATTTAATAGCTTAACATAGGATACAACAAGCTATTTTTTAACCATATAAGAAATGCAACTGGAGAAACTCTCCAGTTGCATAGCGTATTGATTGCTTACTTTATAACGTACGGAAGTAAGCCTAAAAAGCGAGCACGTTTGATAGCATTAGCTAATTCACGCTGTTTTTTCTGACTAACAGCAGTAATCCGTGAAGGAACAATTTTCCCACGTTCGGAAATATAACGTTGTAACAACTTGATGTCTTTATAATCAATTTTGGGAGCATTGGTCCCTGAAAAAGGACATGTTTTACGACGACGATGAAAGGGGCGACGTGCAGAGTTTTGATTAGTATCAGTCATTATTCTACCCCTTCTATAGTATTTTCACGTTGACGACGTGGAAAACGAGGACGCTCTTCATCATGTCCAATGTGACTATTGCGATCAAGGTGTGAGAGCATAGCAGATTTTTCTTTTTCGTGTTTTTCTACGCGAATGGTCATATAACGCAAAATATCCTCATTGATGCGCATCTGACGCTCCACTTCAGCAATTGCTGAAGCTGGTGCATCAATATTGACTAAGACATAATAAGCTTTACGGTTTTTACGAATACGGTAAGCAAGAGGACGAAGTCCCCAATTTTCTATACGCCCAACTTTTCCACCATGCGCTTCAATGACACCTTTGTAGAGACTCAAAAGTTCATCAACTTGCTGCGGTGCAATGTCTTGTCGGGCAAGGAACATATGTTCATAAAGAGCCATTGTTTTGCCTTTCTTCAATTAAATTTCACCGGTTTTAGCGCAAAGCCTCTGCGACTTGTCTTTTTTGGAAATCCAAAGAAGAAAGGACGCGTTTACAATTCGAGACATCTCAGAGCGGAGATACGGGAGGCCGGAAACATTGTATTTCCTACTGATATTTTACAGCCCTCCGTTCAACCTCCAGCTAAAGTGCCGGCAACGAATATTTCATATCTACAGGTTATCTTTTAAAATAGCAAGTTTATGCACACAAAAAAATTGATTTGTTAAATCTTGATATATTTCCTTCTTCTACAAAAAGATAATACTGTAATATAAAGGCAAAGGAGGGAAAAATGGACTTTTTAAACCAGATTGATGTTACACTCTTTGAAATGTTTGTCGGCAATCATCAAGCTTGGTCGATTGTAGTTTTGTTTAGTATTTTTTGTGCAAAGTTTTTAATTTATATTATTCCTCTCCATCTTTGTGCGTTGTGGTTTTGTGGTGGGGAGAGGGAACGGTGTGTTGTGCTAAGCATTTGCATGAGTATTTGTGCATCTCTTTTCATAGGTTATCTCATTTCTCTTTTTTATTTTCATCCTCGCCCATTCGTGGTAGGGCTGACGACACCGCTTATTCAACATCGTGCAACAGCTTCTTTTCCTAGTAATCATGCCTTGACCATTGCATCTTATGCAGCTAACTTTTATTTTTACCGATACAAAGTTACTTTTAAATTTGCCACCGTATTTTTGTGTTTGATCTGTTGGGCGCGCATCTTTGTGGGTGTACATTATCCCTTTGATATTTTAGCAGGTGCACTTTTAGGAAGTCTCATAAGTTTGGGTGTTATTCAGTTTATAGCACCCTATTTTCCTAAGTTTTTATATCAAATTCCGCCCTTAAAATATAATTTTAGGTGTGGTATTCGTTTTAAATAAAGGGCTTTATATTGATTTGTGCGGATGAATAAGGTCAAAAGAAAATAATTTAATTGTACAGTTTTAGGAGTTGATAAATGGGTGCAGCTTTTATTTTTCCAGGGCAGGGGAGTCAACTTGTTGGTATGGGGAAAGCGCTTGCAGAGCAATTTATTGTCGCACGGATGGTTTTCGAGGAAGTTGATGATGCTTTGGGTGAGAAATTATCAAAGATCATTTTTGAAGGACCAGCAGATGTTTTAACGTTAACAGCAAATGCACAACCGGCATTAATGGCTGTATCTATGGCTGTCATTCGTGTGATGAAACAATTAGGGCTTCGTATAGAAGAAAAGGTAAGGTTTGTTGCTGGTCATTCTTTAGGCGAATATTCGGCTCTTTGTGCTGCTGGTACATTTACTCTCACAGATACGGCAAGACTTTTGCGTATTCGTGGCAATGCTATGCAGGCTGCTGTCGCGGTTGGTGAAGGTTCTATGGCTGCATTAATTGGTTTAGAAGAGCACATTGTGGAAGAAATTTGTGAAACTGTTTCTGGAGAAGGACTATGTCAGATTGCTAATGATAATGGTGGTGGGCAAATTGTTATTTCCGGTAAAGCAAAAGCAGTTGAGGCAGCGGTAGAGATTGCATCAACAAAAGGTGCAAAACGTGCACTTCTTCTTCCTGTTTCTGCACCTTTTCATTCATCTTTAATGCAACCTGCTGCTGATGCCATGAAGAAAGCACTTTTGACTGTTAACAAAATGTCCCCTATTGTTCCTTTGATTGCCAATGTTTCTGTTGCACCTGAGAGCAATCCAGAGCGTATTACTACTCTTCTTGTCCAACAAGTGACTGGGAGGGTGCGATGGCGTGAAACAATAGAATGGATCGCTGCGAATGGGGTTGATACGCTTTTTGAAGTTGGTTCTGGAAAAGTATTAACAGGTTTAACGCGTCGTATTAACAAAGATATAAAGGGGGTAACAATTGGAACAGTTGATGAAATAGAATCAGCGCTAGGCATGCTTGGCGTTTAATCTATAAGGAGTTAAAAAATGTTTAGATTAACAGGGCGTAAAGCTCTTGTAACGGGGGCTTCGGGAGAAATTGGTGAGGCAATTGCACGCTGCTTTCATGCACAAGGAGCTATTGTTGGACTTCATGGAACACGTGAAGAAAAGCTCAGAGAAGTGGCGGCAGAATTAGGGCAGAATGTTTTTGTATTTCCCGCTAATCTTTCTGAACGCCAATCGGTGAAACAATTGGCTGAAGTTGCAGAGAGAAAAATGGATGGCGTCGATATTTTGGTTAACAATGCGGGAATCACTAGGGATGGTCTTTTTGTGCGTATGCAAGATAAAGACTGGGATGATGTTTTAGAAGTTAACCTAACAGCTGCTTCTCTTTTGACGCGTGAATTAATACATTCTATGATGCGCCGCCGTTATGGAAGGGTTATTAACATTACATCTGTTGTTGGTGTTGTGGGAAACCCTGGACAAACGAATTATTGTGCTGCAAAAGCAGGCTTGATAGGTTTTTCTAAAGCATTGGCACAAGAAATTGCTTCGCGAAACATCACTGTCAATTGTATTGCTCCAGGATTTATTAAATCCGCAATGACAGACAAGCTTAATGAAAAGCAAAAAGAAGCCATTATGGCTGCGATTCCGATGAAACGTATGGGAAGTGGGCAAGAAATAGCCGCTACTGCTGTTTATTTAGCAAGCGATGAAGCAGCCTATACGACAGGTCAAACACTCCATATCAATGGTGGAATGGCAATGATTTGAGTATTTATTTTATTCCACATTGATTTATGAGTTGTATTATTTTAGATAGTAACGATTGAAATGGATAGATGCATCTATTTCTTTAATATGGTCGTTGATCAATTGATGTCGGAATGTCAGATTGGTTCATTTTGTAGGGGATATCCACAGGATGTTTTAAATCATTACTAAAATCTTTTAAAGTAATGCATCTATTGCTTGATTAGATGAACCGATATAGTTAACCAAATTATAGGAAATATAAATTCGAGGATTTCAACATGAGTGATACAGTAGAGCGCGTTAAGAAAATTATCGTGGAACATCTTGGGGTTAATGCTGATAAAGTTGTAGAAAATGCAAGCTTTATCGATGATCTAGGGGCTGATAGCCTTGATACGGTTGAACTCGTTATGGCTTTTGAAGAAGAGTTTGGGGTAGAAATTCCAGATGAAGCTGCTGAAACGATTTTTACAGTTGGCGATGCAGTCAAGTTCATTGATAAAGCTTCTGCGTGATTACTAAAGGGCAAAGGCATAAATTGCTTTTGCCTATATTCTTCGGAGCTCTTTTGAAAAGAGAGCTTTGAGAGGTGAAGTTTAGTTCAAGGTTAGAAGTTATGAGACGTGTTGTTGTTACTGGTTTAGGGTTGGTATCTCCATTAGCTGGTAATACTGAATATAGTTGGAAACGACTTCTTGAAGGAAGAAGTGGTGTCCGACGTATCACTGAGTTTGATGTGTCAGATTTGCCATGCCAGATTGCTGCGCGTATCCCCTTAGGGGATGGAACAGAGGGGACTTATAATGCTGATTTGTATATGGAACCTAAAGAGCAACGTAAAGTTGATGCATTTATTGTTTATGCAATGGCAGCTGCTAACCAAGCGCTTGCAGATGCCGAATGGTTTCCTAAGAGTGATGAAGATCAGATTTGTACAGGCGTGTTAATTGGCTCGGGAATTGGGGGAGTTGAGGGTATTGTTGAAGCTGGTTATACGCTTCGTGATAAGGGTCCACGTCGTGTTTCTCCTTTTTTTATTCCAGGTCGTTTGATTAATCTTGCTTCTGGTTATGTGTCTATTCAATATGGTTTACGGGGGCCTAATCATTCTGTTGTAACGGCTTGTTCAACAGGGGCGCATGCGATTGGTGATGCGGCACGTTTGATTATGTTTGGTGATGCAGATGTCATGGTGGCAGGGGGAACCGAATCTCCAATAAATCGGATATCTCTTGCAGGTTTTGCAGCTTGTAGAGCTCTTTCCACTTGTCGCAATGATGATCCTGAACGGGCGTCACGTCCTTATGATACTGATCGTGATGGTTTTGTGATGGGGGAAGGAGCAGCTGTTGTTGTTTTAGAAGAGCTGGAACATGCCAAAAAACGAGGGGCGCGTATTTATGCTGAGGTTATTGGCTATGGTTTATCTGGTGACGCTTACCACATTACAGCGCCTTCAGAAAGTGGTGAAGGGGCTCAGCGTAGTATGATAGCTGCTCTTAAGCGTGCACAAGTGAATGTAAGTGAACTTGATTATATTAATGCTCATGGTACATCTACGATGGCTGATTCCATAGAGCTAGCGGCTGTTGAGCGTGTTTTAGGGAGTTATGCACCACAAGTTTCTATGTCATCAACGAAATCATCTATCGGGCATTTACTTGGTGCAGCCGGTGCTGCTGAGGCTATTTTTTCTATTTTAGCTATACGGGATAATATAGCCCCAGCGACACTTAATCTTGACAATCCATCGATTGAAACGAAAATCGATCTTGTACCACACAAACCGCGTGAACGAAAGATTGATACGATTCTTTCTAATTCTTTTGGATTTGGTGGGACAAATGCATCGTTGGTGATGCGACGTTTTAGGGGATAATAAGTATTTTTATTTAATTTTTGCTTTTGAGTTTTCTACTTTATTATAAGGTGAATAAGAAATTATAATATTATCCTTAATCGCTATTGAGGGGTTATGTCCGATGTGAAAAATGGAAAATCATTAAAGGACGTAAGTGATTCCTCTTCGAATCATTTAGCAGATAGTTATGACATGTTAATACATAAAAAACGAAAGAAATCATCTATCGTCCGTAATCCGTTTGTCATTCTCGGTCATTTTTTTCTTATGCTGATTGTGATTATTCTTTTTGCCATAAGTATTCCTCTTTATATTGGAAAAAGTATTTTTGAAGAAAAGGGTAAAATTGAGGAAGAACAAATTGTTCTTATCCATCCTGGTACCGGAATTCGTGAAATTGCTTCATTGCTAGAAAAACGTGGTTTCATTCGATCATCAGATATTTTTGTTTATGGGGTTGGTTATCACCAAAAAACAACGCATCTGAAGGCTGGTGAATATTTAATTCCAGCTCATGCTTCGATGCAGGATATTATGGATATTCTTGTGAAAGGAAAATCTATAGAGTATACATTTACAGTACCTGAAGGTTTAACGGTTCAGCAAGTTTTCGATCGATTAGCTGCGAATGAAATTTTGATTGGAGACCTTCCAAAAATTTTGCCTCCAGAAGGTTATTTAATGACGGATACTGTTCGTTTTATTCGGGGAACAACGCGTAAAGAGATTGTAAACAGGTTGCGTGAAGGACAGACAAAATTAATTCATGCTATATGGGCTACGCGTTCACCTAATTTACCTATTAAATCAATTGATGAATTTGTTATATTAGCCTCAATTGTTGAGAAAGAAACGGGAATTGCAGCAGAAAGACCAATGGTTGCTGCGGTATTTTATAACCGCCTTACAAAGCATATGCGTCTTCAATCGGATCCAACAGTAATTTATGGTCTCTTCGGAGGAAAAGGAAAACCATCCGGTCGTGCAATTTATCGTTCAGATCTTGAGAAGGAAACACCATATAATACTTATAAAATTAATGGTTTGCCCCCAACGGCTATTGCAAATCCAGGTCGAGATTCTTTAAAAGCGGTGGCACATCCACCAAGCAGTGATGCACTTTATTTTGTTGCTGATGGTTCAGGAGGGCATGTTTTTTCTCGAACTTTAGAAGAACATAATATGAATGTTCGCAAGTGGCGAGAATTAAAGGCAAAACATTGAATTTATAGTGATAACACCTCTTTTTGCATCGTAAATGAAAATCTCAAATATAGTAAAATTTTTCTATTTAAACTTTTTATGAGAATGATAAAAAATTATTTCCTTGTCTGTCACAAGTGGGATTAGCGTATGGATAAAAATATTTAAGAAAGAAGTGAATACACTGCTAATACCTTATCTCAAAAAAGAGCAGAATAACATTGAGAATTGCTAAGAAAACACATTGATTAGGGGAAAGGTTGAGATAATGTATAATTCAAACTTTGGAGAAACATTTATGAACAAAGTAGAGTGATGTAATGACAGTCTTTGAAAGTAAATTGAGTACTATAAAAATGAATCAACGCCGCGGTTTTTTATTTATTCTCTCTTCACCTTCAGGTGCTGGTAAATCAACAATTTCTCGATTACTTCTAAAAGAGGGACAATTAGAGCTTTCCGTAAGTATGACCACAAGGAAAAGGCGTCCTAGTGAAGTAGATGGGCTGCATTATTACTTTATTTCAAAGGAAGAGTTTGAATATAAGCGTGATAGGAATGAATTTATTGAGTGGGCAGAAGTTCACGGAAATTATTATGGCACTTTACGTGAAACTGTTGAAAGCGCATTGAATGCTGGCCAAGATATGTTATTTGATATTGATTATCAAGGTACCGAGCAGCTGCAAAAAAAGATGCTAGGAGACACTGTATCTGTTTTTATTCTTCCACCATCAATGAAAGAGCTTGTTTCGCGTTTACATCGTCGAGCAGAAGATAGTCAAGATACTATCAATTTGCGATTGGAAAATGCACGAACGGAGTTAAAGCATTGGCTTTCTTATGATTATGTTGTGATTAACGAAGATTTAGATCAGTCTTTATCTTTTATTAAATCAATTTATTTAGCTGAAACCGTAAAACGTGAGCGTTGTTCTTATCTTGGTTCTTTTGTTGATGGGCTTATTGCTGAAAAAATCGATAAATATTGTGATTAAAAAAGGTTTTATAACACAAAGTGCATGTTTTAGAGCACTAGATGCGCTAAAGTTACAAATTCAGAAACCGAGAGCGTTTCAGCACGGCGCATTCCATCAATTCCAGCTTTTTCTAATAGCTCTTCACCTCCAAGTGTTTTGAGATTTTGACGAAGCATTTTTCGTCTTTGCCCAAAGGCGGTTTTTGTGACGAGGCTTAGTTTTTGTGCAGAGCAGGCAAGAGGTTGTGTTCGCGGAATAATATGAACAACGGAAGACGTTACTTTAGGTATTGGTATGAAGGCTTGAGGGGGGACATCAAAAGCAATTTTAGCAGTTGTACGCCAGCCAGTTAAGACACTAAGACGTCCATAATGAGTAGATTGAGGTTTAGCTGTAATCCGTTTGGCAACTTCACGTTGAAACATCAATGTCATTGATTCATAAAAAGGAGGCCATGGTTCAGTCAAAAGCCAATTTAATAAGAGTTGTGTCCCAATATTATAGGGAAGATTTGCAATAATGCGCGGTTTTACAGGGCTTGTTTCAAAGAGTTTTGAGAAATCTTGCTTCAGTGCATCATTACAAATAACTTTTAATTTTTTAGGATAGTGTTTTTCTATTTCTAAGAGAGCCGGTATGCAGCGCTCATCGCGTTCTATTGCTGTTACAATGGCACCCTTTGCTAGCAAGGCACGTGTGAGACCTCCAGGACCTGGACCAATTTCAAGAACAGGTTTTCCTTCTATATTGCCTGCTTGATGAGCAATTTTAGATGTTAAATTAAGATCAAAAAGAAAATTCTGCCCCAAAGATTTATGCGCTTGTAATCCATATATATCAATGACCTCACGCAGAGGAGGGAGATTATCTATTGGCATGGGTTTAAACTATTTTTTGCAAGTTGATTTGCAAGTTTAAGAGCAGCAATAAAGCTTTCAGGAGAGGCTATCCCTTTATCAGCAATGTCAAAAGCAGTTCCGTGATCTGGAGATGTGCGAATAAAAGGTAGACCTAACGTGACATTAACAGTGCTGTCAAAGTCTAATGTCTTAACAGGGATAAGGGCTTGATCATGATACATACAAATGGCAACGTCATATGCCTTTCTTGCGCATTCATGGAACATTGTGTCGGCAGGCAGCGGGCCTGCAATATTGAGTCCTTTCTTTTTAAGATATTCAATAGCAGGAGTGATAACTTCAATATCTTCTTTTCCCATTGCACCTCCTTCTCCAGCATGAGGATTAAGACCAGCAACAGCTAGTCGGGGTGACGTTATTTTAAACCTTGTTTTTAAGTCATATTCAGTAGTAAGTACCGTTTGAATAATTAAATCACGGGTAAGCTGTGAAGGAACATTTTTAAATGGAATATGAACAGTTATTGGTACTGTTTTTAATCGGGGTCCTGCTAACATCATAACTGGATGATAACATTTATGAAAAGCTTTATGGGCTAAATCGGCTAAAAATTCTGTATGACCTGGAAATCGAAAACCGGCATCATAAAGACTCTTTTTTGCAATAGGACAAGTGATAAGTGCACATGCATGGCCATTTTGAATCAATTGAACACAGCGTTTAATTGCTTCAATAATTCCAGCTGTATTTTTCGATGAAGGTATACCTAATTGATCACTTTGTTTGTTTTTTAACGGTATGATAGGAAGAGCTTTTTGAAAATTTTTTGCAGGATTATTGATTAAAACAGATTGCACCTCAACATCAATCTGTAAAAAACGAGCGCGCGAACGAATAACATCTGGATCAGCAAGAAGTACAAAAGGTGGAATTTGGCGCGTAACACGCAAATTCCACGCTTTTAGTACTATTTCAGGACCAATTCCGGCAGGATCACCACCGCTAACAATAAGAGCAGCCATTATGAATTTTGAATGCGTGCCACTCGGCGCAGTTCTTCTAAATATTTGTCGCTTAATTCTTCAAGTTTTTGCGGGCTTCTTTTTTTACTATCTTGAAGAGAAAATATCAGTCGAGCGACATAATCATCAGAAACTCTTTTTATTTTGCAGACAGCAATTGCTTCGATTCCATCAGATGTTTCTTGTAATTTTGTCATTTTTCCAGCAGGCGTTTCAAGAATAGCTTGTTCCCATGCATTAGGAAGTTGTGGCTCCAGAAACTTTCCTAAGTGGCGGATAGTAACGTCTAAAATACCTCTTGCTTGATTGTGAGCATTGGCACATCCACGGAAATGTGCGCGAAAATTACTTGCTTCTCTTTGACGTCTTTCAAAGATCTCTGAACGACGATGTGCAGGAATGACAAAAACAATTCGCTGTAATGTATATTCGTTGGTTGAAGGTTTTACACCACCATTTTTTAATATTCTGCGTACAGCTTCTTGTTCGCTAATCATACCTGTTTCAGCTTGATAGCGTGCGCTAACAAGACGCCCCCATCCTATTTGTCCACGGATGTAATCTTTAAAGTGTTGCACTGTGATCTCAGTTTGGATCAGAATCTGGTTGAGCTGATCAATCGTCATATTATTTTGTGTCGCAAAATTCTCAAAAGCTCTATCAACTTCATCATTGCTTACTTCAATATTACGACGTTTTATTTCAATATTTTTTAGCTTTTCATCAATAAGCTCTTTTTTAGCCTGTGCCACCAAATTGCCTTGCTTTTGTTGTAGCCTGAGAAAAGCAAGGCGTCGTTGTATATCATAATTTGTGATGGGGTTGCCATTAACTGTAACAACAATAGAAGTCTGCGCAAAGACTGTCGGAATCAAAAATCCATTTATTAGCAGGCTACTTACGCTCAAAGATGCAATGTAAAATAAAGCAAGAAAACGCTTTTTCAATTTATTCATGTAAATAGGCTTTCGCATTGTTTATTAATTCTCATCAACAACTTAAAATACACGCTTTCTTTCATAAAAACAATGATAAGTTAAATGACTGATACATTCCCTTTATAAATTAATCTATCTTTTTTCCGATATCTGCAATCGTACGCAATGAAAGAGAGAAATTAAAGTTTTGCAAGGGTGCTTTCCTGCCTGGATTCGTTACCTGTTGATAACCGAATGTTAACCCGAAACATTCATCCATATAACTCAAGCTAATTCCTCGCTTTATAAATGTACCAGATACTAAATCATAACCGGCGTTGCTATTAATGGACCAATAATCTGCTAATTTAAGTCCTGTTTGAAAAGAAATTTCTTGGCGCTCTTGAGAATATTCATAATCTGGTTGCTTTGCGATATAGGCATATTGTAGAGCCGCCCAAAAATTTTGCCATTTTTGTGATGCTTCGATTTCACTACGGCGGATTTTTCCTGTTTTTTTGTCAAAGCGTCCACGCGTTTCTAAGGAAAAACCACTTTTATGGGTTGTACCAAACATTGCAACATAGTCTGAACGTTTTGCCTCTAAGCTAGAATGAGTACCGACATTGATAAAGTCCTTTTCTGCAAAAGAATTCTTTCCTGCTAGATGGAAGGATTGTCCAATGAGACCATAAAGAGACCAATTATCATTAAGGCTTCCAGAATATCTTATACCTATATTGGCTCTTGTACCACCTTCTACACGATCATAACCAGAAAATTTGTCTCGTTGAAAGAGAGTGGTTGCATCAAAGACAAAGCTTTGAGCATCTTCATTAGGAATTTGTCCAATAGATTGTTCATTATTGCGTATAAAAATTTGTGCAGTTGGTTCTATAATATGTGTAGAATGATCAGCTGTAATGAGGAAGGGATAACGTAGTTCCAACCCTGCTGTTGCCATGCCACGAATTGCTGAACCATGAATTGCGGATAAGGCATTGTTTTCTATAGAATCTGTGTGATTTTCGCTTGCATTGGTTGTAATGATATCAGCTCGTAGAGAGAGAAGAGGGGTTAAGATGAGTCCGTTGTGCGTGTTGAAGCGCTTTTTCCACTGAAGCTCGTTTGTTAAACGCAAACTATTTCCAGCCATACCAGAAAGTTTTACTGTGTTGAGAGGGTTTCCGTTCTGGTCGGGTGAACTGAAGTCAGCATGGCGACGATAAACTGATTGCATATTACTATGGAAGGTAAGCTCTCCATTATAAATGGGTTCATCTGGTGTGAAAAAATAATCGATGCGTGGTAAGACCCACGCTTGTCGAGAGTGACGTTCATAATGAGGATCATTCAGTATTGAATCTTGAACTTTAAAATGATAAAAACGCATATCAAAATAATTTTTTCCTGCAAGACCATTCAAATAGATCTGAGAAAGTTGTGTAGGATTGTTATAGTTTTCAAGTTTATAGGCACGACTAAAATGCCGATCCGATTGTGCAAGAATATCCCATCCATAAGTCCAGTGTGAGTTAATACGAAAATCCCCCTTTGTCGCCAGCATATAACGGTTTTTATGTTGGGCATCAATCGTATCATTATCAAATCTATGCGGTTTCATTTGATATATATGAGCAAAGCGAATGTTATAACGGCCCGTTTTTAAACGCTGACGCCATTCCCCTTCGGTTAAAAGCCCTTGTTGGGTATAAACCGTAGAAGAAAGGGTAAAATCATAATGGGGGGCGAGATTCCAGAAATAAGAATTCTTTATCCCCATACCGAGATAATCAGTATAAAAAAAATGAGGAGTAAGCAGACCGCTAGCACGCCTGACAGTTGGATCATAGATCTCAAAATTTGGAAATTTTATAATCGGTACACCAAAAACTTCAAAACTGCTATTTTCAAACCGAATTTTTTTGACGCTATTATTCCATATGATCTTTCTTGCTTTAATTTTCCATAGGACGTCTCGATCTGGTTTATAAGAGCAAGGTTCACAGGCTGTATAGGTTGCATTTTCAAAGACTGTTATGTGATTGTGTTTGCGTGTAGCATTTTGGGCTGAAAAGTGAACATTGTTGGCTGTATCAATACGTAAGGCGTTTACAAAACCCTCGCCAAGATCTTTGGTCATATCAATTTGGTTGGAATAAATTTTATTACCATCCTTTTGAGTAATTTCAACGTTCCCTTGTGCTATAAGCCGTCCTGTTTTTTGATTGTAAATAATTTTTTGAGCGACAACTTTATTGCCATCATATTCGATTTGGACATTACCGTGTGCAGAAACAGTGTTTTCATCACGATTGTAGATGAGTTCATCCGCAGAGAGCAAAAGAGGAGGTTCCGGATTTTGAATGCGACTTTGAGAAGGAGATTGAAGGCTTTGAGCGTGCGCACAATAAGATAAAGCACCTCCTAAAATAACCCCCACAACACTTTTAAAAGCGAGAGCACTTAATTTTGTTAAAATAGTTTTTTTAAGTGTTAATGCTTTCACTTAGCCATCCTCTTTATGAAGTAAAAAAGAGATTCCTAAGAATAACGCAATAACAACGGGTGTCCAAGCTGCAATAATTGGTGGAATATATCCAGCATTACCGAAAGCTTGAACAAGTACGGAAATAACATAAAGCATAAACCCAGCTATTACGCCACCAAGAATCAACATTCTAGATTGCCCAAAACGTGTAAAATTTAAAGATACAGTTGCTGCAATGAGGGTCATTGCCACAAGCAATGCCGGTAATGCAATCAGAGATTGGAAATACATATCAAAATTATTAGCAGAATAGCCAAATGAACGTGCAATCATAATTTTTTTTGGCAATTGGTAAAATGGAATAGTTGCGGGATTCACTAAACGTTCCGTTAAAAATTCAGGTTTTAGATTGGTTTTTATTTGCAACACGGTAAATTTTTCAGGAGGATGCCCTATTTTATAGATTGTTCCATTTGTTAATAGCCAGAATCCATTAGTCAAGGTTGCTTTTGGGACGTTAATCCAATTTTTAACGGTTGCATTGTCATTGTATTGTACAAAGGTTGCATCGAGAAGAGAAAGTCCTTGATCGGTGATAGATTTAGCACCAATGGTTGTTCTGCCTAAATTTGTACGTTGTGTTAACCAGTGGATACTTGTATTGTGAAGAGGTGTTAGTACATTGTGATTGCGCCATTCAGTCATCTTTTTTTCTGCTTGAGAAAATCCCCATGCAGCAAGTGGATTAATGAGAAGAATTGAAAATAATCCTAAAAGAAAAGCTCCAAAACAAGCTGGCATAAGAAATTGCCATGCAGAAATACCGATTGAACGAGTCACCACAAGTTCAAGTTTTTTGTTGAGCGAGATAAGCGTTGCCATTGCAGAAAAGAGTGCAATGAAAGGGATAAGTTGTTGCATGATAAAAGGGATGCGTAAAGCAGAGAGGAAAAATGCATCTTTTGCTGTATAATGCGGAAGGGAAGATAGCCTACCGGAATTCTCTGTGAAATCGATTAAAAGAGCAAGAACAAAAATGCTTCCCCAGAAATAACAAGTTATTTTAAGATAACGTATAAAAAAATATCGTCCAAGTGTCCACCCAATCATGATATTTTATCCGAGGAATCTTGAGATTTTCGCTGTTCAAATTTGTTCATTATTTTTTGAAAAGCGATTTGAAGTATCTCATTAACTTTTGTGGGAAGCCCAATTTTATGATTCGTTAAAAGCATAAAAAAGACAAATGCACTTGTTCCTATAGGTATAATATAAAGGAGAGGAACGTATGCAAGATCGCTTTTTGCTTTTTCTGCGAAAAAATATCCTATCCAATACACCAGAAAAGAGAGGGCAATTGCCGAGAGATTTGTGGAATGACGAGCTTGTCGATGGGAGCGTACATCCCCTGCGGCTGCTAATGCAATAAGTGAAAAAACAATAGGGTAGAGCCATTGTGTTAATCTGCGGTGAAATTCAGCTTTATATTGGAGTGGTTTTCGTTGATAGTAGGGATCTTTTGGGTCAGGGTTTTGTAAATAAGAAAGAGACCGATCTTTTGGATAAAGAGTAGGTGTTTTATCACTGGGGATAAACTCTCCTAGGCTAAAAGTATATGAGCTAAATTGCACGATTGAAACACTGTTATTTTGATGATTGACTCTTTCTATTTCACCGTTATTGAGAACCAGAAAACTGCCGTTTTTATTGCTCACAATGGATGCGTCTGTTGCATAATAAAAAAGATCAGTCTTAGGATCACGCTGGTCGGCAATGAAAAGGCGTTCAAGTGTTCCATTTGGATTTCGTTCGCCAATTTCTATGTAAAGGTTATTGGCGAGTTTTTGGAAGCTCCCTTCACTAATGAATAGATTAATAAGATCAAAATGAGCGCTTGCTAGCATTTGTCGCATATGAAGACGCGCTTGAGGAACAACAAAATTAGCTATAGAAAAGGAGATACAGGATGCAACAATAGCAAGAAGAAGGATAGGTTTCCAAACAGTACTTTTAGGAAAACCAGAGGCATTGATGACAGCAAGTTCTGAGTCTTGATGCATTGCTGAGAGGATGGTTGTAATTGCGATAACTAATGCAAACGGAATGACAACAAAAATAACAGAAGGAACCAATGAGAGTGAAAATTGTAAGACTGTGAGGAGTGTTTGTTTACTTGTTGTGAGAAAGTTTATCCGTGCAAGAATTTGTATAGTCCAACTAACGCCCACTGCTGCAATCATGACAGAACTAAACAAAACAAGGACACGTTTCAGGATGTAGAACTCAATAATACGCATAAATTGGGGAAAATCCTCAGTTTTTAATTCGATAGCAAATATTCTTACTGCTTTCGGTTAAAATGTAATAAAGTTTGTAAAAATATCCTTTCATGAATTGGATATTTTTACCAAATAAATAATATAAAATTGCCTATGAGGTCCTCTTTAAATTTTCCGTACATTATATTTTATTTTCAACTATAGTCTACAAAGAATCTAGAAAATAACTTAAAAAACTTTTTTATTAACGTTGAAGATAAAAATTTTTGTCTTTTAAAGACACGTGCAAAAAGATAATGCATCTCAATCAAAAAAGAGGGTTTATATCTTGAACCGTTTCCTTTGTATTAGGGATATAGAAGTTTTTTTAAAAAGATGTTAGCTTTTTTATAAAGAATGATGAAAGCTTAAGAGATTGGATATTTTATTCTATCATTTGACGCAGTCAACGCTGAAGGATATTTTGCCGACGCTTGTGGAGCGTGCATTGGCTCGTTTTGGTAAAGTAACAATACAGTGTGTGAGTAAAGAACAACGCGATTCTATAGATATACATTTATGGGTTTATACTGATGAATCATTTATTGGACATGGAACGGAGTGTGATCAATATCCAAACTTTCAGCCTGTATTTCTTACGACAGGACAAGAAAATCCGAATGATTCAAAGATTCGTTTTCTCATAGAGGGAGCTGTTTGTTCGGATATTGATGCTTATCAACGGCTTGTCGTGATATTTGATGGTAGAAGTGAAGAGCAGTTGAATCTCGTTCGTGCACAGTGGAAAAAATATAAAATGGAAAATCATAATTTAACGTATTGGCAACAGACTGAAGATCGTCGCTGGGAAAAACAGATTTAATGCGTCTTGTATCTATTGTTCTGATTTTTATAGGATTACTGGGAATAGTAAATCCTGCACTTTTTATTACGGAAGGCTCAGGGGGAGGGCGTTGGGTTTTTATTGTGATTTTTCTTTTAGGCATGTTAAATATATGGACTATAATTAAAAAAACGAAACGCCATAATGATGATCATTGATCGAATTTTGCTTGTTTTATGGGCTGTGATGTTGGCCTTCTTTTGCGTTTCATGGTTGGGGACAACGCATATCTTATCAGAAATGTTTGCTGTTTCTTATATAAGCAATATTGCAGATTTTTTATTTTTCTTTTTGAGTGCCTTGTTTGCAGGAATATTGTGGTGGAAAATACCTCAACCCCTATCTTTAAAAACGAAACTGGCAGCATTTTTGCCGCCAGTCCTTATTTTATTCTTCGTTATTATATTTTAGTTGGATATTTCATCATCTGTAAATCCGACGAAGCAAATCAGTGAAATAAAAGAAGCAAGAAGCAAATAATAACCGATATAAGATGTATCGAAATGTTGCACCAGATATTCTGCAATATAAGGCGCGAGAGATGCTCCTACAATAGCAGATAAATTGAAAGTAATAGAAGAACCGGTATATCGAATTGCTGTTGGGTATGGTGAAGCCAAAACAGCACCAAGAGGACTGTATATCATTCCCATGAGAGACAAACCGATAACAGACATTGCAAGGACTCCTATAACTCCAGAATTTAAGAAATAAGGAATTGCGAAAGAATAAATACCGGTGATGATTGTAATCCAAATCATCAAAGTTCTACGTCTAATACGGTCAGCGAGTCTTCCCGTGATGACAGTAAAAATCCCACAAAAAATAGCACCGACAATTTCGATTTGAAGAGCTTGATGAAATGGCAATTGCAAATGGTTTGTTGAATAGCTTAACAAATATGTAGTAACCAAGTAAAACAAAACAAAAGTTGCCATACCAGAAAATATTCCAAGAAATAGGATTCGTGGACATTTTAAAAAGACATCTATGATAGGAACTTTGACATGTTTTTTACTTTCAAGAGTTTTTTTGAATTGAACAGTTTCATTGATTGAAAGACGGACCCATAATCCTATAATCATAAAAACAACTGAAGCAATAAAAGGAATACGCCATCCCCAGGCTAAAAGTTCTTCACGATCAAGGAAATGCAGCAGACCCAAATAAACAGCAATAGATAAAAACAAACCTATTGAAACGCCTAATTGGGGGAACATTGCATACCAGCCGCGCTTTTCTGGAGGGGCATTTTCTGTTGCGAGCAAAACAGCTCCTCCCCATTCTCCTCCTAATCCAATTCCCTGTCCAATACGGCACAAGGTTAAGAGGAAAGGGGCAAACCACCCAGCTATTTCATAAGTAGGAAGAAAACCAATAATGACTGTTGAAAGACCCATTGTGAGAAGAGAAGCGATAAGTGTTGCTTTTCTTCCAATTTTATCTCCAAAATGTCCAAAAACAACTGATCCAAAAGGGCGGGCAAAAAAGGCTGCTCCAAATATTAGGAAAGATTGTAAAATGGCAATTTGATCATTTTGTGTTGGAAAAAACACATGAGGAAATATAAGAGCTGCGGCAGTGCCAAAGACATAAAAATCAAAGAATTCAATTGTTGGGCCAATAAGGCTTGCAAATAAAATCCGACGAGGGGAGTTTCTGTTGCTTGTAGCTTTCATTTCTGAGTTTATAGACATGAATAGAATGTCCCTTTCAGTATATGACAAATCAAATGACGAGTTAACTGACTATAACTATAGAAATTTCAAATCAGTGTCGAGTCAATATTATGACACTTCGTTATATATTAGAACAATGATTATGGGCTGATGAGTATGAATAAGTGCTCTATATATTATCCATATTGAATAAGATAAAGACACTGCTTTAAATGCTGTAGAAGATGGCAATAGGTGGCTATAAACGCAGCTCTCATTCACATTGCTGTGTCCTTTAAAGTTTAATGCCATTTTTATCTATTAAGGGATCAATCTTATTCGTAGATCAGTGTTTAGTGTCTCAAAATATTAAAAATATTTTTCATGGATGCAATTATAACACTTTTAAAGTGTATCTAAAACAAATTAAATCTTTTAGTTGTGCATGCATTTTAAAACACATGGTGTATATTTGATCTGTCAGAGCTTAATCCATCGAATGCTTTGCTATCTTAAAAGACATGAGGTTGAGCAATTACGTTGTGTTGTTTTGATCTATGCACTTTTTTCTAAATGGGAGAATTTAAATTTAAAATTATGGAGTGTAAATAATGCAACGCAAATTGAAATTAAGTTTTTGTGCGGTAATGGCCAGTGGTTTTTTTGTCAAGATTGCGAGTGCATATGGAGTAGCTACACCAAGAGAAAAGTTATTAACACCAGTAAGTATCAGTGAACACCTAGAAGAGACAAGAAAGTTGTTATCGGAAGTGAGGGGACTAAAAGAAAAAAAGGGGGGATCAAAAAAGATAGAGAATAAACAGACAGTAGAAGGAAGTGATCTTTCAGAAGAGGAAAGGAAGAGATTAGAAAAGCTATTCTTTGAAGTACTCACAAATTCAATAATAAGCGATGGTGCTACGATCTATATTACTAACCGTGACTCTGAAGGTTCTGAAATAAATAGCTTTAACTATAAAGATGCAGCTTATTCCATTAATAATACGGTTAGAGAAGGGGGAAAACTCTACATTGATGCAGCAAGTGTTAGCAGGGATACGACAATTGAGCATGGTGGGATTGAGTTTGTCCAAAACTTGAGCAGTTCGGAATATGCCGCTGTTAAAAAAGGGGGGAAACAAATTGTTGAGAGTGGTGCAAATGCAGAAGGGGCTCAAATCCATGGCGGTGAGCAGATTATTTTTGGTAAGGGGTTTCTTGGGGATGGTTTGTCGCGTAAAGATAAGGAAAGTAGTGCTTATGGCACTGAAATTCATGCTGCAGATGGAATGCTAGGAATACAAAGTGTCTATAGTGGGGGGATGGCTGTTGACACAAAGATTATGAAAGGTGGTGTCCAGAATCTTGATGGTAAAGAGAATTTTCATAACGGTTTCTCAGAAGATGCTGATACAGCCGATATAAAAGATGAAGATTTTACAATTAATGAGGGGGCTTTTGCACTGAGTACCGAACTTTTTAAAAATGGTATGCAGAATATCTTTGCAGGAGGGAATGCGAGCGAAGTTACTTTATACGATAGAGCTACTCAGAAGATATATGATTCTGGATACGTGGATAATCTAACCATTAATCATCAAGCACAATCATGGGTTTTTGCCGGTGCGATATTAGATAAGGATACAAATGTTAATGATTTTGGCAACCTCTATCTCTATGCTGGAAATGGTGAAGCTGTTACGGAAGTAGAAAATCTTAATTTAAATGGAGAAGATAGCAAACTATACATTATTGCTCCTGAAGATAACAGCAAAAAACCTCACGTTAATATCCAGAATTTAACTGGAAGTGGCAGAGTTATTTTTACGTACTTAGGGACTAATAAGCATTACTCTAAGCTTAATATTGATGATCTTTCAGGTTCTTTACATTTTGATTTTAATGTCAACTTTGCCAAGCATCTTAGTGATTATCTTGTCATTAAAGAAAGTGGTTCAGGTTATCACACAATAAGTGTGGCTGATTCTGGGCGTGAAATTACAATCCCTTCCCACAAAAAGCTTAAATTAATTTCTGATCGCAGCGGAAATGCTCATTTTATTCTGGCAAACACTTTTGGTGAAAAAATCAAAGCTATTGATGCCGGAACCTATCGGTATAGTTTGAAACATAGAAACAATAAGGGGGCTGGTAAAATTTGGTATTTAGATGCGAATTATGCTCTTGATGAGACAAATACCTCTTTATTTTCTGATTTTAGCTTGCAACCATTTGCTATAGCTTCATTATCGAAGGATCTCACAGAACGCACAATTGAAAAGGGGATGATTGTTACGATTGCTGATCCTAGCTTTGATAGTAACGTTGAGAAAGTTGAAAGCACTGGAGAAACTTCGATTAGTAATACAGTTAAAGATGGTGGAAAGATCTCCGTTTATCACGGTGGTTTTAGCTTGTATACAACAATTCAAAGAGGCGGCACTGAGCTTGTTAGAACACAGGGTCTTTCACAGGATAGTACAGTTAAGAGAGAGGGAAAACAAAAGGTTAAAGATGGGGGAAAAGTTGAAGGGGCTAAAATTTACGGTGGTGAGCAGTTTGTTTCAGGAAAGTCTGATATCAAAGGGGAGATGGTAAGGAGTAGCGCTCATGACACTATCGTTTCTGGTGAGAATGGAGTGCGAGGATATCAGAATGTGTATGATGATGGAGAGGTTTTTAGCTCAAAGATCATGGAAGGAGGGGTACAAAATCTTTATGTGGAAGAAGATTTAGACCATTATAGCAGTTTTGCCTTTGATACGAAGGTCTTTTCTGGTGGACAGCAACATGTTTTAGCGGGAGGAATCGCGATTGGCGTTCTTTTAGAAGGGACTGCTTTTCAGGCAATAGATTTAGGAGGTTATGTAAAAGATTTAACCGTTAAGGATCAAGCACAATCGTGGTTACATGGTGGCGCAACATTGGAAGGAAAGACAACGGTTAATGATTCTGGACGGATTTATCTTTATGCTGGTGCAGAGCAATCTCGTACTGAAGTAGAAAAAATTGTCTTAAATGGCAGAGATACAAAATTGTACGCGATTGCCTCTAATATAGATGGTGAAAGTTCTTTGATTGAGAATCTGAGTGGGAATGGTCGTGTTATTTTTACTTCTACCGTGTTTGATCCACATTACTCTAAACTTGAGATCAATGATCTTTCAGGGAGTTTACATTTTAGGTTGCATACTAATTTTGCAGAACAGCGCGGTGATTATCTTCTGATCAAAAAAGGATCAGGTAATCACACCATAAGCGTTATCGATTCTGGTGTTGAAATTACCAATTCTCCTCTACAAGATCAGAATTTAGTTTTGGAGCTTGATTTAATTCATGTTCAAAGCGGAAATGCGCATTTTACTCTGACAGATTTTTCTGGTGAAGAGACGAGTACGATTGATGGTGGAGCCTACATGTATGGCTTAAAGACAAAAGATGATAATGGGGGAAAGACTTGGTCTTTGGCTACATCACAAATAACTTCTGCTCCTGTAATTCCTTCACCTCATGTGGAGTCGCCTATAGATAAGCTTCCTGAAAAAGAAGAAAATATGACATCGGCAAAAGATTTTAGTATCTCTGATGTAATTCATTACAGCATTGGGGAAGGAGGAGGAATTCTACAAAGCTCTTTGCTCGGTGATGATAACGTAGTTTATGTCTCTGATGATGGAGAGCAAGGTGTTCTTAAGAAGTCTATTAATAATACAATTCAGGGATCAGGAAGACTTTATGTTGAAGCTGGTGGTTTCAGTAAAAATACAACCATTGAAAATGGTGGTACTGAGATTGTAGGGGAACAGGGGGTCTCAGAATCTACGATTATTTACGAGGGTGGAAAACAAAAAGTGGAGGGGGGAGGCTCTGCATTGAGAGCTGAAATTTATGGTGGGGAGCAGCTTGTTTTCGGAAATGGTTATGTAAATGGTGGAATTGTTGGGAGCAGTGCTTATAACACGACACTTTATGGTCAAGGTGATACGCCGGGACAGCAGAATGTATATGATGATGGGATGGCTGTGGGAACAAAAGTGATGAGTGGAGGAGTACAAACTCTTGCTAAGTGGTTTCCTAATGATGATAACTTTGCAGAAAAAGCCGGCGGTTTAGCTGTAAATGCTGAAATCTTTTCAGAGGGTGTGCAGCGTGTTTTAGCAGGAGGTGAAGCAAATACAGTCATTTTACGCACTGGTGGTGTTCAAGAAGTCTATGCAGGTGGAATTGTAAAGAATCTAACGATTGAAGATAATGCTAATTCATGGATTTCTCCTGGTGCAATATTAGGAGGAGAAATAAAAGTTCAGGATTTTGGTGGGCTCCATCTTGATGCTGGAGACGATGGTCAACAAACTATAGTAGAAAACATTGAATTAAATGGAGAAGACGCTCAATTATACTCCGTTGCTCGTGGGTTTGACGACAAAAGTACACGCATTCAGCAGTTAAGCGGTGTAGGAAAAGTCATTTTTACTTCTTCTGAAGATGATTTATATTACTCTCAGCTTTATATTGATAATCTAGCAGGGAGTCTACATTTTGACCTTAATGTTAGCCTTGCAGAAGGAAAAGGTGATTACCTCTTTATTGAGAATGGGAGTGGTTTTCATACAATAAGTGTCGTAGATTCTGGTATTGAAATTGTTGATCCTTCTTCAGCAGGACTTGATTTAATTTTTGATCAAAGTGGTGACGCACATTTTACCCTGAGAAGCTTTTTTGGTGCAAATGTTAAAACTATTGATGGCGGAACCTATACGTATGGTTTAAAACAGAGAATTGATGAGGATGGGGGTGAAAAAGTTTGGTATTTATCTGCAGTATTTATTGATAATGTTTCATTTCTCAACAGTTTACCACGTAGTAGAAGCAGATCTATGCGGCATTTAAATCAAAATCAATCAGTTTTTTCTCTTTCAACTATTGCAGCACCACAAGCGCATGCTATTAAATTGCCACGTCGAAGAAAAAACCGCCAAAACTTGAATCAAAGATCCCCAGCTTCTGTATCTCCAACTGTTTCCTCTCTTGGAAGTCACGTTATTGAAGTCTTAGGTTCAGGAAGTTCTCATCCTCTTTCTGATGAAAAACAACAAACTGCTGTTTCAACCTCTTCTCAATCTTTAGCCGATCAAATGATTGTGCGTCCAGTTCATAAAGAACAACCTTTTCTACAATTGAGTGAGAAACTTTCAGTTTCTCACTTTTTGACCACTCCCTCTACAGATGCGGTATTGTCTATGTCTGTGGCTCCAGCGATGATTTTTCACAATGAAATGCAAACCGTACGTGCGGGAAGAGGAATTCTAGATAAAAGTAAAAAGAATACGGCTTTATGGACCTATGCGATTAAATCTAAAGAGAGTGTTGTTACAGAGCATATAGATTTTAAACTGGATCAGACCGGTATCGTTTTGGGGATCAATGGTTTAAGCGAGTGGGAAAATGGAGAATTTTATATAGGTGGTTTTGGCAGTTATGATCGTGCCCGTGTTGCGCATGCACGGGGGGGCATCAGTGGTATCAATACTTATGGTATTGGCGCTTATGTCACTTATTTGGATCATAGTGGATGGTATCTCGATGGTATTTTAAAATACAATCATTATCAAAATACTCTAAAGGCAGTTTCAACGAATGGTTTAGGGATTGAAGGAAGTTATAGGCAATGGGCGCTGGGCGCCTCCTTTGAAGCAGGTTATCGACTTCAGACGTCAAAGAACAGTTGGTTGCAGCCTTATGGACAATTTACATGGTTGCAAGTTGAGGGTAAAGAAATCAAGTTATCGAATGACATGACAGGTGACATGCGTCCATTCACTTCATTACGCAGTGAGGTTGGTTTATCTTTAGGATATGAATTTGGTTTTCACATGGATTCCTCATCGCTTGCGTATATTACAGCAGCATGGTTGCGTGAGAATAAAGATGACAATCAAACGTTAATTAATCAACGGCATTCATTTACCACGGACTTATCAGGGAATGCAGGTAAATTAGGAATAGGTTTAAGCAGTTTAGTGAGTGAGAAGTTAAAGTTATATGGTGAGGCCCATTATATTAAAGGGCGTAAAACAAAACAGTCCCTTCAGGGAATTATAGGTGTACGCTATAGTTTCTAAATATATGGTTATTTTTTAGTTATCTTTAAATATATGATTGTTTTTAAAGGTCTTTAATTAAAGGTTCAGAGAACAATTTTTCAGAGCACGCAGCTTCGTTGTTCATGATAAACTGTATACCCTTATATACTTGATTATGCATTACTTTTTATCTTTGATAAGAAAACTCCGAGAAAATGCTAAAGAAGCACTATAAGAGCGCTCTTATATTCTTGATCAAAAAAGTATTTAAAAACTATAAAGAGCGGTTTTTTATGAGATAAGGAGGATTTTTAAGAAGGATTGTTGCAATCTAAGGTTGAAAATATATTTTGTAGAGCTAATTACGTTTAGTGTCTATGCAGGCGTGAAGGGGGGAGGATATGGCTCTACAATATAAATGGAAACGACATTGTTGGATACTCATGTTGAGCAGCTGTTTTGTGCAAGCTGCTGCTGCAAATGAGGGGGGAACAGCACTTTTTTGTCAATCTTCAAGTTATGAAAATGATAAAGTATTTCAAGATCAATACAATGAGGATATGAAAACAGGCAGATGCATACTTGGAGCCTCTAATGATGTCATGGTAAGAACGCGCAATGAATTAGACTTTTTGAAAAAGCCTAGCGATTTTATCATGGATAAGGGTGCTAGAGTGTTTGCGAGTCAACAGGAGCTTGACAGCAGTCATCGTGACAATGCTGGATATAATGCACAAGAACAAAATACTGCATTCCTTAAAAAGCCTGAACTTATTTCCATTAAAGATGGGGCAATGTTAGAAAATTATATCCTTGATAATGAAGGTAAAGCATACATTTCAAATGATGGTGAGATTGATAGTCCAGGGCGATCCATTAATAACACTGTAAGGAATGGTGCAGAGCTTTATGTGTATGCAGGAGGACTCAGTGAGAATAGTAAAATTGAACATGGTGGAATTGAAAATGTTCAGGCTTTAAAGGGAAAACAAGGTTTTTCGAAAAATGCTGTTGTTAAAGAAGGCGGGCACCAAAGTGTTGGAAATGGAGGGAAAGTAGAGGGGACTAAAATTTATGGCGGTGAGCAGCTTGTTTTCGGCGAGGGGGATATTGGAGGAGAGATTAAAGGCAGTAGTGCTTCTCATACTATCATTTATGGTCAAGATGAAACACTAGGCCAACAAAAAGTATATGATGGCGGAAAAGTTTGGAATACAAAAGTTATGCAAGGGGGTGTCCAAGAGGTTGGACAAAAGTCTCAAAGTGCAAAAAATGGTGGTTTTGCATTTGACACAGAAGTTTTTGGTGGTGGTAAACAACGTATCTTAAAAGGCGGTCAGGCTATTGGAGTCACTTTAAATGAGAGTGCTATTCAGGAAATATATACTGATGGATCTGTAAAAAATCTAACAATGAATGATCAAACAAAATCATGGGTGCATGCTGGAGCAACATTAGAAGGCAAGACACAGGTAAACCATTCTGGGCAGATCCATCTTTATGCTGGGAATGATCAACAACGCACCACAGTAGAAGATATTATTTTAAATGGAAAAGATACAAAACTATACTCTATTACTGATGAGTTTGATGAAAAAAGTTCTTTGATACAAAAATTAAGTGGTGAAGGGAGTGTTATTTTTTCGTTTACAGGTTCTGATCCATATTATTCTCAGCTTCATGTGAATAATCTTTCAGGAAATTTACATTTCGCGTTCAATACTACGATTGCCCATAACCGTGGTGATTATCTCTTGGTTGAGAAAGGCGCTGGGAAACATACAATAAGTGTTGCTGATTCTGGAGTTGAAATCACGGATCCTTTTTCAAATAAGCGTGATTTAATTACGGATCAAAGTGGTGGAGCGCATTTTACGCTGACAGATCTTAAGGGTGAAAAAATTAACGCCATTGATGGTGGAACTTATATGTATGATTTGAAAGAAAGAAAGGATGAAAATGGAAAAGTTTGGTTTTTATCGGCAGACCGCCTCAGTGGACCAGAACCTTCTATACCAGATCCGACAAATCCTTTTTTTCCTGGAGAAACATCAACAACCCCCTCTACAGATGCAGTGTTAACGTTGTCCGTAGTTCCTGGGCTTATTTTTAATAATGAGTTGCAAATTATACGGAATGGTAGAAAAATTTGGGACAGAAATAAGAAGGATATCGAACTATGGACTTATGGGATTAAGAGCAGAGAACGTGTTGCGACAGGCCATACACACTTTAAGCTTGGGCAGACAGGTTTAGTCTTTGGTGCTGATCAGTTGAGTGAATTAAGGCATGGAGAGTTGTATGTTGGTGGTTTCGGGAGTTATGATCAAGCACGTATTTCTCATGCACGAGGTGGTGACAGCGATTTGAGCTCTTATAGTATTGGAACTTACGCAACTTATTTTGATCATCGTGGATGGTATATGGATGGTGTTTTGAAATATAATTATTACCGAGATAATTTGAAAGCCATATCAACGAATGGTTTAGCCATTCAAAGTCATTACAATCAGTGGGCGATAGGTGGATCATTTGAGATTGGTTGTTATTTTGAACCGGCACAGAATACTTGGATGCAGCCTTATATCAAGCTAACAGGTTTGCAGGTTGAAGGTAAAAGAATAAAACTTTCCAATGGAATGATAGGTGATCTAAGCCCATTAACTTCATTCCGCAGTGAAGTTGGATTGACTGCAGGACATGAATTTTTTGTGAGTTCAGAAACTTCATTAACAGCTTACATTATGGCAGCTTGGTTGCGTGAGAATATAAATAATAATTATACGACAATTAATAACCAGTATAAATTTATTACAGATTTATCAGGCAGTGCGGGTAAATTGGGAATTGGTTTAAACGGTTCGGTCAATGATAAACTAACACTTTATGCGGAAGCACATTATCTAAAAGGACATAAGATTAAGAATGCTCTTCAAGGTATTTTAGGATTACGCTATAGTTTCTAAATATGTGTGCATGGCTGATTAACTTTACAAATGTAATTGTTTTGCAAACTTAAACAGATAACGTTCGGCTATGTCTTCTCGAGAGTGTAAGGACTTTCTCAAATAGTAGAAATGTCTTTATACTCTCTCTTTTAAAGGCAACATACTGAATTTATAATAATAATTCATTTCTATGCATGTTGAATGAGAGTCGCGAAAATCATAGGATTCTCTCATTCCAAATCTGTTTATGTTGAATCAATCAAAACCATTTTCTTGCACGTCACAAGCAGGGAAGCCTGCGTGGATAAAAATTGTACAAGAAAGAACTAAAAATACCTCTTATAAACTGCCTCAAGTACCAAAGGGTGTCGCGTTGCAACATTTTAGGGCTGGAAAAGTGTATGATGATATCGGCTCGCTTCTTCATAAGCGTAAAGATTGGGGGGGGTCAATGGCTTTACCGGTATATCATTCATGGATGACGTGGCGAAATGGGCTTGAGTGCATTGAGAGATGTCTCTTTAAAACAAGTGAGTGAATGTACAACCCAATGGCGTTTTGTTTTACGTGAAGAGGGGGCCCCATTAAAGGGCACGAGCATTTTTTTCATCTATAATTCCAGATATGCAAATTATTCCTTTAACTTAAGTGAACATTTTGAATTTTATTCAATTTTTCTGCCTTAAGTTAGAGTTTTTTAGTGGTTTATAGATAAACAACTTTAAGTTGTTTAAATTAAAAAAATACACTAAAAAATTGTATTTAGACATAAATAAAACACATTATGATACAATCTAAAATGAGCTATCTATGTAGTCGCGGGGTATTTTTCTAAATAATTGAGAGTGGAGTGTGGATAATGCGGTATAAATACAAATTAAGTTTTTCAGTATTGATGATCAGTAGTTGTCTTTTGCAATCTGCAAGTGTAGTTGAGAGTAGGAATAGAGTGCTAACAAGAGCAACAGATGTGGGAAATAGAGAAGAGGAAGAAAAAAATTTAGAACTGATTGCTAGTTTTTTCAAAAATAATATTACGATTGAATATGGTGATGTAGAGCTTGTTGAGAATGGAAAAACTTCCGTGGGGTCCACTATTAAAAAAGGAGGGATGCAAATAGTTACACGAGCAGGAATTGCAATGAGCGCCAAAATTTTGGGAGGTCAGCAGTTTATTCATGAAGAGCCAAATATTGATCTTACACTCGTGGTTAGACGAAGTAGTGCATATAATTCCACAGTTACTGGTGGAGATGGAGCAATAGGGCAGCAGAATGTGTATGATGGGGCAGAGACTTGGTATACGAAAGTGGGAGATAACGGAGAACAAAATCTTTATGCAGGACAAAGAAAAGAGGGGGGAAAATCAATGTATGCTGAGGTCTCTGGGAATGGGAGACAGCATGTCTTAGCGTTAGGAGAATCGGTGAAAACTACTTTGAAGGATCGAGCTACTCAAGTTGTATATCCTATAGGATTTGTAGATACTTTAACAATTACGGATTTTGCCAAATCGTGGCTACATGTTGGTGTAAAAGAAGTCGTTGGGGAAGTAAGGGTTAATCATCATGGAGAACTTTATTTGTTTGCAGGTGATTCAACAAACCATATCACCAAGAAAAGCATTCCTATAGAAAGAAAAACTGATGAAATAATAAAACCTGATGAAATAATATTTGAGATTGGTGAACGGGATACCCAGCATAAACCTCAGATTAAAATTAAAGATTTAGGTGGTAATGGAGGGACTGTTACTTTTACTTCTATTCCGTATGATCCACGACATATTTCGCTTCATGTTGAGAAACTTTCAGGGGATTTACATTTTCGTTTTAATATAAATGCTATGGGAGATTATAATAGCGATTATTTGTTGATCGATAATGGTGCCGGTAACCACAAAGTAAGTGTTACAGATTCTGGTCGGGAAATTACAGATTCTCTCCTACAAAGGAATGGTTTAGTTAGCGGAGTCAATTTAATTACCGATAAAAGCCAAGAGGGAGGTGCTAATTTTACTCTGGCAGACCTTTCGGGGACGGACATTACAGCTGTTGATGGTGGAACCTATCAGTATCGCTTGCTGAAGAGAGAAAGATGTGCTGATTCTAGTGGTCATTCTACAATTTGGTATTTATCTAGAGCTTCTGAAGATATGGGACGTTCGGATACTGAGGTACAGTGTGTGAATAAGAAAGCGAAGACTCCTCTTCCATTATCTGCAAGGAGTGGTACACAGTCTGATCAAGCCGCCTCTTCTGGAGAGAAAAACACCAGTCTTCGTTCACCTACTAAAAAAGAGATGCCCAAGCAACGTCCTCCACGTCATTTAAGAGGGGCACAGAATGTCTCTAGTGTTTCTGTATCTCCCTCTCAAGAAAATCAGACTCTTGTAGCGTTTCCTCTATCAGGTCTTCATCCTTTTTCTGATGAAAAACAACAAACTGCTGTTTCAACCTCTTCTCAATCTTTAGCCGATCAAATGACTTTGCGTCCAGTTCATAAAGAACACCCTTTTCCACAATTGAGTGAGAAACTTTCAGTTTCTCACTTTTTGACTACTCCCTCTACAGATGCGGTATTGTCTATGTCTGCGGCTCCAGCGATGGTTTTTCACAATGAAATGCAAACTGTACGTGCGGGAAGAGGAATTCTAGATAAAAGTAAAAAGAATGCAGCTTTATGGACCTATGCGATTAAATCTAAAGAGAGCATTGCGACAGAGCATATAGATTTTAAACTGGATCAGACCGGTATCGTTTTGGGGATCAATGGTTTAAGCGAGTGGGAAAATGGAGAGTTTTATATAGGTGGTTTTAGCAGTTATGATCGTGCCCGTGTTGCGCATGCACGGGGGGGTAACAGTGGAATCAATACTTATGGTATTGGTGCTTATGTCACTTATTTTGATCATAGTGGATGGTATCTCGATGGTATTTTAAAATACAATCATTATCAAAATACTCTAAAAGCCGTTTCAACGAATGGTTTAGAGATTGAAGGAACATATACTCAAAGGGCATTGGGAACTTCCTTTGAAGTTGGTTATCGACTTAAGACGTCAAAGAACAGTTGGTTACAGCCTTATGGACAATTTACATGGTTACAAGTTGAGGGTAAAGAAATCAAGTTATCGAATGACATGACAGGTGACATGCGTCCATTCACTTCATTACGCAGTGAGGTTGGCTTATCTTTAGGATATGAATTTGGTTCTCACATGGATTCCTCATCGCTTGCGTATATTACAGCAGCATGGTTGCGTGAGAATAAAGATGACAATCAAACGTTAATTAATCAACGCCATCCATTTACCACTGACTTGTCGGGGAATGCAGGTAAATTAGGAATAGGTTTAAGCAGTTTAGTGAGTGAGAAGTTAAAGTTATATGGTGAGGCCCATTATATTAAAGGGCGTAAAACAAAACAGTCCTTTCAGGGTATTTTAGGTGTACGCTATCGTTTCTAACGATATGGTTATTTTTTAATTGATCTCAATGATAATTTTGATGGAAAGCGTTGAGGAATATAAAAGAAGTTCAACATTTGCTAAGGAGCGGTAGCGCATCTTTATGATGGGATGAGCAATTGCAGGTGTTTTTATTAAAGTCTTCTTTATAATTCATTCTATATTTTTGAGAATTTGTATAGATTTTTGCAGAGTCACTTGGCAAAGGGCTCCTTGCTCGCTATAGAAATGGCTAGAGAATATTATAAATGAAATAAAGGTGGTTAAATGGCTTTAGAGCGTACTTTTTCGATGATTAAACCAGACGCAACCCGTCGTAATTTGACTGGCGCAATTACTAAAATGCTTGAGGATGCGGAGCTACGTGTTATTGCGTCTAAACGTGTCTGGATGAGCAAACGTGAGGCTGAAAAATTTTATGCTGTTCATAAAGAACGTCCTTTTTTTAGTGAATTGGTTGAATTCATGTCTTCTGGTCCAACCGTTGTACAAGTTTTGGAAGGTGAAAATGCAATAGCTAAAAACCGTGAAGTAATGGGGGCTACGAATCCTAGTGATGCAGAAGAAGGGACAATTCGTAAGGTTCATGCTTTATCGATTGGCGAAAATTCTGTCCATGGATCCGATAGTGCTGAAACGGCAAAAACAGAAATCGCCTTTTGGTTTCCTGAGGTAGAAATTGTTGGTTAATAAAGCGTTTATAATAATAAAGCGTATATAAGAAGCAAAAATCCGAAACACTATATTTCGGTTTTTTGCTTATGAGATTATAGATTTTTTTGAAAGCATATGGAGCATTAATCGTTTTTTTAGCTTTTAATATTGCAGCTGCTTTTACGAAAATATAAAGGCTATTTACTCTTTTTTGAATAGCTTTTATCTACACGTCTCCCTTATTTGTAATGTGCAAAAAAGCATTTTATTGATCTATCATTAATAAAAATAAATCAATCTTATGCTATTCTCATCTCTTATTTAAGTACAAAAAGATAAATCATCATTATAAAATTCCATACTATTCATAGGATAACGTGTTTTAAACCTGCACGAAAATAATCCCACCCTGTCCACAATGTAAGGAGGGCAGAAATCCACAGCATAGTAATGCCAAACTCTACTGTGTAAGGGAAAATTTTATTACCGGCTGGTCCAGCTAAAAGAAATACAATAGCGATCATCTGTACAAAAGTTTTCCATTTTGCAAGACGAGAGACAGGAACACTAACTTTTAACTCCGCCAAATATTCACGTAATCCTGATACAAGAATTTCTCTGCAAAGAATGATAATAGCTGCCCATAGAGTCCACCCAGCGATGGTACTGTCTGCGGCAAGCAAGAGCAAACAAGCAGAGACGAGAAGTTTATCGGCAATTGGATCTAACATGCGACCAATATTGGATGTTTGTTCCCAAATACGAGCAAGGTAACCGTCAAGAAAGTCAGTAATGGATGCAACGATAAAAATAGAAACAGCAATCCAGCGAGTGATATCACTTGATTGTAGTCGCCCTTCTAAAAAAAAGCATGCAACAACCATTGGGACTGCAACAATTCGTGCATAAGTTAAAATATTTGGAAAAGAAAAAGTATGATTTTTCATGGAGCCATTTTTAATTCTTGTGAAAGAGAATATATTTCCTAAACGTAACAAGGCGAAGGTTATGAAACAAGCCTATTTTTCATGAAAATGGTTATAAATTTTTTGTGCAATTGTCATAGAGATTCCCGTAACTTTTTTTAAATCTTCAAATGAGGCACTAGCAACAGCTTTGGCACTTCCAAAATGATGAAGCAATGCACGCTTTCTTGTCGGACCGATATTTTCGATTTCATCAAGTGGGTTTTTGAATGTTGCTTTTTTTCGTTTTATCCTATGAGTTCCAATCGCAAAACGGTGTGCTTCATCACGCAGACGTTGCAAAAAATAGAGGATAGGATCACGTGGAGGAAGTGTAAAGGGGGGAATACCTTTTATAAAAAATCGTTCACGTCCCGCATGACGGTCAACACCTTTGGCGATTCCAACAACTGTGAAGAGATCATTTAATTGTAATTCAGCAAGTATTGCATGTACGCTGTTGATTTGTCCTTCACCACCATCGATTAAGATAAGGTCAGGCCAAATGGGAAAAAGATCATCATCTTTTATGTTATGACTTCTATTTGGCAGATCATGCTCTTTGATAAGGCGTGAAAATCTTCGTTTAATCACTTCTTTCATCATGCCAAAATCATCGCCAGGCGTGATATCTGTTGAGCGAATGTTGAATTTTCGATATTGATTTTTAATAAATCCCATTTGACCAGCAACAATCATAGCCCCTACAGCATTTGTTCCCATGATATGAGAATTGTCATAGACTTCTATCCGGTGTGGAGGAAAAGGTAGTTGGAATGTTTTAGCAAGACCTTGAAGCAATTTTGTATGGGTGGCTGTTTCAGAAAGCTTATGTTCAAGTGCTTCATGAGCATTGAGATAGGCACGATTAACAAGAGTTTTCCGTTCACCTTGTTTAGGTAAAGAGAGGGATACTTTGTGGTTTGCTTTGAGACTAAATGCTTCTGTAAGAAGTGCCTTTTCTTCAATTTCTTCAGATAAAAGGATGCTTTTGGGAAGTGGTTTATCATCGTAAAATTGGGCAAGAAAACTCGCTAAAATTTCAGTGCGGGAAAAAGAGGGATCTGCTTTAGGAAAATAGGCACGGTTTCCCCAATTTTGCCCCATGCGAAAAAAGAACACTTGAATACAGGTCATTCCTTCTTTTTGCGCAATTGCAAATACATCCGCTTCTTTTATCGTTTGAGGATTAATACCTTGATGGCTTTGTATGTGAGAAAGGGCTGATAAGCGGTCACGATAGGAAGCTGCTTGTTCAAAATCAAGATTTTCTGCGGCTTTATGCATAGCTTGAACCATATCGCTTTTAATAGATTGATCTTTTCCCGAAAGGAACGCTTTTGCTCCTTTCACCAGTTCTTTATAATCACTGTCACTAATTTCATGAGTACAAGGTGCAGAACATCGCTTAATTTGATAAAGCAAACAGGGGCGTGTACGGTTTTCAAAAACTGAATCAGTACAGGTTCGTAATAAAAAGGCGCGTTGTAAAACATGAACTGTTTGTGTCACTGCACCAGCAGAAGCAAAAGGACCAAAATAGTGAGCTTTTCGTGTTCGAGCACCACGATGTTTGTAAAGTGCAGGCACTCGATGATCATCTGTAATCATAATATAAGGGAAACTTTTATCATCACGCAGGAGTACATTAAAATGTGGATGCAATCTTTTGATGAGATTGGCTTCTAAAAGGAGTGCTTCTGTTTCTGTATGGGTGACGATAAATTCCATATGATATGTTGCACGAATCATGCGGGTAATACGATTATTGTGTCCTTGTTCACGTGTATAGTTTGAAACACGTTTTTTGAGATTACGGGCTTTGCCAACATAAAGAATATCACCATTTTCACCAATCATCCGGTAAACCCCTGGCTTATGCGGAAGGTGTCTAACAAACTCTTGTATGAATTTGATACCTTGGAACTGATTTTTCTCATTGCTTTGATTGGCATTATGCCATGTAACATTAGAGAGAAAAGAAAGTTTTTCCCGTTCATTTTGCGGACAATTTGTATTATTTTTCAGGACCATTCCGTTTGTTACGAATATGTTGTTTGTTTAATATATGAAATATTCTTTTTTATTAAATAATGATTATTTATGTCTTTATAATTTTTTTCTATAAATAATATCTTATAACATAAGAGTATGATTTTAGAGAGCCGATCTTTCATAAAAAATATGAGAGTTGTTATTCTAAGACAGCTTTATGAATTTGCCCAATTTATCCATTAAAATGATTGAAATAAGAAATCCATGATGATTAAGAGGATAGACTTTCTAAAAGGAAAAAAATTAATTCACGCTGATCGTTATTAGCTTACCATTATAATATGTTGGTATTATCCAAAGAATCAAAGAACTTTATCATTTAATGCCTTTGTATTTTACAACATGATATTTGATTTAGAAAAAATATCAGAGAAAGATCTAACATAACAGATGTTCTTTTTGAAGCCACTTATGCGTTATTTGGGCATTTTCATCTTGTCCCAGACGGTTGATAAGAAAGGGGCTGAGTTTTTTCATTTCTTCTTCCAAAAGGTAGGGAGGGTTAATAATAATCATACCACTTCCATTCATTGTCGGTGGACTTGAACTTTTTCGGATACGCATTTCAAGCTGTAGAATCTTAGGAATTCCGGTTTGATAAAGCGCGTGAAGAAAACTTTCAATTTCTTTGTCATATTTAACAGGATACCATAAAGCGTAGATTCCTCCAGAAAAGCGACGATAGGCTTTCGTTAATCCATCAATAAGGCGGGAAAATTCTCCAGTTTTTTCAAAGGGAGGGTCAACAAGGATAAACCCACGTTTTTCTTTTGGTGGTACATGAGCATTTAAGGAAAGCCAACCATCTAAATGCAGAACTTTTGTTTGATAATCTCCTGCAAAGTTTTTTGCTAAAATATGATAATCTTCATTGTGCAATTCTATTGCGGTGAGGCGATCTTGTTTCCGTAATAATTGACGAATAAGAACAGGAGATCCAGGATAAAATACAATTTCTTTTTCCCCTTTATTGAGGGCATCAATGATATCACACCATGGACAAAGGAGTGTTCTTAAATCTTCTGGGATAGGAGTTGAAAAAAGTCGTTGGACACCTTCGCGACACTCTCCTGTTTTATGTGCTTCTAAAGAAGAAAGGTCATAAATACCGATTCCAGCATGCGTATCTATAACGCGAAAAGCTTTTTCTTTGCGTTTGAGATATTCTACAATGCGAGTGACAATAATGTGTTTAAAAACATCAGCAAAATTGCCAGCATGATAAATATGCCGATAATTCATGGAGTAAACTCTATCATATGTATAACTGTACCGGATTATTAGCATAGAATAATAGAATTGATATCCATAAAAATACTCTTGTAGAAATCAAACAATACCCTCACTCCCAAATTATACACTACAGAAAAAATATTAATGTCATTGGAGCATTTATTCACAAGGCTATTTTTATATTATGAGATTAATCGTTAAAATTTTAAATTTTTTATATGAAAGATAGACAAGAAGAGATCAAACATTTCAATAGAGATATTTATGTTGTAAGAGAAATTTTTTATGATCGCGGACTCTTCTAGGAAGACTATAAAAAACACTCAATTAACGAGAATATTAGTGAAGTTTGTTGAAAATTGAAGGGTATCTTTCAAATTCATTCATCAATTTGCTTGTTTAAAGATTAAAGAATTTCAAATGCTTGATAAAAACATTGTTACATTTATAAGTTTTTTAGCAAGCGTAAAATTATGGATAGAGCAATAAAGTGCTGGTGTTATAGTGATAGATTTTTGTAAAAGTGTGAATGAATTTCATTGCTTTAAGCGGAGCCAAAGCTTTACATTATACACGCTAAATAGCTAGGTTATTGTGTATGATGCTAAAATAAAACTTTTGAAAATTGATATGTGCTCTGCAAGCTATCTCAATCAAAATGAGGAATTTTAAACTAAAGTAAATAGGTTTATCTATCTCTAACACTGTATTATCGAGCGGCTTTATGAGGTAATCTTATAAAAAAGGCTAGGATAAGAAATTCTTTTTATATGGATTATGCTTCTATACCATGCTTTTGATTGAATGTAATTTTCTATTCATGCCCATTCTGTTTTCAATACTGAGATAGGTTAAACACATGATATTATGAGAACGCATGCCCAGAATCCGGAGACTTGTAATAGTTAGAGCATACAGTGGCTTAGAGAGCTGGTTATATGGAGGTATTTTACTGAATAAAGGCACAAGCTGGTACCTTTTTTATTTTTTAGCAGTATTGCCATACCTCTTGGCACTTGAGTTGGTTCATAAAGTACATTTTTACTCTTTCCGCTAATAGTTTTATTTACACGACAGATATTTAATTGAATACGATGATGGCTCATATTTCGTATTGTATATGGAATAATGGATGATAAAATTCCCACCCCAACGCAAAGAGTAAATGTTGTGCGTAAGATGATCGTTTTTGAAGAGACTGATGATGTGTTAAGAAAGTTTTTTAGAGATTTTTCTTTCTGATTTTTTTAATTGAATACGTAAAATGTTTTACAGCATGTTATGATTTTTATCAGTAAAGGATAATTTGGCGGAAATGTTTGTAATGATACGTACAACATTGTTTAAAAGGAAAGACATTGGCTATAGTATTTACAGGAAGATGAGTAACCTAAGAGATCAGATGAAGTTATTTTAGAAAAGTTTTTAAGTGTTTTGAACTTTGTATGAAGTGGTTTATCATTTTTGAATGGTTTGTGTTATAATACGCTAAAAAAGGATGAGAGGATAAAAAGTTCTTTTTGCAATAAAAGCGTGTAATTGCTTTTAAGTTAAGAAGAAAATATATAAGTAAGATATTATATTTGATACCTCCTTCAGAGGAAGCATGAATAAATGAAATCAAATTTAAAAGCATAAAGTTAGAGAGAATAATGGGTAATATTTTTTCACCAACGCATTTAATTATAATTTTATTGATTATCTTTGTGCTTTTCGGTCGCGGTAAAATTTCTGAATTAATGGGCGATGTTGCTAAAGGAATTAAAGCCTTCAAAAAAAATATGAAAGAAGAAGATGATAGCATTGAGGATAAAGTTGAAATGGCTCCTACTTCCCAAATGATTGATGTAGAATCTCAACAATCTCAGCCGTTATCGGTAAAACATGCAACAGCGCGCAGAAAGGTTTCTTCTGCTTCTAAAAAAAGCAAAACATCTGTTGCTAAAAAACAGTAACAAAAACGCAATCATCATTGTGCAATATTTTTTGATGAGAAAGTCGAATTAAGAGATGTTTGGGATTGACGGACCAGAGTTTATCGTAATCTTACTTGTTCTCATCATTGTCGTTGGACCAAAAGATTTACCTAAAATATTAAAGACAGTAGCAAAGATAAGAGCGTATGTGTATTCAACAGCAAATGAACTTCGTCATCAGTTTGATGATGTAATAAAACAAATCGAGCGCGATAATTTGCAAAAAGTATGTTCGGATATTAGCGATTCAAGCAAGAAGTTGGCAGAAACTTTTGATCCCACTCAAAATATATTAGAGGATATCCACGATAATTGGGATGTTAAGGAAACACATCATAAATCAAAAAAAGATAAAGAAATTTTGGAATGTGATCAAAACGTAACCAATAAAGATACGACAGTATCTATTGCTTCTAAAGATAAAGAAGATATGTCATGAATGTTAAGAAAGATGAAGTTGATGCTAATATGGCTCCACTTTTAGAACATTTAATTGAACTTCGTCAGCGAATTATTTCTGCCTTGGTTGCATTTATGATCGCTTTTATGATGTGTTTTCTTGTTAAAGATTATATTTTAAATTTTTTACTATGGCCATATCAGTGGGCAATGAAAATAGCAGAGGGTAATCCTGAGGGGATTCGTTTACAATCAACGCAAGTATGGGAAACTTTTTTAACGAAGATGAAGCTTTCTGTTTTTGGGGGAATTATTTTATCTTTTCCCTATACGGCTTTTCAGTTTTATAGTTTTATTGCACCAGGGCTTTATAAAAATGAGCGTATGGCTTTTTTACCATTTCTCATTGGGGGGCCTATTTTATTTTGTATTGGGGGAGCGTTTGTTTATGGTCTATTAGCGCCAATAATACTATGGTTTAGCCTTTCTCAACAATTTCTTCCAGATGTTCATTTAAAAATAGAGTTTATAGTGCGTATTTCTGATTATTTGGGCTTTATGACATCGTTTATCCTAATTTTTGGTTTGATTTTTCAATTACCTCTTGTCATCAGTCTTTTAACAAAAATTGGATTTGTAACATCTCATGATTTGGCGTCTAAACGAAAATGGGCTATTTTGCTCTCTTTTATCATAGCGGCAATCATAACGCCGTCGGATTTTTTTACGATGTTTGCAGTGGCTTTACCAACGATAGCACTTTACGAGATTTCAATTTTAATTGCTTACAGTATAGAAAAGAGAAGAAAATCCGCTTAAGAAAAGTGTATAATCTTATGCGATAAGGAATGAATAAAAACAATATAAATGAGGAATTTTTATGCTTGATATTAAGTGGATTCGTGACAATCCTGAGAAATTAGATAAAGCACTCGTAAGTAGAGGTCTTGAGCCACAAGCTGAAAGGTTAATACAACTTGATCTTGCACGTCGGTCGTATATTGCTAAGGTGCAATTGGCGCAGGAACGTCGCAATGCTGTTTCAAAGGAAATAGGACAGGCTTTAGCGGTATCGGATCAGCAAATGGCTGAACGTCTTAGGGCTGAAGTTGAAGAGATTAAAGCTTTTCTTTCCTCTGCAACAGTGGAAGAAAAACAGCTGACGGAGAGTCTTGAGAAACTTCTTTCAGCACTTCCAAATATTCCATTAGATGATGTTCCAGAAGGTAAAGATGAAAGTGATAATGTCGTCATTCGACATTTTGGTACACCTCCAACATTTAATTTTACACCAAAGGAACATTTTGATCTTGGTCAAGATCTCAAACAGATGAATTTTGAACGAGCTAGTCGTTTGTCTGGAACACGTTTTACAGTACTTTCAGGGGCATTAGCACGGCTAGAACGAGCATTAGGCCAGTTTATGCTTGATGTGCATGTCAATGAGAATGGTTACACAGAAGTCTCAATACCTCTTCTTGTTCGTGATGAGATTGTTTACGGAGCAGCACAATTACCGAAATTTGCTGAAGACCTTTTTCGTACAACAGATGGTCGATGGCTTATTTCCACAGCAGAAGTGCCATTAACCAATTTGGTCAACGATGAAATTCTTGAAATATCAGATTTACCACTGCGATTTTCTTCTTTATCTCCCTGTTTTCGTTCAGAGGCGGGAGCAGCCGGTCGTGATACGCGCGGTATGTTGCGTCAGCATCAATTTTGGAAAGTTGAAATGGTCTCGATTACCAGTGAAGAGCAGTCTTTAATTGAATTGGAACGTATGACGGAATGTGCAGAAGATATATTAAAGCGGCTTGGTTTGCCTTTTCGCACAGTGGTTCTTTCTACGGGTGATATGGGGTTTGCAGCGCGTAAAACCTATGACATCGAGGTTTGGCTTCCTGGTCAAGAATGTTATCGTGAAATTTCTAGCTGTTCAGTTTGTGGAGATTTTCAAGGTCGCCGTATGAATGCGCGCTATCGTAAAGAAGGCGATAAAAAATTGCATTTTGTTCATAGCCTTAATGGTTCTGGTACGGCTGTTGGACGTTGTCTTATTGCCGTACTTGAAAATTATCAACAGGCTGATGGATCAATTATTATTCCAGATGTTTTACAACCTTATATGGGAGGCATGCGCTGTATTACTGCTTAATTTTACGAAAGGAGAGACAATATGCGTTTATTGCCAAGAGGTGATGATACACAGACGCAAGTTTTTGCCATTTTAAAAGAAGCAGTTTGTCAGTATGATAAAAGTGCACCTCCATTGGAGATTGAATGATACTATGGGGCAAAAGGGTATTTTACAATTTCGTGAGGAGTTAGCCGCTCTTGTACTGAAAATGCGTAGCAAAGGCATTGATGACGTGCGATTTTTTTCGGCATTAGAGAAAATTCCGCGTCAACAGTTTGTTGCTGCTCCTTGGTTCAATAGTGCTTATGATAATAAAGTTATTCCCCTTGAGTGTGGTGAATATATGGAACGTTTGGAAGAACAACTCTTAATTCTTTCGGCATTATCGTTGAAAAAAAGGCATCGTGTCTTAGAAATTGGTACAGGATCTGGTTTTTGTACTGCTCTTATGGCATGTCTGAGTGACCGTGTGACAACGATTGATCGTTATAAAACGCTTGTTGATTTAGCACGCCAAAAATTTCAAACTTTAGGAATTGAAAATATTGTTATACGGCAGATTGATGGAAGTCATAGCGTGACAGGCTTAGGATCATTTGATCGCATTCTTATTTGGCCATCACGTTTTGATGAACCAAAGGAATTTTTAGAACTTTTAGCTGAAAATGGAATTCTCATTCAGGCGATAGGACCTGACGAAGGGGTACAAACGGTGACGCGCTATACAAAAATTGGTAGTCGATTTGAGTGTTTAGAACTGTTCCAAGTGCGTTACCAACCTTTTATTAAAGGCATTGCGGAGATACTTTAATTTTTAAAAGCTAAGAAGTTTCTGCGAATTGTCTACGTTAAATTCATTTTGATCTTATATAAAGATATTTATGAATAAAACATCTCATTTTAACTCTTCGGTAATTTAAAAAAGCTTTAATGGAGTGAGTTGATTATTGATGAGTGAGCAAAACGATGTGTCTAAAAGCTTTGGATAATATTTTCCAGCATAATTTTCAGAGAATAACTTTGTTAGCGGTGGTAACTATTGTTGCTGGTTGTAGTTCTGGTACACAGCGTTTTTCCAATACGTTCTCTCATCGTACGGTATCATCTCAATCAAATATATCAAGCACTATGTATACAGACCCGCGAATGCTATCATACGGTAGTGGTATGATACAAAGCACTGAATTGCCACCTGTGGAATCAAGCGATGATTCGTGGGGAGATGATAATTCCCCCTATAATTTTCCACATCAAGATAGGATAACTTCTTCTGATGGTCGCGTTATGGGCTCCCCTCCACGTAATCTTGGAACACTTTCTCGTTCACAAATGGATAAATCTCCTATTTTTCGGCGGAATTCTTATATTGTCCAGAGCGGAGATACACTGCTCAGTATTGCACGACAAGTAGGGGTTAGTGTTGAGGCATTAAAATTAGCAAATGGTATAAACAGCAATTCCATTTATATCGGTCAGGTCCTTGTTGTTCCAAGCAGGCGTACATTAGCAGCTTCAAATGCACACAATAATAACGATTGGGCAGTGTCAACAACAGAATCTGCATCCCAATCTCAAGTGATGTCCTCTATAAAAAACAAGAAGTCCTCTCCTATATATAAAGCTCCTGTAACAACGCCACCCTCTGCAAAGATGAACAAATCAAGTTCTGAGAAAAATTTTTCTAAACAGATGACGCAATTGAAACATGAGACTGGTTTGTCAAGTACTGTTACGAATACAGATAATATGACGACTCCGCAAGCCACAGGAATTTCTAAGATGCGTTGGCCAGTACGAGGGCGTTTATTAAGCCAGTTCGGTCAAAAAAAGGGAACAGTAATGAATCGAGGAATAGATATTGCAGTGCCTGAAGGGTCTTCGGTAAAGGCGGCAGAAAATGGTGTGGTTATTTATGCGGGAGATGGACTAAAAGAGCTTGGTAATGTTGTGATGATTCGACATGAAAATGATATTATCACTATTTATGGATGTAATAGTAAGCTTGTTGTTAACAAAGGACAAAGGATAAGACGCGGTGATGAGATTGCTAAATCTGGTGTTTCAGGAAATGTTAAAACGCCACGTGTCTATTTTGAGATGCGTAAGAATTCATTACCTGTTGATCCCCTTAAATATTTAGAAAACTAATTTATTGATGACTTTTACATTTGAATAGTCTTACAGTTTATAGAAAATTCATGAAAAACAATTGATTTTCTTAAATTAATAACATTGCAGCAAAAAATCATTGGTTTTAGAAAAGTAGTTCGTTGGGGTCGTTAGATATTACCATCTTTGTATTTATGAAAGTGTAAGACAATAGTATCATACTATTTGTCAGCTTTGAGTGTTCCAATTGCTCTTGCATTTGAGAGAAGCATGAAAAAGATATTTTCACGCCTTTCTTAAAAAGTTTTTATCTACAGGCTCATTTAATATGTGTGACGTGCAAGAAAATCGTTTTGATTAATTCAGAAGGTTTGAAATGAGAGCGTTTTATTGTATTTAGATCTGTCATTTGATATTAAAAACGATAAATTATCTATATAAATTAAGTTTGTTCATTAGAAAAATTATCTTGTATAATTTATTGAGTTAGTGAAAAGATTTGTATTGTAGGATATACAATAGGGGAAAGTGAATCTATTTTTTAAGATTTTTCTCATTGTATTTTGGTATTCTGCCTCTTAAGGATTTATTGTATTTTTGTAAAGCTGTGATTAGATTATGTAGTTATTGCTTTTTATGATAAATTCTTTAGGAATTTTTTCTGTATCGGAATTTCATTTTAATAGAGTGGGAAATACCTGAGGTTTAACTATAGGAGATAAAAATGTTTATTACGAACGCTTATGCTCAAGTTGCAGGCGATGTTTCCGGTGGAATTTCATTTGCTAGCGCTGTCCCATTCATTTTAATTTTTGCAATTATGTATTTTTTTATCATTCGTCCACAGCGTGCCCAAATGAAAAAACGCCAAGAAATGCTTAATGCAGTACGTCGTGGTGATACAGTTATAACGGGTGGTGGTATTATCGGCAAGGTTACGAAGGTTCACGACGAGAGTGGTGAATTAGAGGTTGAAATTGGTGAGAGTATGAATATTCGTGTTATTCGCTCAACATTAGCTGATGTGCGCGTTAAAGGTGAGCCGGTTGCAGAAAAAAAATCAAAACTTAATGCTAAAGCAAAAAGACCACAAAAGTCTAAATCTAAAACGACAACGAAAGAAGATATGAGTATCTCTGAAGAGAAAAAAGCTATATCAAAGGAAAATGCATCTTAAGGTGTAATGGCAGTTTATTACATTTTTTAAGCATTTTTATAAAAAGCTTGGCAAGATCAAGACAATTTCATTGAAAAAGAGGCTTTTATAGTGGCTACAGAAAATGGAGTTTTTGTTTTCTTTAGATTATTAAAATAGTTGTTTTATTTATAGAATATTACGCAATTTTTTTCTGTTTTTTAAACAAGATCATTGTTTTTATAAAAAGCAATTTGTGAGTAAATAAGCTGAGGAAACTTTTTAAAAGATAGATTTATTTAAGCAGGTATAGCATTTTACCGCGGTTTATTCCCAAATTTTCATATATTTGTTGTATGAGAAGATTAGGGCATTATATAAAAATTTTTACTTCAATACTAGGCTATGTTTAACATATCAATGTTTATATCAGCCTTATTTTAATTTTTATGATGAGAAGAAGCAAAGACAATTGGATTATTCAAAAATAAAAGGTGCATATTCATGTTCGATGCAATTCAAATTCGTGAAGCACATTTTCCAAGTCGCGCACCTATTGATGCTTATGGAAATGGTGGGTTTCGTTTTGCTGATATGTCTCATAGAGGTTCTATTATTTGTGTACCATCAGGTATTTATGGCATTGAGATGGCAGGGCCTGTTCCCACTCAAAGGGATATATCTCGTATTTTAGAAGAAGCTTCTGAAATCGAAGTTTTATTAATAGGTACTGGAATTGAATTATTACGATTACCTGAAGAGTTACGGGTGCTTTTATGGGAAAAACGTATTTCATCAGATACAATGAGTACGGGAGCGGCGGTGCGTACATTTAATGTTTTATTGGCTGAAGATCGCGCTGTTGCGGCGTTATTATTTGCGGTAGAATAGAGTATTGTTTAATAAAACAAAGGCTCTGGTCTAGCATGAAAGACTTGTGTGATTATTTTCTGCGCTGTAAAATACTGTCGTTTAAGGCGGTGATATAAGGGTATAGAATATACATAACTTAACACATTAAGTGTTTTTTAAATACAGCAGCAAGTATTCAGGACAAAGTTTGCTCATAGTTCCTAATGAATCACATGAGTGATCAGCTCTTGGCACTTAAGACGGTTCATAAGAGGCATTTTAATTCTTTCTTATACAGTTTTTACCTACAAGCCAGTTCCGCTTGTGACGTGCAAGGGAATAGTTTTTATTGATGTAACATGGAATTGGTTTGAAATGAAAGTATATCTACGATATTTGGGATTCTAATTTAACATACAAAACACAAAATTATCATTATAAATCAATGCGTTTATAGTAACAGAAACGTACCGAGAGCAATTGGATTTTTTACAAATTGGTGTTGGTAAGAGCCTTTGTCTTTTAGGATGGGGAGGAGGTCAATGATTTGATGAAGTTTTTGTGATCAGTGCATTTTTTATAAAATAACATTGTCATCTATCCACTGAAAAAGTGTCTTGCATTGTTTGTTGTTCAAGTTTTACTATGCATGTTACGATTGGTTTTTAGCTTTTTTATTGCAAATGAAAACTTGAAGTCCGATAAGATAAGTTTTATCAGAAAAATTATTTATTTAATTTTTTTCTTTCTAAAACGAAAAGGGATTAGAAAAGAAATTTTAATTCATAATACAGTTAAGAGACACATTTAAAAATCTTATTTTCTGAACTGTATTTGCTTATCCTTCATTTTTTAATATGAATAAAAAGAGGGTATTAATTTAATTGCTAAAAAAGGGACGTTAATAGGTTCATAGAATGATAGGCTCTCTTCCTTATTGTCTTGATATTTTACGTACCATAGATCGTGATCGCTATATATCGGTTTTATTTGCACCTAAAAAAAAGCGCCAAGCATTGGCTGCTCTTTATGTATTTAATGCTGAAGTTTCTCGTATCCGCGAAAGTGTACATGACCCACTCATAGGAGAAATACGGTTACGTTGGTGGTATGATGCTATTGCTCATGGTGAAATGCAAACGAGTGGAAACAATCCGATTTTGAATGATTTATTAAAAGCAATCACTCTTTTTAATTTACCTAAGACAGCTTTTTTACGTTATTGTGATGCGCAAATTTTAGATCTTTATCACAATCCAATAGAAACACTTCATGATCTAGAGCATTATTGTGGTGAGACAGCAGGCATAATTTTACAGCTTTCTTGTCAGATATTAGATCCTGAAACTGCACAAGAGTTTACAGATATCTATGAACATGGAGGGATTTCTCAAGGATTAAGCGGTGTATTGCGTCTTTTATCATTCATGCAATCACGATATCAATATTATTTACCCACTGATATATTAAAGGCTGTAGGAGTGAATAGGGAAGATTTGGAATCTCATCGTCTCAGCGATCAACAAAAGGGTTGTATTGTTGAAGCTATGGTAGCATTATCGCGCGATCATTATACCCAATTTTACGAGTATTCTTGTACTTTACCTAGAGTTCTTAAGCCAGCTTTTCTTCCATTGGTCATTGTACCAGCTTCTCTTCAAAAAGCTATACAGCTGGGGGCAGCAATTTTTCAAGAGAGTGCAACTTTGCCATTGATGTATCGCTATTGGTTGATAACAAGGGCAGCAATAAGCGGCAATTTTCCAAAGATATTGTAAAAAAATATTACTACGTTGGAATGCGTAACATGTAGACTGATTTTTTCATATGAAGATAAAAGGAGCTATTGTGATTCCAAACCATTTTTTTGTTATAAAAAATGTTGATGTTTTGGTTGTTATGAACGCAAAAGAATAAGAAATTTTATGATCTTGAAAATACGCTGTATTTCTTCATCAGTAATATGTTTTATTCAGAGTATTGGATGGGTGAGATGCAGAGAAAGAAAAACATGAGATAAATCTTAATACATTGGTTTGTTTGAAGAAGAACTTTTAAGTACTCTGAATGTATTGATTGTATCTCATTTGCAAATGAAATGAAATTTCTATTTTATGAGAGAAGTTATCTTAGCAGTCTATAAGTCTATAAAAAACTCTTATTTTTGAGAAATTATAACATCATAATTGATGACTGTTATGATTGATGAATATATTGATTTATAATGATAATACGTTTTTTCTTATATTGAATGAGAGTCTTGAATAGAAAAAGATTTCTCCATTTTTATAATGAATTTTAAAAATAGTTTTTTTATCTATTATAAGTTGGATGTGTAAATGAAATCATTTAAGGAAGAAGCAATACGCTCCCTATGAATGAATATTAAGAGTAGCAATATAATGAGCTATGAATGAATGACGATAGGGATGATGTTTATAGCTTAATGGGCGGCAACCTTTACGACCTTTGGATGGATAATGTTTTTTAATGCATTGCAAAAACGATTCTACATTCCATTGACTATTTTCTCGCAAATCCATACATGCACTGTTTTGCGAGAAAATGAATCATTATACAAACGCTGATCCTAAGATATGCAGACAAGAAATCCGTCTTACCTCTTCAACTATAGACGAAGAGCTGATGAAAACTTTATCAATAAGTTCTTAAAATTATGCACAATCTTTTTATTGGAGAGCGTTAAAGATCTGATTATAATTTGTGCTATTAATTTCCAAAGGATGTTCTTTATTGGCAACTTGTAGCATTTCTAGCTTGAGATCTTCTCTTATCATCATATCTATATTGGCGCGGACCTCAGTTGAAAGATTATGAGACGTGATATCTTTAGGCATGGTTACAGTCTTTATTTGATAAATGATACGGTTTGTTGCAACCGGACCTTTTATGATGCCATAATGACCTTTGGGAGCGGAAAATAATGCTTTAATGCCTTCAACGCCAAGGGTTTCAGATGAGTCTTGACGCCGGAGGGTTGGTGTTGTTTGTTTTGTAACACCAAGGGTATGAGCAAGAGCAACAAGACTTTTTCCTTCCGTGAGCTGTTTGAGAGCATTTTGGGCTTTTTCATCAAGAAGACGTTGGATTTCCTCATTTTTCCATTGAGAAAGAACATCTAGCTTAGCCTCTTCAAGTGTCTTATCACGGGAAGGAATAATTTTATCGACCTTGTACCAGAGATATCCACCATTTTGAAAAGAGAGAGGATCAAGATCGACTCCTTCGTTTGATTGATAGATGGCATTCAGTAAAATATCTTTTTGAGGTAAATCCGTGAGTATTGCACCTTCAAGCGTTTTTCCCGTTTTATCAATAGTAATTGTGCGCAAAGATAACTTGTATTGGTCAGCTAACTCTTTGAAAGAAGCACCCTCAAAACGAGCATTTTCAATGGCAGCATAATTGTTACGGATATCATCAGTAGCACGATTTTTGGCAAGTATTTGGCGAATATTTTCTTCTACACTTTCAAAAGGAAGAGAGCTTGAAGGTTCAATATGCGTAACGCGAATGAGAACAGGTCCCTGTAAGTCATTTATCACAGGACTGACTTGGCCTTGTTGAAGTTCAAAAATTTCAGATGTCAGATGATTAGGAAGTTCGTTTTCTGCGAGAGGACCTTTTTTTATGTCATTAAGAGTCTTTTTTTCAGCTTTTACCAGTTCATCAAAACTCAATCCATCAGCTATTTTTTTTGCTGCATTATCGGCTTCTTCGCGTGAGGGGAATCGCAGTTCTTCGAATGTACGCTTTTCAGGCGTTACAAAACGTGAAGCATTTTGTGTATAATAGGCTTTCGCCTCATCTGTTGAGATATCTTTAGGTTTTACAAAATCATTAAGTTCCATAGATAGCAAAGAGACAGTACGGTATTCTGGAGCACGAAATTGACTTTGATGTGTTTCAAACCATTTTTGTAATGTTTCGTAATCAGGATCAGCAATTGTTTTCTTTTCTTTTAGATCAATAACGAGATAATCAGCAATACGCATTTCTCCTTGATAAAGAGCAAGTGCTTTATAAAAGAGATTTGGTGCCTTCATATCAGAAAGTAAAGCAGCAATAAGCTGATTACGCTTTTCTTGTTTGGTGTAATAATTAAGAAAAGCACTTTCACTAATACGTAAATGCTGAAGATAGTTATAAAACAAGTTTTTATCAAAAGTGCCATTTACCTGGAACATCTTATCAGAACCAATCGTATGAGCTATTGTATCTTTTGAAAGACTTATTTTCATTTTACGTGCTTGTTCATCAAGCAGTACATTTTGTTGTAATTGATTAAATACAAAAGCAGGAATTTGGTATTGCTGCATTTCATTTGTTGTAAACATTCGTCCAAGATGAGCAGCATATGCTAAACGTGCGCTTTGATCGGCGAGTGCAAGACGATAATCATCGACAGTTACTGTGGACTTTCCAGAAGTAATAAGATCTCTTTCACTTTTTTTGTGTAACTGCGGTACCCCCCATAAAAGAATGAAGCATAAGAGTAAAATAGCAAGGAAAATTCTAAAAATCCAAGAATTTGTAGCATTTCTTATGATGTCAAGCATTGTTCAAGTCCATTTTTAATATGAGTTATTATCAAAGCTGTAATGGAATTTGCAATAAAGAGATGAAAGATGCAAGCTTTAAAGACTTGCTTTCATTTTATAATTTGGTAACTACAGATAAACAATGTATTGTAAAAGCTCTTGAGGTGAAAATATGTCTCCAAATATTCGGCCTTTTCTTGCTGGAAATTGGAAAATGAATGGAACGAGTGAATCGCTTGGAGAGTTGCGTGCTATTGCTACAGGCGTTAGCTCTGATCTAGGTCATCTTTTTGAGGCGCTTATTTGTGTTCCAGCAACGCTTTTATCGCGTGCTTCTAATACGCTGAATGGTGAAAATCTCCTTTTGGGAGGACAAAATTGTCACTTTGATGATCATGGTCCTTATACTGGAGATATTTCAGCTTTTATGCTTAAAGAAGCGGGAGCAAGTCATGTTATTATTGGGCATTCAGAACGTCGTACAGTGTACCAGGAAAATGATGCGATTGTCTGTGCCAAAGTGCAAGCTGCGTGGCGAGCAGGTCTTGTGGCTCTTGTATGTATTGGTGAAACATTGGAGGAGCGTAATAATAATAAAGTACTGGATATTCTCACGCAGCAGCTTGAAGAATCTCTCCCAGATGATGCAACAGCAGAGAATACCATTATCGCTTATGAACCAGTTTGGGCGATAGGCACCGGCAATACAGCGACTCCAGAAGATATTGCAAAAGTACATCATTTCATTCGTGATAGGGTGCGCTCTCGTTTTGGTGATGAAGGCAATAAGATACGTTTGCTTTATGGTGGATCCGTAAAACCATCCAATGCATTTGAGCTTTTAAGCATTGCTCATGTTAATGGTGCTTTGATAGGTGGAGCAAGCTTAAAAGCGATTGATTTTTTAACTATTTGCGATGTTTGTCGTAAACTATAGCAGAGAAATTTGAGTTTCCCCTTGGATTGTGCGTTATTTATGTGTAAATAGCTATTAAAGAGTTATTTAAAGAGCAGGGTTTATGCAAACAGTACTTATAGTTATTCATTTTTTGATTGTGATTACTTTGGTTGGTATTATATTAATTCAACCTTCAGAAGGTGGTGGGCTAGGTGTGAGTAATAGCTCAGGGTTGATGAAAACTCGTGGATCTCGAAACCCTTTAACACGTTTGACTGCTATTTTAGCCTGTTGTTTTTTTGTTGTGTCTATTGGACTTACCGTGGTGAGTAATATATCAAATTCTAGTTCTGATATCTTAAAGCGTATACCGGTTAATTCAGAACAGAATTCTACCAATAAAGACTCAGGATCAGTCCCATCGTCAGATGGTGAGTCTTCCCCTTCTATTCTTGAACAGCTAGGAGGCACTTCGAATTCTTCGCAGGAACAGAAACAGTCCACAAATCCTGAAGCAGAAAGTCCAGTTCCTCAGGTTCTTGAAAATACAGTTCCCGATAACAGTACAAAATAGTTTTTTAAGAAAACATAGACTTTTTAAAAAAGGTGATTTTTTTCGCCTTTTTTATTTTAGAAGAAAAATTGTTTCTTTTTGCATTTTTTGCTGGAAAAATCATTATAAATTGCTTATCACCATAAGCCCATGGCACGTTATGTTTTTATTACTGGTGGTGTGGTTTCTTCCCTTGGAAAAGGCATCGCAGCGGCGGCGTTAGCAGCGTTATTACAGGCTCGTGGCTATCGCGTACGTCTTCGCAAACTTGATCCTTATTTAAATGTTGATCCAGGTACGATGTCACCTTATCAACATGGTGAAGTATTTGTGACCGATGATGGTGCAGAAACGGATCTTGATCTTGGTCATTATGAGCGTTTTACTGGGCGTTCTGCAAATAGCCAAGATAATATTACAACAGGGCGTATTTATCGCAATATCATTGAACGAGAGCGGCGTGGTGATTATTTGGGGGCAACAGTCCAAGTTATCCCTCATGTTACAGATGAAATTAAGAGATTCATTACGATGGGAAATGAAGAATTTGATTTTGTTTTGTGTGAGATAGGTGGAACGGTTGGTGATATTGAAGCAATGCCTTTTCTAGAAGCGATTCGTCAGCTTCGCAATGAGCTACCGAGACAAAATGTCGTTTATGTCCATCTCACATTAATGCCTTATATTCCTTCAGCAGGTGAATTAAAAACGAAACCAACACAACATTCTGTCAAAGAATTGCAAGCAGTTGGTATTTCTCCTGATATTTTGCTTGTACGTGCAGATCGATCTATTCCAGAAACAGAACGGTGCAAATTATCACTTTTTTGCAATGTTCGCTCCAATGCAGTCATTCAGGCATTAGATATGCCAACAATTTATGATGTTCCTATGGCATACCATAAGGAGGGTTTGGACTCTGAAGTTCTTTGCGCTTTTGGAATCGATTCGGCACCTTCCCCCAAGATGGATCGTTGGGAAGATATTACGCATCGTATTCACCATCCTGAAGGAGAAGTTACGATTGCTGTTGTGGGAAAATATACGGGCTTAAAGGATGCTTATAAATCTCTTATTGAAGCGATTGCGCATGGTGGTTTAGCGAATAGAGTGAAGGTTAATATTGAGTGGATTGATTCGGAGCTTTTTGAAAAAGAAGATTCTGTTTCAGCTTTACAAAAAGCCCATGGAATTTTGGTTCCAGGTGCTTTTGGGGCACGAGGGGCAGAAGGGAAGATTCGAGCAATTCAATTTGCGCGAGAGCGTAAAGTTCCATTTTTAGGGATTTGTTTTGGGATGCAATTAGCTTGTATAGAAGCTGCGCGCAATATTGCACAGATTGAGAATGCTTCATCAAGTGAGTTTTGTGAAACAGACAATCCAATTGTAGGTTTAATGACAGAATGGCTTAAAGGAGACGTTCTTGAAAAACGTACAAGAAATGGTGATCTCGGCGGTTCAATGCGCCTTGGTGCTTTTGCTGCTGAATTAAAAGAAGAGAGTCATATTGCTCAAATTTATGGGGTGACCAAGATTGTCGAGCGACATCGTCATCGTTATGAGGTCAATATTGATTATAAGGATAAGTTAGAACAGTGTGGTTTGATTTTTTCTGGGATGTCTCCTGATGGTATTTTACCAGAAACGATAGAATATGTAGATCATCCATGGTTTATTGGTGTTCAATATCATCCAGAATTAAAATCCCGTCCTTTTGATCCACATCCGCTTTTTTCTTCTTTTATTGAAGCTGCTGTAGAACAAAGTCGATTAGTTTAATGCATAAATTGGGTTACTTTGCTTTTGAGGGATAAAATGACTAAACCAAATGCCCGTGTGAAAGTTGGAAATATGATTTTTTCAAATGAAATGCCTCTTTCATTAATTGCAGGGCCGTGTCAGATGGAAAGTCGTGATCATGCTTTTGAAATGGCTGGTCGTATTAAAACAATTACCGATCAGCTTGGTATCGGGTTTGTTTATAAATCAAGTTACGATAAAGCCAACAGAACCTCTTTGGGGGCGGCACGTGGTATTGGTCTTGAAAAAGCAATGTCCATTTTTTCTGATTTAAAAAAAGAGTTTAATTGTCCCATATTAACTGATGTGCATACAGAAGAGCAATGTACAATTGTTTCTTCTACAGTTGATATTTTACAAATACCGGCTTTTTTATGTCGTCAAACAGATCTTTTGGTAGCAGCCGCCAAAACAGAATGTGTTATTAACATTAAAAAAGGTCAGTTTTTAGCGCCGTGGGACATGGAGAATGTTTTAAAAAAGGTTGTTTACAGTGGTAATCCGAATGTTATGCTTTGTGAGCGAGGCACGTCATTTGGTTACAACCGACTTATTTCTGATATGCGTTCGTTGCCTATTTTACGTTCATTTGGTGCTCCTGTTATTTTTGATGCAACGCATTCTGTTCAAGAACCTGGGGGGCAGGGGGCTTCATCTGGTGGGCAGCGTCAATTTGTTGAAATTTTAGCGCGTGCAGCTGTTTCTGTTGGGGTAGCTGGTATTTTTTTAGAAACACATCAAGATCCAGATAATGCACCTTCTGATGGACCCAATATGGTTAAAGTTGATGATTTACAAAGATTGCTTGAGACTTTAATGGAATTTGATTATCTGTCAAAAAAGTTGAGTTGAGAAGAGAAAAAATATTTCATTAATAGGGCATTATAAATGAATCGAGACTTTTATTGGATAAGGAAACACATATGACTATAATTGTCGATATCATTGGGCGTGAAGTTCTTGATAGCCGTGGTAATCCAACGGTAGAAGTTGATGTTCATTTGGAGAATGGAGCTTTTGGTCGCGCTCTGGTTCCTTCGGGAGCTTCAACAGGAGCACATGAGGCTATAGAGCTTCGTGATGGTGGTTTGCGCTATCAAGGGAAAGGTGTTGAAAAAGCGGTTGCTGCAGTTAATGGCGAAATTCTTGAAGAACTTGGTGGGCGGGATGCAACAAATCAAATTGCTATTGATCAAGCAATGATTGCTTTGGATGGAACGCCAAACAAAGCCCGTCTTGGTGCCAATGCACTTCTTGGTGTTTCATTAGCTGTTGCGAAAGCAGCTGCGGATTCATTAAATTTACCTTTGTATCGTTATATTGGTGGTACACAAGCGCATATTCTTCCAACCCCCATGATGAATATTATTAATGGTGGCGTTCATGCTGATAATTTGATTGATTTTCAAGAGTTTATGATTATCCCTATAGGAGCTCCTACTGTAAGAGAAGCTATCCGTTATGGCGCTGAGATTTTCCATGCATTGAAAAAGCGTTTAAAAGATGCAGGTTATAATACCAATGTTGGTGATGAAGGTGGTTTTGCACCTCAATTTAAAAGTGCTGATCAAGCAATTGATTTTATTATGGAATCTATCATGATATGTGGTTATAAACCAGGTGAACAAATTGCCATTGGTTTAGACTGTGCTTCAACCGAATTTTATAAAAATGGTTCGTATTTTTATAAAGGTGAGGGGAAATGCCGAGACATCCAAGAGCAGGTAGATTATTTAGCGCAGCTTGTGAAAAATTATCCTATTATTACAATTGAAGATGGAATGGCAGAGGATGATTGGGAAGGTTGGAAGCTACTCACTGACACAATTGGAGAAAAATGTCAGCTTGTTGGCGATGATTTGTTTGTAACGAATTCAGCACGTTTGCGTGATGGTATCAAAATGGGGGTAGGCAATTCTATTCTCATAAAAGTTAATCAAATTGGTACATTGAGTGAAACACTTGATGCTGTAGAAGTAGCACATAAAGCAGGTTATCGTGCCATTATATCTCATCGTTCAGGCGAGACAGAGGATTCTTTCATTGCAGATCTTGCTGTTGCAACGAATTGTGGACAAATTAAAACAGGTTCTCTTGCACGTTCGGATAGATTAGCAAAATACAATCAACTTATTCGTATTGAAGAAATGCTAGGAGCCCAAGCGCATTATGCTGGTGATTTATATCGTGTATAGTTGTGAGCACAAAATATGAAAGTATAAGATCATTTAGATTATGAAATTGATATTTCTTATCAAAGGCATATACGCAATAATTTTTAAGTGTTTAAATTTATAGGGATTAAGATGAGAGGTATAATTATTAGTCAAGATCAAGGAAATTATCTCGTTTCGGGTGATGATGGTAAACGTTATCAGTTTGCGACTTGGGATTGGTTGGGAAAGAATCCACCAAGGATTGGTAATGCTGTTGATTTTGTCTGTGAAGGAGGTGTTGTCAGTTCTGTTTTCCCATTGTTGAGACCAGGTACAGAGAACACAAAGATAATGTTCGCACTGCTTTGTTGGGTTGCAGGTATCTTTGGTGTTCATCGCTTTATGGTTGGGAGAGTTCGGACGGGTACTTTAATGCTCGTTTTATCTTTATCATTGTTTGGATTGATGATTACCGGTATTTGGGCGATTGTTGATTTTATACTCATTATTGCTGGAAAATTTACGGATAAAGATGGGAATCAGATTACAGATTTGTGAAAAATTTACAATAAAAAGAAAATAATAAAGTTTACTTTTTATTTCGATCAATATATTAAGTTGCAATAATGCAAGATTATTGTACTCTATTTCTTTAATGTGAGATATTAAGAGAAATATGCACAGTTGAATAAAAGTATTGAAAAAGACTGTGCTATTTTATGTGGGTAAATCAACTAAGGTTGTTTTGTATTGCTGCTTATAGCAGCAGAAAGCGTTAGATCATTGGGGGGCAAAACTATTTTAATTTCATGTTTATCACGGCTGCTACAAATTTTATTTACGCCGTGAGGTTAATCAGCATATTATAAAAAGAAATAGTTTCTTTATGAATAACACATAAGGAGCAGCTTTATAGGTGGGCAAGGATGAAGGGTAAAATTATTGGTCAAGATCAAGGAGTTTATCTCGTTTCGGGAGGTGATGATAAGCGTTATCAATTTGAGGATTGGAATTGGTTAGGAAAAAAACCGCCGAGTATAGGGGATATTGTTGATTTTGTATATGAAGATAATGTTGTTAAATCTGTTCTCCCTCTCTTAAGTCAAAAAGAATCAGAGCAATCAAGATTAGGTCTGGCAGTTATTTGTTTTTTTTTGGGATGGTTGGGTATTCACCGCTTTATGGCTGGTAAAATTGGAACGGGTATCGTAATGCTTCTCATAAATGTAACAGGTATAGGAATTCTTATCAATATACTGTGGTCATTTATTGATTTTATAGTTATTTTATCTGGATATTTTAGAGATGCAGATGGCAATAAAATTACCAAGTTATAGCAACTCGACAAAATTTTAATATAAACAAATAATTTTATTTATATTTATCAATATATTAATTTAATAATGTAAGTTATTTTATTCTATGTCTTTAATGTTAAATATTAAATAAAATTATGAATATTTAAATAAAAATATTGAAAAAGAATGTACTATTTCATATAAAAAGCAAAAGTACAAATCGAACAGCGTGCTTTGTATTGCCACTTATAAATGCGGGAATTTTAAGTTGTTGGGGGATTTTAAGCTTTTTAAAATGTCGTATATCACGGTGAGTACAGATCGTATTCATGCCGTGAGGTTTATCCAACATATTATCATATTAGAAGAAAAGCTTCTTTATGCATAACAATTTTATAGGTGGTGAAGATGAAAGGTAAAATTATTAGTCAGGATCAAGGAAATTATTTCGTTTCAGGTGGTGATGGTAAGCGTTATCAGTTCTTGAGTAGGAATTGGTCAGGAAAAAAGCCACCAAAGGTTGGTGATATGGTTGATTTTGTCTGTGAAGGGGATACCATTAAGTCTGTTTTTCCTATCTTGTCAGCAGGGCAGCCACAACAATCAAAAATGTTGTTAGCGATCGTTTGCATGTGTTTTGGTGCATTGGGGATTCATCGTTTTATGGTTGGTAAAATTATAACAGGCATTGTAATGCTTCTTATAACTATACTAAGTACAATAGGTCTACTATTTATGGGGATAGGGCTTATAGGGATTATTTTTATAATTATACCTTGGGTATTGATTGATTTTATCCTTATTTTAACAGGAAATTTGGGGAAAAAATCTACAAATTAGAGGATATCCAATATTTGTAATAGAAAAAGTGGGGCATTCAACTTACTTTGATTGTCTTAAGGGGGGGGAATTGAACATAATAAGATTATTTAGTGTAGATTTGGTAATGAGGTATTAATCAAAATCGTGCATAGTTGGGCTGATTATTAAGAAATTTGTGCTGTAAAGACTGTGCTATTTTATGTGGACAAAGCAGAAACGTCGATCAATCAAAGTACGCTTTGTACTACCTCTTATGACGGTGGGAGTCTTAAGCTATTTCAGTTATCACATTTATCATGGTGAGTATGGATTGTATTCACGCAGTGAAGTTAATCAGCATATTAGCGAATTAGAAAAGGAGCTTCATAAAATAGAAGCTGAGCGGATGTTCATGGAAAAGCGTATTTCTCTTTTACGCAATGGGCATATAGAAAAAGATATGTTGGATGAGTATGTCCGAAAGAATTTGAACTTTTCTAAGCCAAATGAATTGACAATCTTAATACCTTGAAATGATACCAAAGGTAAATGAAAAATCGCTTAATTTAAACAACAATCAGCAATGATATTGTTTAAGCCGATTGATAAGGCTTGTAACTTTTGTTCGTAAAGGTTATTCCTAAATAATCATAAAAGGGAGTTTAATATGGCAGAACGACTTAAAAAAAATTCTGCGTCGGCGGCGCGCACTGCATTATCAAGCACCACAAAGAAAGCACCAATAGCAGATTTTACAAAAGAAGAAGAAATTGATGCTTATCGTGAAATGCTTTTAATTCGCCGTTTTGAAGAAAAAGCAGGACAACTTTATGGTATGGGGCTTATTGGGGGATTTTGTCACCTTTATATTGGTCAGGAAGCCGTTGTTATAGGAACATTGAAAGCGGCAAAAGAAGGTGATCAGGTTATTACGTCTTACCGTGATCATGGACATATGTTAGCGGTTGGGATGAGTCCGCGTGGTGTCATGGCAGAATTAACGGGGCGCCAAGGTGGCTTTTCCAAAGGGAAAGGTGGCTCGATGCATATGTTCTCTAAAGAAAAGAACTTTTATGGAGGACATGGTATTGTTGGTGCGCAGGTTCCCATTGGTTCAGGTTTGGCATTTTCGAATCAATATCTTGGTAAAGATAATGTGACATTGGTTTATTTTGGTGATGGTGCTGCAAATCAGGGGCAGGTTTACGAGAGTTTTAATATGGCTTCACTTTGGAAGCTTCCCGTTGTTTATATTATTGAAAACAATCAGTATGCTATGGGAACATCAGTTTCACGTGCATCTGCAGAAACTGATTTTTCCCGACGCGGTCTTTCTTTTGAAATTCCAGGTATTGTTGTTGACGGTATGGATGTTCGATCAGTAAAAGGAGCTGCTGATGAAGCAATTTCTTGGGCACGCTCAGGTAAAGGACCGATCATTCTTGATATGCAGACCTATCGCTATCGTGGTCATTCCATGTCTGATCCAGCAAAATATCGTTCCAAGGAAGAAGTCCAAAAAATAAAAGAGGAGCACGATCCGATTGATCAAGTAAAAAGTCGGATTCTTAAAAAAAATTGGGCGAGCGAAGACGATTTAAAATCTGTTGAGAAAGAGGTCCGTGCAATTGTTGCTGATGCGGTAGATTTTGCACAAAGTGATCAAGAGCCAGATGCTTCTGAGCTCTATACTGATATTTTAGTTTGATGCGAGGGAAGCAAGTATGTCTATTGATATTTTGATGCCGGCGCTTTCACCAACTATGGAAGAAGGTAAACTGTCTAAATGGCTCAAGAAAGAAGGTGATAAGGTTAGCTCTGGCGATGTTATTGCTGAAATTGAAACGGATAAGGCTACAATGGAAGTAGAGGCCGTTGATGAAGGTACTCTTGGTAAAATTTTTGTGCCTGAAGGTTCAGAAGGCGTAAGGGTTAACACTGTTATTGCAATTTTGTTAGAAGAAGGTGAGCGTGCTGAGGATATTTCGCAACCTACTGATACAGCACAAAAACCTAAGGAATCTGCTCTTTCTCTACCTTTGTCAGTTCCGCAGGCTGCTCCTACTTTTGATACATCTCTTAATTTTGATATTCCAGCGGGAACACAAATGGTTACAATGACAGTTCGTGAAGCGCTTAATCAGGCTTTGGCTGAAGAAATGCGGCGTGATGAAACAGTTTTTCTTATGGGGGAAGAAGTCGCGCAATATCAAGGTGCCTATAAGGTTAGTCAGGGTTTGTTGGAAGAGTTCGGGGAACGCCGAGTTATTGATACCCCAATTACAGAGCACGGCTTTGCTGGGCTGGCTGTTGGGGCTGCTTTTGGTGGGTTACGTCCTATTGTCGAGTTTATGACCTTTAATTTTGCGATGCAGGCGATGGACCAAATTATTAACTCAGCAGCCAAAACACGTTATATGTCTGGTGGACAAATGACCGCTCCTATGGTTTTCCGAGGTCCCAATGGTGCGGCTGCCCGTGTTGGTGCTCAACATTCTCAATGCTATGCTGCATGGTATAGTCATGTACCAGGTCTGAAAGTTGTCATGCCTTATAGTGCTGCAGATGCGAAAGGTTTGCTGAAATCTGCTATTCGTGATGATAATCCTGTTATTTTCCTTGAAAATGAGATTTTGTATGGGCATCAATTTGATGTTCCTCAACTGGATGATTTTCTTTTGCCTATTGGTAAGGCACGTATTCATAAGTCTGGACAAGATGTGACGATTGTTGCATGTGGAATTGGGATGCATTATGCTGTTCAAGCGTTACCAGAAATTGAAAAACTTGGTATTGATGTTGAATTGATTGATTTACGAACCATTCGCCCGATGGATCTTCCAACAATTCTTTCGTCAGTTAAAAAAACAGGTCGTTTGGTAACAATTGAAGAGGGATTTCCTCAGTCATCTGTGGGAACTGAAATAGCAACGCGTGTTATGCAGCGGGCTTTTGACTATCTTGATGCGCCAATTGCTACGATTTCTGGCAAAGATGTTCCGATGCCTTATGCCGCTAATCTTGAGAAGTTGGCTTTGCCTAATACTGCTGAAATTATTGAGGCCGTTAAGGCTGTGACATACAGAGCATAACGGAGGAAAGCATAATGCCCATTAAAATTACAATGCCAGCGCTTTCCCCTACGATGGAAGAGGGAAATTTAACAAAATGGAATATTAAGGAGGGAGATAAGGTTTCCTCTGGTGATGTTATTGCTGAAATTGAGACGGATAAAGCGACAATGGAAGTCGAAGCCGTTGATGAAGGTAGGGTTGCTAAAATTGTTGTTCCTGCTGGAACACAAGGCGTTAAAGTAAATGCTTTAATTGTTGTTTTAGCAGAAGAAGGTGAAGATTTAGCTGAAGCTGCAAAAGTTGCAGAAGAAATCTCTTCTTCTACAAGACAAAAACCAGAGGGCATCAAACAGACAGATTCTCTGAAACAGACGGACTCAAAGGGAATAAAAATGTCTCATGAATCATCAACTGGGCAATTAATACAGCAAGATAAAAAGGAAGCTCGTCTTTTTGCCTCTCCCTTAGCGCGGCGATTAGCATCTCAGGCAGGTCTTGATTTATCCCTTATTTCTGGAAGTGGTCCGCATGGGCGCATTATTAAGCGCGATGTAGAAAAAGCTGTGAGCAGCGATATGTCTAAAGTGTCTTATTCATCATCGATAGGGGAGCTAATAGCTACAGGTGCTTCGGACAAACAGATATTGAAACTCTTCAAAGAGGATGAATATAGCTTCGCTCCCCATAATAATATGCGTAAAACAATCGCGACACGTTTGGTGGAATCAAAACAGAGAGTCCCACATTTCTATGTAACGGTAGATTGTGAACTTGATGCGCTATTAGCACTGCGTACACAACTAAATGCTGCTGCTCCAATGGTTAAGGGGCAGGAAGAAACTCAGCCTACTTATAAGCTTTCTGTTAATGATATGGTGATCAAAGCTGTTGCACTTTCTTTGAAAGCGGTTCCTGATGCGAATGTTTCTTGGCTTGAAGGCGGGATGCTTCATCATAAACATTGTGATGTTGGGGTTGCTGTTTCTATTCCCAATGGATTAATTACACCGATTATTCGCCATGCAGAGAAAAAGCCGTTATCACTTATTTCCAAAGAGATGAAGGATTTTGCAAAGCGTGCGCGCGAGGGCAAGTTAAAAATGGAAGAATATCAGGGTGGAACAACAGCTGTATCAAATATGGGGATGTATGGTATAAAAAGTTTTTCGGCTATTCTTAATCCACCGCATGCGACGATTTTTGCGATTGGTGCAGGGGAGCAACGCGCCGTTGTTAAAAATGGTGCATTAGTTGTTGCGACAGTTATGTCAGTTACGCTTTCTGCGGATCATCGTGCTGTCGATGGTGCTTTAGCAGCAGAGCTCGCGCGGACTTTTAAGAAGATGATTGAAAATCCATTAGCAATGTTGGTTTGAACTGTTTAACAGTTCTTCACGTAAATTGTGAGAGAGTGTATTTAAGAGAATAGAAACAAATTTAAAGAGTTTGAAGAGCAGAGGTATTGCTATTTCTGGTTTGGGTAAAGCATTTACGTGAAGCTTAAAGCAAAGACATAAGATAATTCTCTCATATTGTTTTACAGTCTTAAGTTCAAAAAATGCATATCCATTTTATATATATATCCATGGAGGAATTACTGTGGCAAATCTTTATGATGTAATTGTGATTGGATCAGGTCCAGGCGGATATGTAACCGCAATTCGTGCAGCACAATGTGGCTTTAAGACTGCGATTGTTGAACGTGAACATTTGGGAGGGATCTGTTTAAATTGGGGATGTATTCCAACAAAGGCCCTTCTACGTTCAGCGGAAATGAAACATTTTGCTGAACATGCGACAAATTATGGATTAAAAATTAATGGTTCAATTGAGGCAAACATCAAAGATGTTGTGGCACGTTCACGGGGTGTTTCAGCACGTTTAAATGCTGGTGTTGGTTTTTTAATGAAAAAAAACAAAATTGATATTATCTGGGGTGAAGCAAAGCTTACTAAAGAAGCAAAGGGAAGCCTTCCTGCGGAAATTATGGTTTTTTCATCCTCCAAACCGATTATGCAACCGCAAAATCCAGTCCCTAAAGGGACGTTAGGGGAGGGAACTTATCAAGCAAAGCATATCATTATTGCAACGGGCGCACGTCCTCGTGTCCTTCCTGGTATTGAGCCAGATGGAAAACTCATTTGGACTTATTTTGAAGCTATGATACCGCCAGCAATGCCAAAATCGCTTTTGGTTATAGGGTCTGGGGCTATTGGCATTGAATTTGCTTCTTTTTATCATGATATGGGGGCGACAGTAACTGTTGTTGAAATGATGCCCCATATCATGCCTGCTGAAGATATTGAAATTTCAACGTTTGCTCGTAAACAGTTAGAGAAAAAAGGTTTACGCATTCTTCGTCAAGCAAAAGTAACAAAGGTTGAAAAATCTTCCGATTCTGTAAGTGTACATATTGATGTTCAAGGTAAAATAGAGTCAATGACTGTTGACCGGTTGATTTCCGCTGTTGGGGTGCAAGGTAATATTGAGAATCTTGGTTTAGAAGCTTTGGGAATAAAAACCGATCGCGGCTGCATTGTAACTGATGAATGGAGTTGGACGGGGGTGGAAGGTATTTATGCTATTGGTGATGTAGCAGGCCCTCCTATGTTGGCCCATAAAGCAGAAGAAGAAGGTGTGATATGTATTGAGCATCTTGCAGGTTTGAAAAGCGCTCATCCACTTGATAAAAGAAAAATTCCAGGGTGTACATATTGTACACCACAGGTTGCCTCTGTAGGGCTTTCAGAAGCGGCAGCAAAAGAAGCAGGTTATGATATACGTATTGGTCGTTATTCTTTTGCTGCGAATGGTAAGGCGATTGCTTTGGGTGAAGATCAGGGGTTAGTAAAAACGATTTTTGATAAAAAAACAGGACAGCTTCTCGGGGCCCATATGGTAGGGGCTGAGGTAACAGAATTGATACAGGGTTTTGTTATTGCTATGAATCTTGAAACAACAGAAGAAGAATTAATGCATACTGTCTTTCCACATCCGACCTTATCGGAAATGATGAAAGAAAGTGTATTAGATGCTTATGGTCAAGTTTTAAACGCTTGATGACTGGATTGTATGAAAAATTTTATATTTTTGATTGTTACTTCGTATTTATAAGGCAAAGGCTTAAATGGTTACGGTTGTTGATAGAGTTGCAAATAGACGATTGCGTCATCCTGAAAAGGCACATCGTCCTGATACAAGCGTTCAAAAAAAGCCAGATTGGATTCGTGTAAAAGCGCCAACATCACCAATTTATAAGGAAACACATAGTATTGTACGTACGCATAAGTTAGTGACTGTATGTGAAGAAGCTGGTTGTCCTAATATTGGCGAATGTTGGAGCCAGAGGCATGCTAGCTTTATGATTTTAGGTGAAATATGTACGCGTGCTTGTGCTTTTTGTAACGTTGCAACAGGTATTCCACTTGCCGTTGATGATAATGAGCCAGAACGTGTCGCTGATGCTGTTGCACGGATGGAATTAAAACATGTTGTCATTACATCTGTTGATCGTGATGATCTTGCTGATGGTGGTGCTGAGCATTTTGCAAAAGTTATTTATGCGATTCGTCAAAAAACTCCTAAAACAACAATTGAAGTTCTTACACCTGATTTTCGTCATAAGGATGGCGCTTTAGAAGTTGTTGTTGCTGCTAAGCCTGATGTTTTTAATCATAACTTAGAAACAGTTCCTTCTAAATATTTGAAGGTCCGTCCAGGGGCACGTTATTTTCATTCAATTCGTTTATTACAACGTGTTAAAGAACTTGATCCAACAATTTTTACAAAATCGGGAATTATGGTTGGCCTTGGGGAGGAGCGAAATGAAGTTTTGCAATTGATGGATGATTTGCGCGCTGCTGATGTTGACTTTATGACAATTGGACAATATTTGCAGCCTACACGAAAACATCATCCAGTTGTTCGTTTTGTGCCTCCTGAAGAATTTGAGTCTTTTGCCAAGATTGGTAAAGTAAAAGGATTTTTACATATGGCCTCCAATCCTCTAACGCGTTCATCTCATCATGCTGGAGATGATTTTGCCATTTTGCAAAAAGCGCGTGATGAAAAATTTTCCTTACAGAGATAATTATGCCGATTTTTACAATACATCGGCAGATCACCCATAGTGCCAGTGAAATGTTTGATCTGGTTTCAGATATTGAGCGTTATCCTGAATTTTTACCAATGTGTGAGTCTTTAATAATACGTTCTCGAAAAGAATATGGAAAAAAAATATTGCTTCTTGCGGATATGACCGTTGGCTATAAGATTATTCGTGAAACTTTTACGACTCAAGTATTTCTTCAGCCGGAAAAAAGTCTTATAGAAGTTAAATATATTGATGGTCCATTCAAATATCTTGAAAATCGTTGGGCCTTTCATGATATTGAAAATACCAATGCATGTAATGTAGAGTTTTTTATTGATTATGAATTTAAAAGTAAAACGCTTGGATTAGTGATGGGCTCAATGTTTGATATTGCGTTTCGTAAATTTACCGAGGCTTTTGAGAAGCGTGCGCATCAGATTTATGGCTCTACGGTAACATAGTCTATTCTGTTATTTTTTAACAATACCTATTGCTTAAACAGCGTGAAGGTGAAAACCGGTTTCCATCTTTACTATTTGTTTTTAATTCAGCTTTCAAAAGCATATTGAGGGAATATCATTTTAAATGATGAAGATGATGCACAGTTTCATGCTTTTGTTTCTCTCTTTTTTAATGGATGCACACTCGTTAAACAAAACGCCCAAATAGAACATGCTTGCGTCATACCCATTTCATAATAGTGCTCATAATAAATAGTATAGATTCTCGTAAAAGTATATAAAATCTACATCTGTACACTTATGAAGAAGTTCTCCTGTATCATTTATTTGCCATCTCTCAAGATGTTGTACCAGCTCTTAGCACTTGAGAGAGAGGTACAAGTTTCCCTTTCATTAATCATTTTATTTATACAGTTTTTTCTCTTGTGGCGTGTAAGTGAATAAATTTGATTAATTCAACCTACACAGGACTAAAGTGAGATAATTTTAGGCTAGTCAGATCGTTCATTTTCAAGTTGTGATACAATAAAATTTTTTCAAGATGTTGACGATTATAGACTCGATGGGGAATAAAGAATTTTGAAATTAGTATGGGGAATTCAGTGAAGCAATTCCAGAATCATTTTAAAAGCATTTTCAACAGTTGCATGGCGGATAGCATTGCGATTAAGATGAGCAAAGTGCATTTCTTTGTGCAGGGGGGAGTGGTTTTTATAAGCTACTGCGCAATGCACAAGTCCTACAGGTTTATCAAGACTTGCACCTCCTGGACCAGCAATTCCTGTTACAGAAACTGCAATGTCAGCTTGTGAATGTTTTAATCCACCCTCAGCCATTGCAAGAGCAACTTCTTTTGAAACGGCACCATAGGTTTTTATAAGTTCAGCACAAACGCCAACAAGGCGTGTTTTAGATTCATTTGAATAAACAACAAATCCACAATCGAGAACATCTGACGATCCTGCTATATTTGTGAGGCATGCAGCAATGAGTCCCCCTGTACAAGACTCTACAGTTGTTAACAGCAAACCTTTTTGGCGAAAGGTATTAAGAACTTCATGTGCTTGTTTTTCACAAAGATATGTCATTGGGGAATTTCTCCTGAATAAAGGACGCTCACTGTTGCAAGAGCAGCAATTCCCTCACCACGACCAATAAATCCAAGCCTTTCATTTGTTGTTGCTTTGATAGAGATACGATCAGGTGTTATTGCAAGTATTGTTATAAGATTTTCTGTCATGGCATGACGATATGGACTAATTTTAGGATTTTCAGCGATAATTGTGATATCAACATTGGCGATACGACCACCTGCTTGTTTTATAATATCAAGAGCATGACGGAGAAAAATTTCTGATGATACATTTTTCCATTGAGGATCAGAGGGAGGAAAATGTGTACCGATATCTCCAGCACCTTGAGTTGCAAGAAGGGCATCTGTTAATGCATGAAGAGCAACATCCGCATCGGAGTGTCCATTTAATTTTTTATGAAAAGGGATTTTTATACCACATAATATAAGAAAATCACCATCCTCAAAAGAGTGAACATCATAACCATTGCCGGTACGAATATCAGGAAATATTTGCATTTTCTTTTGGAGATATAAATGTGCAGTATTAAAATCTTCATGCCATGTAATTTTTATGTTGTTAGGATCTCCAGGAACGGTACGCATAGGAATTCCAAACCATTCGGCAATTGCAGAATCGTCAGTGAATTCTTGTTTGCAAGCTTGTTTTGCTTGTTTATGGGCCGCTAAGATATGTTCAAAGGGAAAACACTGTGGAGTTTGTGCACTATAAAGATGGGTACGGGGAATTGTTTCTAAAACATGCTGATTATTTATACGTTTAAGGGTATCAGAGATGGGCAGAACAGGAAGAACACCTTCTTGAGGCGTGATAGTGTTGTGAATGTTATTAAGAAGCTTGTTTTCGATAAAAGGGCGTGCACCATCATGAATATGCACATATTGGGGGGCAAATTTTTTGAGTGCCTGAAGTCCATATAAGGTAGAGATTTGACGTGTATTGCCTCCTTCAACGATAATAAGGCGCTCTTTAAAATCGTCAATAGCTTGTTCACAGATTTGACGATCTTCTGGATGAATAACAAGAATAATTGTTGTGATAGCTGGATGCTGCAAAAAACAATGCACGGTATGATAAATAATTGGCTTTTGTCCTAGAAGCCGATATTGTTTTGGAATTTTATGGGGAGATCCTGCTCTTTCACCCCGTCCAGCGGCTAATATTATTGCTGCAATAGAAATACTTAATCTCCTTGTATTATAATCTTAGTTTGCTTTTTTGTCATTAATTTTAAAATGATTTTGAAAGGATGGTTGTTGTAGATCAGCAAGGGATATCACGGATAACACCTCAAAAAAAGCATTTAATGCTTTTTGAAGTGCGGTATTTAAACCACAAAAATCAAACAAGGGGCAAGTTGGTTCTGCAGTATCGAAACATTCTGCGAGGGAAAAGTTGTCTTCTGTTACTTTCACAACATCCGCGACTGAAATTTCTGCTGCGGGTTTAGCCAATCTAACTCCACCATTGCGTCCACGCACTGTTTGTATAAAACCTGCTTGAACAAGCAGCTGAAGGATTTTAAATAAAAAAAGCTCTGAAACGGCATATGCTTTAGCAATTTCTGGAACACGACTGAGAGTTCCCTGATTATCTGCACAATACATAAGCATTCGAAGAGCATAATTTGTTTGTTTTGTTAATCGCATCTCATTTCCTTCGTAAAGTATCGTCGAACACAGTCTATTTTAAAGATATTTTGCAAAATGTAGAAGTTTTTTCTCGTTGACTATATTTGCCTATTTTAAATGTAGTATTAGTATTGTCAATTTTTGCTACAAAAGGTTATATGAGAATAATGGGATAAGGGTATGTAAGCTCATGACGAATATAACATCTGTGACGAATCTTCAAGACATAGATAAAAATACTTATAACGATGAGTTGTATCGTTTAAGTAAGGTATATATTTTTTTAGGGATTACAATTATTGTATTGGCTTTACTTACGGCCTCTGTTTCATTTATTATTCTTATTGGATTAACTCCTGTTGTTCCCAGTAGAACAGTAACCCTTATTCTTATAGGAATTAATAGTTTTTGGGTTTTAGGGCTTATTGTCATCGTTTTTTATGAGATGATACCGATCATTCGTGCTTGGCGTTCAAGGCGTGCAGGATCGCGTCTTCATGTGCGCCTTATTTCATTGTTTGCACTTGTTGCGACAATGCCAGCTGTTGCTGTAGCTCTTGTATCGGGTCCAGCACTAAATTTGGGACTTGATCGATGGTTTGATACAACAACGCGGCAAATTGTGGGCTCTTCTATTGATTTAGCAAATGCTTATGCAGATGAAATGCTCCAAAATTTAAAAAATTTATCCTACGCGATGGCATTTGCACTTGATAACAAAAAACTCTTAGAACGTAATCCAGCTGAATATAGGATGCAATTGACGCGTCATGCTCTAGGACGCAATTTGCGTGGTGCATTTTTGTTAAGTTCTAGTGGAGCTATTTTTGTATCGAGTGCTCTTGGTGATGAAGATAAACTGCCAATTCCTCCTTCTCATCTTATTGAACGTGCAACCAGTGCGAGACCTTTTTCTTTTCAACCAGGCGTTCATGATTATTTTGGTATTATTTTAAAATTTACCAATATTCCAAACACATTTTTATATTTGGTGCGTGACGTTGATAAAGGTGTTTTATCTGCTTTGCGTTTGACAGAAGTTAATACAGATCGTTATCGTGATTTAAATGAGAATCGCCTGCTGACACAGATTGCATTTGGTATGCTTTATTTGTGTCTTTTTTTTAGTTTATTCTTATCAGCCATTTGGGCTGCTATTGCTGTTGCTGATCGCTTAGTACGTCCTATTCGTCTTCTCATTAGTGCTGCCGATGATGTTGCTTCTGGAAATATGGAAATTTTCGTGCCAGTACGAGCAAAAGATGGAGATATTGGGCAATTATCCAAAACTTTTAATTACATGGTCAGTGAATTGAAAAGTCGGCGTAATGAATTGATTGCAGTGCGTGATCAAATTGATGAAAGACGGCGTTTTTCTGAAGCTGTGTTATCGGGTGTAACAGCGGGAGTAGCAGGTATAGATGATAATGGTGATATCACCATTATCAATCGGTCTATTGAAGCGATGTTTGATATTCGCTCAGAGCGCGTTGTTGGAAAAAGTCTTTTATCTTTAAGCGCTGAAATTTGGCAGGTTTTTCAGTTTGTGCGTTCATTGGATCGTAAAAACCATCGTGAGCAGGTCACTTTAAACGTTGCAGGAAAAGAGCGTGTCTGTAATGTCCAAGTTACGATGGAGGAGGATGATGGACAAGGGCAATCTTGGGTTCTAACAATTGATGATATTACAGACCTTGTTGCAGCGCAACGTACAGCGGCGTGGGCGGATATTGCGCGGCGTATTGCACACGAAATTAAAAATCCTCTTACACCTATTCAGTTATCCGCTGAACGCATTCGTAAACGTTATAACAAAGCTATTACACAAGATAGAGAGGTCTTTGAGCGGTGTATTGACACAATTATTCGGCAGGTTGGAGATATTGGGCGTATGGTTGATGAGTTTTCCTCTTTTGCACGTATGCCCAAACCCAAAATGCATATTTTAGATATACGAGAATTGTTGCGCGAAGCATGTTTCTTGATAGAGGTGACGCGACATGATATTCATTTTGAGCAAGATTTAGGAACTCTACCACTTATGGGTGCATTTGATAACCGTCTCATTGTACAGGCTTTTTGCAATGTTATCAAAAACGCGAGCGAATCCATAGATTCAGTTATGCGAGAGGAAAATATTCACGGTCATATTCTTATCCGTTCTTATCGTCAGGAAGAATGGGTGGTTGTGGATGTTGTTGATAACGGGAAAGGACTTCCTAAAGAGCAAAGACAAAAGTTATTAGAACCCTATATAACAACGCGGGAAAAAGGAACAGGGCTGGGGTTAGCTATTGTGCGCAAAGTTATTGAAGATCACGGTGGTTTCATGGAGCTTCATGATGCACCGGAGAGTTTTTATGAAGGTCGTGGTGCGATGATCCGTTTGATATTTCCAGCGGATGGGGGTAAGCAGGGTAATATTATACAAGCCATAAATCATAAGATAGGGGAATAGTATGGTATCAGATATCTTGATTGTTGATGATGAAGCAGATATTCGTGAGCTTGTTGCTGGTATTTTAGATGATGAAGGTTATGAAACGCGTGTTGCTTGTAACTCTGATGAAGCATTGGCTCAAATTAGTGAGCGTATTCCAAAGCTCATTTTTTTGGATATTTGGCTACAGGGTAGTCGTCTCGATGGTTTAGCACTGCTTGATGAAATTAAAACACAATATCCGGCTCTTCCGGTCGTTATGATCTCTGGTCATGGTAATATTGAGACGGCTGTTTCCGCTATAAAGCGAGGGGCATATGATTTCATTGAAAAACCTTTTAAAGCTGATAGACTTGTATTGGTTGCAGAGAGAACACTTGAAAATTCAAATTTAAAACGTGAGCTTTTAGAATTGCGAAAGCGTTCGAACGAGACATTAGAGTTGCTCGGAAAATCGACAGTTATAAAAAATTTGCGTCAAATCATAGAAAAAGTAGCACCAACCAATAGTCGCATCATGATAACAGGTCCTTCAGGGGCAGGAAAAGAGACTGTTGCACGAGCTATTCATGCGCTCTCAACGCGTTCGAATGGGCCATTTGTTACAATAAATGCTGCAACGATTACTCCGGAAAGAATGGAAATAGAGCTGTTTGGCAGCGAAATGGAGGGAAGAGAGCGTAAAATTGGTGCCTTAGAGGAAGCTCATGGCGGTATCTTATATCTTGATGAAATTGCTGATATGCCGCGTGAGACTCAAGGGAAGATTCTTCGGGTTTTAACGGGGCAAACATTTGAGAGAATTGGCGGCACAAAACGTGTTAAGGTGGATGTCCGTATCATTTCTTCGACAGCGCAAAATCTTGAAAACCTCATTTCTGATGGGCGCTTTAGGGAGGATCTTTTTCACCGTCTTTCCGTTGTTCCTATTGTTGTTCCGCCCCTTTCAGCGCGTCGTGAAGATATTCCAGAACTTGTACATCATTTTGTAAAAACAATATCACAGCAGGTTGGGATTAAACCGCGTGCAATCAGTGATGATGTGATTGCTATTTTGCAAACGCACGCTTGGCCGGGTAATGTGCGGCAATTACGTAATAATATTGAGCGTCTTCTTATTCTTGTGCGGGATGGTGATGGTCCTATAACAGCGGACTTTCTTCCCAGTGAAGTAAGTGATTCTTTGCCACGTCTTCAAATGGATTCAGATGAAAGTATAATGGATTTGCCGTTACGTGAAGCTCGAGAATTATTTGAAAAGAGATATTTAGTGGCGCAGATTGGGCGTTTGGGTGGAAATATATCACGTACTGCTGAATTTATAGGCATGGAGCGTTCAGCTTTGCACCGTAAACTTAAAGCGCTTGGAGTTTCTTAAAGCGATGCGTATTATTATTTGTGGAGCAGGACAGGTTGGTTATGGGATAGCAGAGCGTCTTGCTGCTGAAAATCACGATGTTACTGTTATTGATATTGAAACGAGATTAATTGAAAAGATTCGCGATACATTGGATGTGAGAGGTTTTGTTGGTCACGGTTCACGGCCTGAAGTTCTTTTGGCTGCAGATGCAGACAAAGCTGATATGTTGATTGCTGTCACTTTGTTTGATGAAGTTAATATGGTAGCTTGCCAAGTAGCACATTCATTATTTAATGTGCCCACAAAAATTGCTCGTATTCGCTCACAATCTTATTTAGAACCACGTTATAAGACGCTTTTTTCCAGAGAGAATATTCCCATTGATGTGGTTATTTCGCCAGAAGTTGAAGTTGGGGAAATGGTTTTGCGCCGTATTGCTTTACCTGGTGCAATAGATGTTCTTTATTTTTGTAATGATGATATTGTGGCACTAGCTTTGGAATGCATGGAAGATTGTCCCGTTATTAATACACCTTTGCGTCAATTAACAGAGCTTTTTCCAGATCTTCATACGACGGTTACTGCTATTAAACGTGGCGCGGAATTATTGGTTGCACATTCAGAAACGCAACTACGCGTTGGTGATATAACCTATCTTGTTGTTTCTCGTGAACAGATGCGTCGTGCTGTTGGGCTTTTTGGTCATAAAGAACAAGATGCCCACCGCATGATTATTGCAGGGGGTGGTCACATTGGCCTTTATGTTGCACAGGCTATTGAAAAGCGTTTTCATAAATTAAAATTGAAGATTATAGAAGCGCATAGAGAAAGAGCCCTCACAATTGCTGATCAGCTTGAAAAAACAACAGTTTTATACGGTAACGTGTTAGATCCAGTGATTCTTCAAGATGCGGGAATTGATCAGTCCGATTTAATGATTACATTGACCAATCAAGATCAGGTTAATCTCTTAAGCGCTATTATTGCTAAAAGATTGGGCTGCAAAGCCAATATGGTATTGATTAATAATGTTGCCTATCAAGAATTTAGTCGTGCTGTTGGTGTGGATGCATATCTTAATCCCCATAGTGTTACAATATCGAGAATTTTGCAACAAATGCGCCGTGGGCGTATTCGTTCTGTTCATTCAGTTTTTAATGGCCGAGCAGAAATTATTGAAGCTGAAGTGATGCAAACATCTTCATTGGTTGGTAAGTCATTATCAGAGCTCAATTTATCAGATGGTTTGAGAATTGGTGCAATTTATCGCAATAAGACAATAATACAGCTTTCGGCAGATACGCGTATTTTGTCTGGTGATAGAATAGTGATTTTTGCTCTTGCTGATAGGGTTCGTGATGTTGAACAACTCTTTCGCGTAAGTTTAGAATATTTTTGATATATTATCTATGGATATTTGTACTTTTTGGTATAGTGGACAATTAAGATTGGTAGATAGGCTTTGTTTGTCTTCAATGGTTAAAACTGGACAGCGCGTTAAGCTTTTTAGTTATGATAAAAAATAGATAATCTCCCTGCTGGTGTTGAGCTGCATGAAGCCGAATCAATTTTACCACGCTCAGCAATTTATCGCCTTGATTCCGATTTTTCTGATGATAAATTAGGGTGTACAATTGTTCAGTTCTCGGATTTTTTTCGTGTTATGCTGATGAAATATCAACAAGGTGTTTGGTTAGATACAGATGTTTACCTTGTTAAACAATTTCATCCAGATGCGGATAAGGTTTGGTTGGCAAGAAAAATAATACAAGAGTAGGCGTTTCTGCACTTTATTTTCCGCCCAATAACCCTATTATAAAAATATTTGAGGATTATTGGGCAGGTGCAGAAATTATTCCTCATTGGCTTGGGTTTAAGCGTCGTGTTTGGAGACCGTTTTGGTTAAAGAGGAAAAAAATGCCGATTTTACCGGGAAATCTTGGCGTTACAATATTTGGCAATGATGGTATTTCACGATTAGCAAAACAATATGTTTTTTTTCATGAAGCAAAGGAAAAGGAAACTTTTTATTATTGGACTGGGCGAAAAACTGAACGTATTTTTGAACCAGCTTTTGGCGTAAAGCCGCTTACAGATTCACGCTTGATAGGCTTTCATATTCACAGAAAGACAAAGACCACGAAAAGACCTCAGGAAGGAAGTTTTTACCATTGGGCGGTATCTCGCATTCCGGATGTTCATCATTTGTTTAGGTAGAGTTATTATTGCTATTTTAACTATTGAGATTTTAATCTATCTTATACAATCTCTTGATTGTAGCTTGCACAAGAGAGTAATGTTAACATATGGACAAAAACATTGAATGTGTAAAGAGCGGTTGTTATATGAACGGAAAGTAAAAATATGAGTGATCCAATGAAAACAGCATTAAGCCTTGTTCCTATGGTTATTGAACAAACAAATCGTGGTGAACGGGCCTATGATATTTTTTCCCGTCTTTTAAAGGAACGGATTATTTTTATTAATGGACCTGTTGAAGATGGTATGGCAATGCTTGTTTGTGCACAATTGCTTTTTTTGGAAGCGGAAAATCCTAAAAAAGAAATTAGTCTTTATATTAATTCTCCAGGTGGTGTCGTAACATCTGGTATGGCTATTTATGATACTATGCAGTTTATTCGCCCTCCTGTTTCTACGCTTTGCATGGGGCAAGCGGCATCTATGGGGTCTTTATTATTAACGGCTGGAGCAAAAGGTCATCGTTTTACATTGCCAAACGCACGTATTATGGTGCATCAACCATCTGGTGGTTTTCAAGGTCAAGCTTCAGATATTGAGCGACATGCGCAAGATATTATAAAGATGAAACGGCGTTTAAATGAAATTTATGTTCAACATACGAGTCAAGATTATGAGGTTATAGAGAGAACTCTCGATCGCGATCATTTTATGACAGCAGAAGAAGCCAAAGCGTTTGGCTTAGTTGATGATGTTATACAATACCGTGCAGAAACTGAAAAAGAAGAAAAAGATTAAGAATTTTTATAGAAAAAACAGCTACTTTAAATCAAGAGTTTTATAAAAAATATCGCAAAATAAGAGAAACACCTAAAAGTATTGAGACATGCATGGTTTTCTATATGTCTTTTAGTTTTCATGATGAAAGGCTTCCTTTGAAAAGGCAAAGTGTTCATATATTGTGGTGAAAGGAAAGAAAAATGAGCAAAATTAGCAATAGCGGGAACGAATCAAAAAATACTCTCTATTGCTCGTTCTGCGGCAAGAGTCAGCATGAGGTGCGTAAGCTCATTGCGGGGCCTACTGTATTTATCTGTGATGAATGTGTAGAGCTTTGCATGGATATTATTCGGGAAGAAAATAAGTCTTCTGGGGTTAAGGTGCGTGATGGTGTTCCTACGCCACAGGAAATTATAACAGTTCTTGATGACTATGTTATTGGTCAGCAGCATGCAAAGCGTGTTCTTTCTGTTGCTGTTCATAATCATTATAAACGGTTGGCGCATCAGTCTAAAAGCAATGATATTGAGTTGGCTAAATCAAATATTCTTCTTGTTGGTCCAACGGGTTGTGGTAAAACTTATCTTGCACAAACATTAGCACGTATTATTGATGTGCCTTTTACGATGGCGGATGCGACCACTTTGACTGAAGCGGGTTATGTGGGAGAAGATGTTGAAAATATTATTTTGAAGCTTCTTCAAGCAGCAGATTATAATGTTGAACGTGCGCAGCGTGGTATTGTTTATATTGATGAGGTTGATAAGATTTCTCGTAAAGCAGACAATCCTTCTATTACAAGAGATGTTTCGGGGGAAGGAGTTCAGCAAGCATTATTAAAAATTATGGAAGGAACGATTGCTTCTGTTCCTCCTCAAGGTGGACGTAAGCATCCGCAACAAGAGTTTCTTCAGGTTGACACCACAAACATCTTATTCATTTGTGGGGGAGCTTTTGCAGGTTTAGAACGGATCATTTCAGGGCGTGGTGAAAAAACTTCTATTGGTTTTTCTGCGACTGTTAAGGCTCCGGATGAGCGTTGTGTCGGTGAAATTTTTCGTGATTTAGAGCCTGAAGATCTTATTAAATTTGGTTTAATACCAGAATTTATTGGGCGGCTTCCTATAGTCGCTACCTTAGAGGATTTAGATGTTAACGCCCTCATGCAAATTTTATCCCAACCTAAAAATGCGTTAGTAAAGCAATATCAGCGTCTTTTTGAAATGGAGAATGTTGAGTTAGCATTTCATGAAGATGCTTTACGTGTTATTGCAAAGAAAGCAATTGAACGTAAAACTGGTGCTCGTGGTTTACGTTCTATTATGGAGAAGATCCTTCTTGAGACGATGTTTGAGCTACCGGCTCTTGAAGGCGTTCAAAAAGTGGTTATTTCGAGTGATGTCGTTGATGGTAAAGCGCGTCCTCTTTATATTTACTCAGAACGTGCAGAAGATAAAGAAAATGTATCAGCATGACATTGTGCGATGCACAATATAAAAGGTGGTAGTGAACGGTATTTGATAGGTGTTTCTAATAATATCATTATAATGCTTGATTTATGTATGAGTAATTACCACTTCATGTACAGTGAAGAGCTGAGATTTTCTAAAGGTGGGCTAATTGTTGTAGATAGCTCATAGGCTCCAGAAAGGAGAGTTATGCAATATATTGATGAAAAGACAGATGAAGTAAGAGATGGGGTTTATGCTGTTTTACCTCTTCGTGATATTGTTGTCTTCCCCCATATGATTGTTCCACTTTTTGTGGGCCGCGAAAAATCAATTCGTGCTCTTGAAGAAACGATGGCGGTTGATAAGCAAATACTATTGGTGACACAAAAAAATGCTTCTGATGACGATCCAAAATCAGAGGATGTTTATCATATTGGTACATTTGCTAATATTCTTCAACTTTTAAAGCTTCCTGATGGTACTGTAAAGGTTTTGGTTGAAGGAACTGCACGTGCAAAAATTAGTCAATTTTCTTTAAGTGAAGGTTATCATCAGGCTTTTGCAACTGTTACAGAAGAACCTAGAGAGAGTGATGTTGAGATTGAAGCTCTTTCAAGGTCAGTGATTACTTATTTTGAAAACTATGTAAAGCTTAATAAAAAAATCTCTCCTGAAGTTGTGAATGCGATTGGCCAGCTTGATAATCCTTCTAAGCTTGCCGATACGATTGCTTCTCATTTGATGATTAAACTGGCAGAAAAACAGGAAATATTAGAGCTCTTACCTGTGCGGGCCCGTCTTGAACGTGTTTTGTCCTTCATGGAAGGAGAAATTTCTGTTTTGCAGGTTGAAAAACGTATTCGTTCGCATGTTAAACGGCAAATGGAAAAAAACCAACGAGAATATTATCTCAATGAGCAGATGAAGGCTATTCAAAAAGAGTTAGGAGCAGGTGATGATAGCCGAGATGAACTCTCTGAATTAGAAGAACGTATCAAGAATACAAAACTATCCAAGGAAGCACAGGAAAAAGCTGGAGCAGAATTGAGAAAATTACGGAATATGTCTCCTATGTCTGCAGAAGCGACAGTTGTACGTAACTATCTTGATTGGTTATTAGCAATGCCTTGGGGTAAAAAATCTAAGATTAAAAACAATTTAGATTTTGCTGAAAAGGTCATGAATAATGAACATTTTGGTCTTGAAAAAGTTAAGGAGCGAATTATTGAATATTTGGCCGTACAAAGTCGCGCGTCAAAGATAAAAGGTCCCATTATTTGTTTGTTAGGTCCTCCAGGTGTAGGGAAAACATCATTAGCGCGCTCTATTGCAAAGGCAACGGGACGTGAGTATGTTCGTATCTCATTGGGAGGTGTCCGAGATGAAGCAGAAATTCGTGGACATCGCCGAACATATATTGGCTCGATGCCTGGGAAAATTATCCAGTCTATGAAAAAAGCAAAAAAATCTAATCCGCTTTTCTTGCTTGATGAAATTGATAAAATGGGCCAAGATTTTCGTGGTGATCCTTCATCCGCTTTATTAGAAGTTCTTGATCCTGAACAAAATGGTACATTCATTGATCACTATTTGGAAGTTGAATATGATCTTTCTGATGTCATGTTTATCACAACTGCCAATACGCTTAATATTCCAGGTCCGTTAATGGATCGTATGGAAATTATTCGTATCGCTGGTTATACTGAATGTGAGAAAATGGAAATTGTTAAACAGCATCTTTTACCAAAGGCACTAAAAGATCACTGTTTATCTAAAAAAGAACTCAGTATTTCTGATGGCGCACTAAGGTCAATTATTCAGTTTTATACACGTGAGGCAGGCGTTCGTAACCTTGAACGTGAACTCATGAAAATTTCCCGCAAATCCGTTACAAAAATTCTCAAAACACATCAAAAATCTGTAAAAGTTACAGAAAGTAATATTCATGATTTCTTGGGCGTTAAACGTTATCATTACAATCAGATTGAAGGAGAAAATCAAGTTGGTGTTGTAACAGGTCTTGCGTGGACAGAAGTCGGTGGAGAGTTATTGACTATTGAAGGAGTTATGATGCCCGGCAAAGGGAAGATGACTGTAACTGGAAATTTACGTGATATTATGAAAGAGTCCATTTCAGCGGCAGCATCTTATGTACGTTCTCGTGCTGTTGATTTTGGTATTGAACCTCCACTTTTTGAAAAACGCGATATCCATGTTCATGTTCCAGAGGGTGCGACACCAAAAGATGGCCCATCGGCTGGGATTGCAATGGTGACAGCAATTGTTTCGGTCCTTACAGGAGTAGCTGTGCATAAAGATATTGCAATGACTGGTGAAATTACTTTACGTGGACGCGTTTTACCCATTGGTGGATTAAAAGAAAAACTCTTAGCAGCTCTTCGAGGAGGGATAAAAAAAGTACTTATTCCTGAAGAAAATGCAAAAGATTTGGTTGATATTCCTGATGATGTCAAAAATAATATGGAAATTATTCCGGTAAATCATGTGAGTGAAGTTTTGAAACACGCTTTGGTTCGTTTTCCAGACACTATTGAATGGAAAGAACCCTCTACAGGGGCTGTGCCAATCCGGTCAGAGAGCAGTGATAGTGAAGGAATACAGATTGCGCACTGATTCACTTATCTCATTTATAACGGCATTTTTTAGGTGGTAGAAGATGTTGTTGAGGTTATTATTCTGTTTTTTGTTGGAAAAAGTGAAAAATTCCGTGAATAACTGTGATTATTGCTAAAAAACAATGTTTTGGATAAAAATAAGACTTCTGTTTGCTGTACTTTTCAATAAACTGACCAATAACATGATTAAGTCATGTTCAGGTAATATAGGGAAAGGAAATATTTTATGAATAAAAGTGAATTCGTTAGCTCCGTTGCTGAAAAGGCAGGTGTTTCGAAAGCGCAAGCTGGTGCTGTTGTTGATGCTTTTATGGCTTCTGTAACAGAAGCTTTGGCTTCAGGGGGAGATGTTCGTCTTCCAGGTTTTGGCACTTTTGAAGTTTCTCATCGTGCTGCAACAAAGGGGCGTAATCCTTCAACTGGTGCTGAAATCGATATTCCAGCACGTTCTGTACCCAAATTTTCTGCAGGAAAAAGCCTTAAAGAAGCAGTTAATAAAAAATAATTTAAGCTACATTAAAAAAACCCGATTTATTTATAAACGGGTTTTTTTAACACATGTGTTATGCTTGTTTTTCACATAAAACTTTGAGATCCTTGCGATATTTTTTATTTTCATGTATTGCTGAAATATATTGTTTTTAGTCTTTTCAATGAAATATTGTACTCTATTAATTGAGCGCGGGTATGGCTTATAAAATGTAATATTAACTTTTATTACGCTGAAGTGTTACGGTATTTATTTCAAAACAAGATCCGTAAATAATATGAAGCGGAAAACTCTGTAAAGTCCATAAAAGTTATTATATATCACCATTTACGCTTAATAAAAGTGCATGTTGGTGCCACCTTGCTATCTATTTTCTCAGTTCCTATAATGTTGCGACTAGCCCCAGATATCTGAGACGAGTGCATAAGGGATAGTTTTATTCTTTTACTCTTATACGCCAACCTTTCTTGTGACGCACCAAGAGGATAATTTTATTGATTTATTATAAGATCCTGAAATAAAAAAATCTTTTGATATTCAGATTTGGTTTTTAATATTGGGATTTTTCTTGGCATTTGAGAGGGGAGAGATAGCTCCAGCTCTATCCTACAAATATTTTTTCCATATCTTTATTTCACTTGTGATATGCAAGCGAGTATTTTTCCTTCATCATACAAGAGTTAAAATAAGAGAAGATCATAAATTTTGAGGGAGGAAGTTACAAAACAGAAAAATTACTCTTATAAAATAATATACATTACGTAATATAAAAACTATTAATAAAGATAGTACAGTATTACTTGTGTATTTCCATTTATTTATTTTGATTATTCATAATATGTTTATATAATTATTTTGTTTTTAGTCATTAAATCATTGATAGCGGTAAAGTTTTTTATAGCGATAAAGTTTTTTATAGCATCTACGTTATAGAATAAATAACGAAACATAGAGAAGTATTCATGGATTGGAGAAGACAGTAAAAGGCTTTAGAATGACTTTTTCATGAGAGTCATAGAGATTTATTAGAGAGGCGAATCGTGTGATTTTTATCAACAGAAGCTCTTTGATTCTTTATTTGCTAACCACTGAATACAATCATTGAGAGCTCTCGCTGTTATAACTTGCTTTTTTGCTAATTTTTTTTCTTTACTTGGTAAGCGTTTTTCTGAATGTTTAATAGAAGTAATAGGGGGAAAGAGTCCGAAATTGATATTCATTGGCTGAAAGGATTGTCTTTCTGTTTCTTCTATTACAATATGCCCCCCCGTAATATGATGCAAAAGGGCACCGAATGCAGTGGTTTGTGGGGGGAGGCAAGGACAGTTATGATGATATTCTGCAGCGGCAAAATGTCCAGCAAGAAGCCCTATTGCAGCTGATTCTACATAACCTTCACATCCGGTAATTTGTCCTGCAAAGCGTAGTCGTTTTGTTTGTTTTAAACGAAGGGTTTGATCAAGAATGATTGGAGAGTTGAGGTAGGTATTGCGGTGAAGACCACCAAGACGCGCAAACTCTGCTTTTTCAAGACCGGGAATCGTTCTAAAAATGCGAATTTGTTCACCATATTTCAGTTTTGTTTGAAAGCCGACCATATTGTAAAGGGTTCCAAGTTTATTATCTTGGCGTAATTGAACAACAGCATAAGGTTTAACTGTAGGGTTATGGGCATTGGTTAAGCCCATAGGTTTCATAGGTCCATGTCTTAAAGTTTCAAGTCCGCGTTCAGCCATAATTTCAATGGGTAGGCACCCATCAAAATAGGGTGTTTTTTCAAAGTCACGAAACTCTGTTTTGTCGGCATTTTTTAACGCTTGAACGAATGTTTCATATTGTTCTTTATTTAAGGGACAATTAAGGTAATCTTTTCCTGTTCCTTCAGGACCAATTTTATCATAGCGAGATTGATACCAACAAATATTCATATCAATACTATCGGTATGGATAATAGGTGCAATAGCATCAAAAAAAGAGAGCGATTCTGTTCCGGTTATTGCTTGTAATTCTTGAGCAAGTGCAGATGAGGTAAGGGGACCTGTTGCAATGATAACATGTTGCCAAGCTTTAGGAATTTTTTGAACTTCTTCACGTTTGATTGTTATAAGAGGGTGGTTTTCTAGTGCTGTTGTAACGGTTTTTGAAAATCCATCACGGTCAACGGCAAGAGCACTCCCTGCAGGGACTTTATTGGTATCAGCAGCTTTCATAATTAATGATTTCGCTAATCGCATTTCAGCATGGAGAAGTCCTACGGCATTTGTTGATGAATCATCGCAACGAAATGAATTTGAACAAACCAGTTCTGCCAAATGATCGGTTTTATGGGCATCTGATTTTTTTAGGGGGCGCATTTCATGCAAAATAACAGAAATTCCTGACTGAGCGATTTGCCAGCTTGCTTCACACCCTGCAAGGCCACCACCGATGATATGAATTGGAGTATCAAATGTCTTTAACATAATCGACTTTTAGCGTAAGCAGCCGTGTATGAAAAGCGTAGATTTTGTTTTTTTTAATATATTTGTTTGCTTTTTTTCTGTAATTAATGGTATAGAGACGCCGCTTGTATAAGGTTATTAGCTTGTCAGTTTGGCGGATGTGGCGAAATTGGTAGACGCACCAGATTTAGGTTCTGGCGGGAGACCGTGGGGGTTCGAGTCCCTCCATCCGCACCAAAGCAATCCCTTAAGTGCTACGGATTTCTACGTGTCTGAAATTCCGCTTCATGGTAAATGTAACACTCGAAGTGTTAGAATGTAATGATTATTAGAGTGGGTTGATCCCTCTCCTTAGAAAAATGAAGGTGTTTAATGCAGGTTACCGAGACGCTTAATGAAGGACTGAAGCGCGAAATTAAGATCGTGGTTCCAGCGAAAGATTTAGAAGAAAAGTTGAATGAACGATTGGATGATACCAAGGGAAAAATCAAGCTTAATGGTTTTCGTCCCGGTAAAGTGCCTAGTGGGCATTTGCGAAAAATGTATGGTAAATCCTTTATGGCGGAGATTCTCAATGAGATACTCAGTGATGCACCCCGTTCTATTTTAGCGGACCGCAATGAACGTGCAGCGATGCAGCCAAAAATTGATATAGATGAAGATGAAAAAATTCTAGATGGCAAAGCTGATTTTACTTTTAGTTTAAAGTATGAAGTTTTACCAAAAATTGACATTAAAGATTTTGAACATATTAAGGTTATCCGTGAAATTGCAACTATTCCTGAACAGGATATTGATGATCAAGTCAATCGCGTCCTTTCTTCTACGCGTAATTATTCTCTAAAAGAGGGGAATTCTGAAGAAGGTGATCGCATTACCATAGATTATCAAGGTAAGCTTGAAGGCGTTCCATTTGAAGGTGGGGCAGATAGTGATGCACAACTGATTCTTGGGTCAAAACAATTTATTCCTGGTTTTGAAGAGCAATTGGTTGGTGTGAAAGCTGGGGATGTAAAAACGATTTTTGTTAAATTTCCTGATAATTACAGTGCGGCACATTTGGCGGGACGGGAAGCAGAGTTTGACATTACTGTCAAAGCTGTCTTTAAACCAGATGAATTAAAAATTGATGATGAAGCAGCGCAAAAAGTTGGTTTAGAGTCTCTAGATCGCTTACGTGAGGTCGTTCGTGGGCAGATTGAAAGCCAATATGGTTCAGTGACACGTCAAAAAGTTAAGCGTCAAATTCTTGATGCTTTAGATGCTGATTATAATTTTGAGATTCCTGAAGAACTTTTAGAGGTTGAGTTTAACAATATATGGGCTCAGGTTAATGATGATTTGAAAAAGGCTGGGCGCAGTTTTGAAGATGAAGGTATTACAGAAGAAAAGGCACGTGAGGAATATCGTGTCCTTGCGCAGCGTCGTGTTCGTCTTGGTTTGGTGCTTTCTGAAATTGGAATGAAGGTTGGTGTTAAAGTTAGTGAGGATGAGCTAAAAGCAGCAGTTTTTGATCAGGTTCGCCAATATCCAGGACAAGAGAAAGAGATTATGGATTTTTTCCGTAAGACTCCGGAAGCTGTTGAAAATCTACGTGCTCCGATTTTTGAAGAAAAGGTCATTGATCATTTATTAGCACAGATAAAAGTCACAGATAAAGAAGTGACGGTTGAAGAGTTGATGAAAGAATATGACGAATCAGATGTCCCTGAAGAAAAGCAGGCAAAGAAAAAGTCTGAAGTGAAAGAAACGTCTACAGAGAAAAAACCAGCTAAGAAAAAGGCTCCTAAAAAAGCTTAATATTTATGCAAACAACACAAGCCCGATAAAATCGGGCTTGTGTTGTAAGATTTATATCCTAGGATTGCACTGAGAGAATGGTTTTAGATAAGCCATGAGTGAATTTTAAAATATTGGTAGTGGATTGGCAATGAGCATCATTGATACGCGTACTCCTGATTCTAAGCGTTTTATTTCTGGAGTTACAGGTGATTGGGAAGTCATCATTGGCATGGAAGTTCATGCGCAAATCATATCAAATTCAAAACTTTTTTCAGGAGCATCAACCAAATTTGGTGCAGAGCCGAACAATCATGTATCACTTATTGATGCAGCCATGCCAGGTATGTTGCCTGTTCTTAATCAAGAATGTGTTCGTCAAGCGGTTCGAACGGGGTTAGGATTAAAGGCGCATATTAATTTAAAATCTGTTTTTGATCGCAAAAACTATTTTTATCCAGATTTACCGCAGGGGTATCAGATTTCTCAATTTCGCTATCCGATTGTGGGAGAGGGAAAGATTATTATATCTGTTGGTCCAGATTCGAATGGCCAATTTGAGGATATTGAAGTGGGAATTGAGAGGTTGCATCTTGAACAAGATGCTGGAAAATCGATGCACGATCAACATCCAACAATGTCTTTTGTAGATCTTAATCGTTCTGGTGTTGCTCTTATGGAAATTGTTTCCAAGCCTGATATGCGCTCATCAGATGAAGCCAAAGCCTATATGACAAAATTGCGTACGATTGTTCGTTATTTGGGCACTTGCGATGGCAATATGGATGAAGGTTCTATGCGTGCAGATGTCAATGTATCTGTTCGTCGTCCTGGTGAAAATTTTGGAACGCGCTGTGAAATTAAAAATGTGAATTCTATTCGCTTTATTGGTCAAGCAATTGAATATGAAGCGCGTCGTCAGATCGCAATTTTAGAAGATGGAGGCGTCATAGATCAAGAGACTCGGCTTTTTGATGCCGCTAAAGGTGAAACGCGCTCTATGCGCTCAAAGGAAGAAGCGCATGACTATCGTTATTTTCCTGATCCTGATCTTTTACCGTTAGAATTTGATCAAGCATTTGTGGATGCTTTGGCAGCAGACTTACCAGAGTTGCCTGACGCTATAAAAGCACGTTTTGTTAAGGAAATGGGATTGACAGTGTATGATGCTTCCATTCTTGTGACAGAAAAGGCTATTGCTGATTATTTTGAAGAGGTAGCGCGTGGGCGTGATGGAAAAATAGTTGCCAATTGGGTGATTAACGACCTTTTAGGGGCTTTAAATAAAGATAATCGTGAGATTGAAGAGTCACCAGTATCGCCAAATCAATTGGGAAGCATTATTGATCTTATAAAAGAAGGAGTTATTTCTGGAAAAATTGCCAAAGATCTTTTTGAGATTATTTGGAATGAGGGGGGAGATGCACGCCAAATTGTAGAAGAACGAAATATGAAGCAGGTAACGGATACAAAGGCTATTGAAAGAGCTGTTGATGAGATCGTTGCCAATAATTCTGATAAAGTTGCGCAAGCAAAGCACAAACCTGCTTTAGCTGGTTGGTTTGTTGGACAGGTAATGAAAGTAACAGGTGGTAAGGCAAATCCCCAAGCTGTTAATGAATTGGTTAAGATGAAACTTGGCATAGATTAAATTTTATGGGGTGGAGAAGAAGCCATACATATGATATCTTCTTGAAATTAAAGGATAGCACGTTAACCTATCAATTGGAATTGTAGTTGAATTTACTAGTAACTTTTTCGATAATTTCAATCGTTAATAATTTTATTCCAACGATTAATTTCATGAACGCACTAAATGAATGGAATAGCAGATGGCTCGTTTTTTTAAGCAAATCTTCACATGGTGGAATGGCAATACCATTGGTACGCGTTTTTTCACATGGCGCAAAGGTAAGCGGATAGGGGAAGATCAATTTGGAAATATATATTATGAAGGAGGACTTCATAAGGATGGTTATCCGCACCGTTGGGTTATCTATAAAGGCTATTCTGAGGCCTCTACTATTCCACCAGGTTGGCATGGCTGGATTCATCATCGCTGTGAGTGTCCACCAACACAAGAGGATTATCATCCTTATGAATGGGAAAAGCCACATGTTGCCAATATGACAGGAACAAATGAGAACTATCGACCAAAGGGGGCTATCACCTCCAATGGAGAGCGTTCTTGTGTGCATGAAGATTATGATGCGTGGTCACCTAAAAAATAACATGTTTTAATGTGCGTGTGTATTTTTGTCTTATTTGACTCTATGTTATGAAAAGAATTATTTTTTAAGGTGCGATTGATTTTGATATGATGAGATTTTTTTTATTGTTAGGGGCGAGGCATTTTTTTTATATTTTTTTTATGGAAATTTTAGTGTTTTTATCCTTAAATAATGGGGTGCGGGCTGAGCGTATTAGCAATGGAATTGCTGTTTTTGCAGGTCTTGACAAAATCACGGGACGGACCACACGTTTTGAAGTTACTCTTGGTAAAATTTATCAGTACGGCGCATTACAGGTAACACCACGTGCGTGTTATACGAGCTCTAAAGATGAACCCACGCGTACAACTGGTTTTGTTGAAGTCAATGAAGTAACATTAGATAAAAAAATACGGCGTATTTTTACAGGATGGATGTTTGCAGATAGTCCTGGTTTGAACGCTGTTGAGCATCCTATTTATGATGTGTGGTTAAAGGATTGCAAGCAGAATGCTCAAGATCTTCCTCTTCAATAATTAGTGTGTTATCTATTTATAATACATTGATTTATAATGGTCCTTTATCATTTTACAACTTAATAGCAAATTCCTATGATTACCTCATTTAATTTTTTTTATATTGAATAATCCAAACTATTCTCTTGCGCGTTACAAGTGGCGGATGTGTCAATAACACTGTCTAAAAAAGGAATAAAAAATTCCGTCATGAACTGTTTAAATTCAAAGATGCATCATTAGAATCAACATATTTTTTAAGTGTTTCATAAGAGACAGTTCTTGAATTATATCTGTTAAAGGTTGAAATGAAAGGCTTGTTTATATTTGTTAAAGAGATGAACTGACGCTTTTGCATGTATGTGGGAAACAGATTATCAAGTAAGTAATTTATCATGAAACACTAATTATTATATCTAGAGAACGCTGTATTGGTATTTTTCTCATAGAGATGTCGTTTTTCGTTCAAAGCGTAGAAGCAATGCAGGCCATATTAATGGAAAAATTGAGATTTAAGATTCTTTAAAGTTTATCAATCGAAGTATAGCTTGGTTAAAAAATGCAATAATCAATATATTTCTAGTAAGAAAATAATGTTTATATATTTTTATTATACACCACCTCATAAGTGAGTTTGTCTATTCGTAAGTTCTTGTATATTGCATGGTAACTTCACATTTAAGTAAGTAGGATACCACTAAGTTTGTAAATCATATTCTTGATATCCATGCTTTTTAAAATCTTTTGTATAAAATACACGTGTTTTCATATAGAGCTATTGAAAATTTAAAAAGGGGTTTCGAAGAGGCGTTGAGAAGATTCTGCATCACTGGGAATGGTATATTTATTTTGTATAAAGTATAACCCATTTTCTAAAAAATACGAGATTTTATACAATGAAAGTTTCTAGTCACCAACATAATGATGTTTCCCGATTGCCAAAACAACCTAAAGAACCCTTATTGAATGTTCCATTTATTATAGTTGTTTTGATAGCATTTTGTTTTTGTCTTTATTGCATTTCTCAGTATTTTTTTTCTCATCATGTTTATGTTGAAAGCCTTGAGCTTTTTTCATTTATACCAGCATTGTTTAAGAGGGATCCTGTAGCATTTTGTTATACCATGGTGAGTTATTCATTTATGCATAGTAGTTTTAAACATATTGCTCTTAATATGGTTTGGCTTTTGGTTTTCGGCTCTCCTTTAGCAAGGCATTTTGGTGTTTTACGTTTTTTAATTTTTTGGGTGTTAACGGCAGTTATTTCTGTTTTGACTTATTTTACATTTCATCAAGAAAGTACCATATCACTTATTGGGGCGTCAGGTGCCGTATCTGGAATGATGGGTGCTATTGCACGTTACGGTTTTCCTAGTGGTAATCTAGCTGTCAATGCGCAGAACGAAAAACTTTTAGGACCTTTATTATCTGTCAAAAAAGCTCTGTGTTCTAAGGGGGGGCTTGTTTATATGAGTGTATGGCTGACGACTGATTTGATCATAGGTATTTCTTCTATTTTGTTTGAAGAAAATGGCATCTCAATAGCATGGGAAGCTCATATTGGCGGGTTTTTTGCGGGTTTTTTGTTGGTTGGTTTTTTTGATGTTTCACAAAAAATTAAAAACTAGAATCTAAGATATTGATGTGCCACATAAAGAGCTATTGTTGCTGCATTTGAAACATTTAATGATTTAATATTTCCAGGCATGTCAAGGCGTGTTAAAGCGCAAACGGTTTCGCGTGTTTTTTTACGTAAACCTTTACCTTCTGCTCCTAAAACAAGAGCAATTTTATTCCCTGTTAATGCTGTTTCTAGAGGTTGGTCACCTTCTGAATCGAGACCAAAGCTTGTAAAACCTGTTTGATGAAGTTCTTGAAGAGCTTCAGCAAGGTTTCGTACGGTAATATAATGAATCATTTCCAGAGCTCCAGATGCCGCTTTCGCAAGAACACCGCTTTCGTGGGGAGAGTGACGGCAAGTTGTAATAAGTGCTTTAGCTTTCAATGCAACTGCAGAGCGCATAATAGCGCCAACATTATGTGGATCGGTAATTTGATCCATGACAATGACCAGATCAGTATTGGTTAGTTCCGACAGTTTGCATGGTTTGAGGGGGAGAGTTTCCAAAACAATACCTTGATGAACAGCCTCACTTCCAACAAGCGAATCAAGATATTTGGGGGTGCATAATGTAACAGAGCAAGGATAATCTGATTCGGATATATTTAATCGTTTTAAGGCATTTTGTGTAACGTAAAGACATTTTAAAATTCTTTTTGGGTTTTCTAAAGCAGCCTGAACAGAATGAATGCCATAAAGATGGATGATCTCTTGCTGTAAAGAAGCAGCTTTCTTCTTTGGGTGTGTAAAAGATCGAGAAGGAGAGCCTTTTGTATCGCGATATCGGCGACGCAAACGAGCATAATGAGAATTTTGTGATGTTTTTTCTTTCATAGCTTCTTTATAACGTGTTAATAAGAAAAATAGAGAGAAAAAATCTATGATTTAAAATTATGAGCAGGAAATTTGTACAGAATTGTATTTATTCTGTTGACAGATACAATAGTAATCGTCATAACCACTTCGCAATCAGATTGAATTGAATGGGTATTCAAGATGGTTGTCGTGATGTCTCATTGCGCGACTTTATCGGTGTAATGGAGGGGTGCCCGAGTGGTTAAAGGGGGCGGACTGTAAATCCGTTGCGTATGCTACGTTGGTTCGAATCCAACCCCCTCCACCATTCATCGAAGGAGAGTTAGTACGTGGGTCATGCGGGTATAGCTCAATGGTAGAGCAGCAGCCTTCCAAGCTGAATATGCGGGTTCGATTCCCGCTACCCGCTCCAAATGATTATTGATGATTGGGCAAATAGGTATGATGGAGGATATTCCATTTATAGATTTGGTGGGGTTTTCCGTCTAAGAGTTGTGGTGATTCGGCTGTTTACAGTCTGGTCAGACTTAAGTTTTGCAGAACTGTCCCTAGGTGCTAATAAAATATAGGGAATAAAACAAGAGATTAATAGCAATGGCGAAGAGCAAGTTTGAACGAACAAAACCGCATGTTAATATTGGTACGATTGGTCACGTTGATCATGGGAAGACCTC